>CAYTOI010000031.1:0-2618 GCA_964439805.1 uncultured Pseudomonadales bacterium | reverse complement strand
CCGGCCTCCCCAGCGACTTCCACCCCAGCACCTCTCGATAAAACTTCGCCGACCTTTCAAGGTTCGCGACGTACAGCACAATGTGACCGAGTTCGTGGATGTGGAGGGGCATGAGGGAATGACTAATAAATCTTGAGAAGATTAGCAGAATTCCAATAAATAACTTGCAAATCGATATAGGTAAGTATACACTCACCCATGTAATGCATATAAAGCAAAACAATAAATAATAGTAAAGATAAAGTCATACAGATCTATATTTGTAGAAAGAAAATAGTTAGTATAATTATATCAACAAACTTCCGACTAATATGACTTTCACGGCAATATCAACTTTTTCTGGGGCAGGTGGCATGGACGTGGGATTCAAAAAAGCTGGTTTTAAAATAGTATGGGCTAATGATATCAAAGAAGACGCCTGTGCTACCTATGCCGCAAACCACGGCAACCATATTAAGTGTGGCGACCTAAGTGAATACGTAGACTCATTAACAGCATTCCGGGGTACTGATGTAGTTTTTGGCGGGCCACCATGTCAAGGTTTTTCAGTAGCAGGGAAAATGGATCCTAATGATGAAAGGAGCAAACTAGTTTTTAAATTTATGGATGTAGTCGAAAGAGTAAAACCTTCTATTTTTGTAATGGAAAATGTAAAAGCCTTGGGCGTTTTAGAAAAATGGAAACCTATTCGAGACTTATTAATACACAAGGCAGAATCTCTGGGCTATTCAGCCCAGATAATTTTAGTAAATGCAGTCGATTATGGGGTACCCCAAAAACGCGAAAGAATGTTCCTAATCGGAATTCGTGATCAAAAAAATAGATTGCCACTAGATTTATTACTAAAACGATATCAAGCAGAAGCTCCAACCTTAATAGATCTATTTAAAAAACTTGGACCAGCAGGAAGTAAAGACAACAGTAGAGTATGTAACGCAAAGATTAGTTTCGCTCAAAACCCAGTTTTAAGAAAATCCCCATATGCAGGGATGCTATTCAACGGCGCAGGAAGGCCAATAAATCCAATGGGATATTCATGTACGTTAGCTGCAAGTATGGGAGGCAATAAGACTCCAATAGTTGATGATCAACAAATTTTTTCAAATAAACCAAGTTGGATAGAAAATTATCACTCTATTTTAATGAAGGGGGGAAATGCTTTTAAAGAAGGCCAAATGCCATCTTTTTTAAGAAGAATTACTGTTGACGAAGCTGCAAGGATTCAAACATTCCCCGATGACTACATATTTGCTGGCAAAAAGAATTCAATATATTGTCAAATAGGAAACGCTGTCCCTTGTAACCTTGCCTTTGCAGTAGGGAAATTAGTATTTGACATGTTATCAGTTATAAAAAGAGAACAATCTATGGATTACCCTCACGCCATCGAGCAAAAAACTCTTTCACTTTTAGAGACGTATTAGGATCATTCACATGATCCACAAGTTTAGCGAAAAAAACACCCCTACCCTTTTTAGAAAGTGAAAAGAGTTTTTCAGCAATCCAGGTGTCCATATCCAAGAAGTAATAAATAAGATCCTCGTAGACATAACTCGCTAGCAAACCATTTTTACCCTCTAAGTTTTGTAGATCGATATTTTTAGGAAGATCTGATTCTCGACACACGACAAGCACTTCCAGTCCAGAAGCTGTATCTCGAGATTTCAAAGCCTCATAAGAATCACGAATCCTATTACCATCAAAAGCTTTGACGGTGATTTCATAAACTATGCTTTGCCCGTTCGGAAATTTCTCCAAAATGTCTCCAGCTTTTTTACTGGTGGTATTGGTGGTAGAAACACTGTCCTCCACTCCAAAAACCTCCACAAAACTCTCCCTTTCTAAATTCAAGGTTTCTATCAATAACCCACATACTTTTTGAGGAGAAGTGCCTCCATCTGGCACCTTCAATATAAACTCCTTGCAAAAATAAAACAGAGAAACAGGATCTTCAAAAGCAATCTCATAAGAGAACCGAAGTTTCTCTACGGTTTTAGCTTCAGTAAGATATCTTTTCAAGAAAATAATCGCTAGTTCTTTCAAAGTCGAGGGGGAAACAGCTTCAATCTTCTTAACCAAATTAACAACATTCATTGCTGCATGATCACCTCTCTTATTTGCAGCCCAATCCTCATTTATTTTTTTGGTATTTTTTGCAACATTTAATGGGCCAGATTTTTTCGTCGGTATTCCTCTCTCCATCAAAATAGCCCTTATTGAGTGTTCAAAAAGTGGTCTAGGATTACAGGCATACAAATCTTTGGACGCCCTATATTTTGGGTTCAATAACCTAGCAACAAGTATCGTGAGGAAAAGCTCTCTAAAGCCCCATACCGTAGAAGAAAATAGACTTTCAACTTCTTGGAAGTGAAATGGTTCAACAAAAGATACTTCTGAATTTTCCGCTTCCTCAAAAAGCTCATTTAGAAGCAAGTAGACTCGTGAATCTCTATCTTTAGAAGAAGGTTTATTCATAAACATGTAGCCGTTTACCCAAGTATTGCATTAAAAAAATCATTGGTAAGACCGAAGTGAATAATAATATCGATTTCCATCTAGAGCCGACCCCTCCACCACCTCCCCATCCTTAATCCCCACCCACTGGAGCTTGGGGTGGC
>CAYTOI010000030.1:0-2713 GCA_964439805.1 uncultured Pseudomonadales bacterium | reverse complement strand
GCAAAAGTGCTAAAATTATGCGTACAATCAACAAAAACATATGAACAATATCAACGTACCCAGCCAACACAATAAGCTGCTAGCCAAAGCTATAGAGAATGTCAACAACAACGAGGAGATTACGGCTCTATGGGAAATGACCAATACCAACGCCCTCAATAGAATTGGGTTTTCTGACCATGGCCCGGTCCACTTTCAAATAGTAGCCAATATTGCGCTCAAAATGGCCAGAATTTTGCACAAAAACAAAATTGAAATGGGAATAGTCAAGGACTATAACCTGACAAATGAACATGCAGAATTGGTTATAGTTCTGGCCAGTCTATTCCACGACTTTGGCATGAGTATCAATAGGAAAGGCCATGAAGAATACAGTCTATTTATCGCCTTTAGAGTTATCGATGATGTCTTGGACTTTTTGCCAATTAGAGAAAAGGTAATTGTCCGAGGTGAAACCCTCCATGCCATTATTAACCACAGAGACGACGGAAGACCAAAGACCGCTGAGGCAGCCATTGTTCGCATAGCAGACGCCTTAGATATGTCTGGGGGACGCTCGCGTATTCCATTTGAAAAAGGAGAAGTCAATATTCATTCACTATCGGCTTACGCAATTGATTCTGTAGAAATTGCCGAAGAGGCTGCTCCAGAAGTGATAAACATAAACGTCTATATGAATAATTCTTCAGGACTATTTCAAGTGGATGAACTTCTCAAAGAAAAAATCAAAGACTCGGGTATCGAAAAACTTATCTCAGTCAAAGCTTATGTCGTAGGCGAAACCGAAAAGAAGCTAATCACCGAATTTGTCGTAAAAAAATAACTTACCCATATGCAGTAGGTTGATCTATAATCCTGCTAATGGAGATGTACTCAAAACACCTAACGCCAGAAATGGCCCTCACGCTTGTCGAGCACATTCCGGTTGCTGCTTTAAGAAATGAAATTCGAGCAGAACTGAGAGAACACCCAAATTTTGTCTTGGTTGGAGAAACTGGTTCGGGGAAAACTACTTGTTTAGGACCTCTTCTTGTTGAGCTAAGAGACGAATTAAAACTTCCAGGCAAAGTAGGTATTACTCAGCCACGCAGAATAGCCACAACCTCTGTAACAGATAGAGTAAGTGAAATGATGGGGAGTAGCGTAGGGGATCGCGTTGGGTACCATATTCGTTTTGATGATAGTACTTCCGACGAAACAGATCTTGTTTTTATGACCGATGGAATATTGCTTAAAAAAATTCAGTTTGATCCATTGCTATTGGAGTTTGCCATCATCATGATCGATGAAGCACACGAAAGAAGCTTAAATATTGACCTATGTTTGGGGCTACTCAAAGAGGTGAATCTAGCCCGCGCCATGGAAGGAATTGAGCCTATTAGAATTGTGATTTCTTCAGCCACTATAGATCGAAACAGATTTGCCGAATATATCGGTTACGACGACAAAGATAACTCAGTAGAAATTCAAGGAAAGATCTTCCCTGTAGAGGTTTTTTACGAAGACCGCGAAGCCTCTCACTACGACGCCCCTATTGCTGCCGCCAAAAAAGTGAAACAAATCATCAATGTGGGCTCCGAGGGTGACATTCTTATTTTTATGCCAGGCAAAAGGGAAATAAACGAAACTGTTGAAAATATTGCAAAGCTTGTAAGTGGCTCAGAAATTGAAATTCTTCAGCTTCACTCCGAACTTTCTCCAGAAGAACAAAATAGAGTTTTTGAAGCTTCCAAAAAAAGAAAAATTATTGTCTCAACAAACATAGCCGAAACTTCGGTAACTATTGACGGCATCATTCACGTCATCGATTCCGGCCTCATAAAACAAAATCAGTTTGACCATACCACGGGGATAGAACAACTTGTACTAGTAGAGCACGCTATCAGTGGAATCAACCAACGCATGGGGAGAGCTGGGCGAACAGCACCAGGATATTGCCATCGTCTCTATACCGAAAAAAGTCTCAAAAGAAGACAAAGATTCCAAACTCCAGAAATTCAAAGGTCAAATTTGTCTCAGGTCATCTTGGCCATGAAAAAAGTCGGTATCTCCAATATTCAGAATTTTGACTTCTTGGATCAGCCAAACAGAGAGTCACTAAACCACGCGCTAGATCTCCTCACCAAACTTGGTGCTCTAGATAATCGCGGCGATATCACAGAAATAGGGAAACTAATGGTCGACCTCAGTGTCGAACCAAAGCTTGCTCGCATGATTATTGAAGCTATCAACCCGGATAGTAACTGTCTTAACGAAATTTGTATTCTTTCATCTTTCTTGGATGGAAAAAATGTTTATATCCGCCCCAGCGACCTTCTCTTGGCCAGAAAGGCAGATAAACTTCATTCTCAGTTTAAAAACAATAAAGAATCAGACCTTCTTGCGTTAATTAACGTTTGGCAAGGCTATGTTGATAGTGGGTATAGCGAGCAGTGGGCCAAAGATAACTATCTCAACGAAAAAGTTTTGGAAGAAGCCGCAAATGTAAGACTAGAGCTTATTGACGTACTTTCTAGCCGAGGTATAACTATCGACCCCAGAAGTAAGGCAAAAATGAACAAAGAGACTATAGGTAAAGCGGTCACTGCAGGAATGATAGGAAATCTCCTTCGCTTCAGCAAAGGAAGCTTCAGAAAAATAGACAATACCAAAAGTGATATATATGTTCATCCTTCGTCTGTACTAGGTAGAACAAATTTTCGAGATGGTGACT
>CAYTOI010000029.1:0-2812 GCA_964439805.1 uncultured Pseudomonadales bacterium | reverse complement strand
CTATTGGAGTTACAATTGGGACCAAAATCGCTGTTGAGACAATTCTTTTTGACACCTTTGACAACATTCTTTTTGGCAACTATCCCTTGGTGACAAGTTGAATTCCTTTGTTTTGTGTGCAATAAATCAGACATGCAAAATTCTCCTTTTAAGAAACTTTTGGTAAAAGCGTCGCAACCCTTGAAAACATCACGCGTGGCAAATTCTGACCGCGATGATTGTATCGAAAAGAAAACTCGTTCAAGTAGGTCTGTAAATGCTTCGGCGAAACGGCGTGAAAAGTCCCGTGGACAGACCGCTTAAACTGCGACCAAAAGCCTTCAATTGTATTGGTGTGAACGTCACCGCGAGCGTATTCGCCTTTGCCATGGCGAACCGTCTCATGCAAGTGGCCTAGAGACTTAACTTTGTTATAGCTATTCGACTCATCGGTCGTGATAACCGCATTAGGCGGCACCATAGCTTGAATTAAAGGCATAAGAGTAACCATGCGAACATTCGGCACGACTTGAGTTTTAACGTGACCTTTGCGCTCTACAACCCCAAATACAGGTGTCTTGCCTTCGGCACCACGTCCACGCTTACCACGTCTGACGCCGCCAACGTATGTCTCATCGGCCTCAATAATTTCGAGACCGCCGAGTGGCCCACCGTCAGGAGACATGAGGAGTCTGATTTGTTTGGCTATACGCCATGCGCATTTATAGGTGACGCCAAGGTGACGTTGCAATTCTTTTGCAGCCACGCCGTTTTTACTTTGGCTCATTAAGAATATGGCGTGAAACCAAAGCGTTAGTGGTGTCGGTGACTTGTGGAATATCGTCCCTTCGGTCGGATAGATTTGAAACCCACAAGCACAAGCGTATGAGCGGCGACCTTCAATGGCATGGAATGAGGACTTGTCACACTTTGGGCATGACAAGCCTTTCGGATAACGATTGTTGAATATAAAATCGAGGCACGTTTTGTCGTTCGGGAAGTCGCTGCGAAAGTCTTTTATTGTGTACTTCATTTCACCCATATAACCTCTTTTATTGTTTTCTTACCCTTTGGCCCTTCGAGTCCTTTAGCCGTATAAAAAGGCTTAAACGGTAGCCATAAAGCTCCTTGCATTTCGCAGACAATAGACTGCCCCCTGCGTCGTTTGCACCATTCTGCGAGCATTTCATAATCTATCTCTGAATATGTATAAAGTCGCCCAGCTTTAGCTGAGTATGGCGGGTCAATAAACCAAGTTGAGGGTAAATTATTTTCTAACATGTTGTAATCTTTTAATTCACACTTCCAGTGTCTAATCTCTTTTAACTGTGATGCTATTCGTTCTTTAATAGCCGACCCCCACTGAGAATTTGGCCTTATGCCTGATTTCATCCATGTAGACGGCATATTTCTTGGCTCACAAGATCCTTTATTACACCAATACCCGATAAGCCATTTAGATTCCTGCGCTATTTTCAAATGGCGAACGTCCTCAAAAACTTCGGGCAGAGACATTATTTCTTTCTCTGAAACACTAATTAAATACTTCCATGTCCCAACAATACGTTCGTTCAAATCATACAATAGGACGGTATTTCTATTGTGAGCTAGTGCGTACCCAGCACTTCCACAAAATGGCTCTATAATTCGAGAATACTGTGGCTTTGGATAGCGAGGAGCTATCCTATATTTACCGCCGTAATATGTAAAAAATGGTTTTAGTCTCATATAAAAACAATACCAGAATATTTACTTGTTGTCAGGGGATAATTACCTTCTTTTTTGCCCTCCTCATAGATTTTTATGTAGTCATCTATTGCCATTTCTTTTTCATCGTCTGGCATTTTTGACCAAGGCTTATCCCACTCAGAGCAGGCCCTTTTTATCATTTCAAAAATCTTTTCACTTACATTGTTTTTTTTGTTCATTATATGTTTCCAGGCACATCTTGATAAAATCACCATATCTTTTTATTTGTTCATCTGAATAGTCGTTTTTTTTGCCCATATCCTCGTATTGCTCAATCCACTCTGAAATTGTTTTTCTTTCGCATCCAATTACGATTTCATCTAAGCCATAAAAATAAGCGGAATGTTTTTCAAACTGAAACGACAAAACAGACTTTCCCTCAAGCAAGGTTTTCTTTAGGTTTGCCTCATAGAGGTTTGCCCCATAGAGGTTTGCCCCAGAGAGGTCGGCCCCAGAGAGGTTGGCCTCAGAGAGGTTGTGTGTGGTCATTTTATTTTTTCTTTCTCTTCCCAATCGAACACCACGGAACAGTTCTCATCGCAAATTGTGTATCCAACATCGCCACAATCTTCACAAAAAATCCTCTCACAATCATAAAAAAATCCATCGTCTGCATCGTTCATTTGGAACAATGTTCCGTTCCCGCATCTATCACACTCATCAAACTCTATGGTTTGTTTTCGTTTTTTCATTTCCAAACCCTCAATTCAAAGAATCCTAGCAAGATCGAGTAATTAAAAAAAGGAATCGTGGTCCACTTGTGAACCCGAAGGCCCTTCCATTCTGGGAACCAATTAACGAGTTGAACTTTCAAAACGGCACCTGTTCGTCACTGTCAAAATGCGGAAGCTGATCGGCGGCCCCAATCCCTGGGCGGCCCACATGGACCACACACCCAGAGAGGTTGGCCTCAGAGAGGTTGGTCCGTTCTACACCATAATCCGCATTAAGCCACTTAAGATGCTTTTCTAAAATCAAATCAATTTCTTGATTTGTCATCACAACACCCCTATTTCTTTAGAGAAAAACGGAACCTGAAAACCATCAACCAAAACCACAAAGGTCTCAATTTGTTTATCAAAGG
>CAYTOI010000028.1:0-3022 GCA_964439805.1 uncultured Pseudomonadales bacterium | reverse complement strand
GGAGCCGAAGTCGAAGTCGAGACTTTCGATGGTGCGCAGACCATCACAATCCCCAATGGAACGTCGGATGGAGATCCAGTTCGTCTTGATGGCAAAGGTATTCCAAGTCTTCGTGGAGCTAAGCGTGGAGACTTAGTGTTTCAAGTGAAGGTGAACTTTCCGAAAAAACTGAAAAAAGATGAGGAGAAGCTTCTGCGCGAAATTGCTGAGCTCAAGGGAGAGAGCGTTCTCGACAGTAAGAAAGGCCTGTTTCGGTAGCCTACAGAAAATACGTCATTTTTGACGTATTCAGCTTGACGAATCGCTTTGCGAGCACAGATTAAGACAGTATAAAGAAGCAAAGTTTTAGCTGGGAAATTTAGGTTGGAATTCTTGCGGGGCAGTTGAGTTAAAAAATTAGGCAGAGAATTAGTTTTAATGGTTAGTTAAAAGCAATTTAAGGAAAGTAACTTTAAAAAGAAATTTTAAATAAGTTAGCTAAAGAATTTTTAAATAAAATAAATAATTGAAAAAGATAAAAAAATAAAAAAATAAAATAGAGGAGATAGACATGGGTAAAATTATAGGTATCGACTTAGGAACAACGAACTCGGTTGTAGCGATCATGGAGGGCGGCGAGCCCAAGGTTTTGGTCAACGAAGAGGGCGCGCGAACGACTCCTTCGGTTGTGGCTTACACCAAAGATGGTGGTCGTGAAGTAGGTCAACGTGCAAAACGTCAAGCTGTGACCAACCCAGAGAATACAATTTACTCTGCGAAGCGATTTATTGGTCGCAAGTTGAACGAAGTTCAGCGAGAGAGCAAGCTTGTTCCATACACAGTGGTTCAAAAGGGTGAGAACGTTGCTTTTCAAATTGGTGATAAACAGATTTCTCCAGAAGAAATTTCTTCTGCGGTTTTGATGAAATTGAAAAAAGTGGCTGAAGACTATCTTGGCCATGAAGTGACCGAGGCGGTTGTGACGGTTCCAGCTTACTTCAACGATGCTCAACGCCAAGCGACCAAAGATGCTGGTAAGATCGCGGGTCTCGAAGTGAAGCGTATCATCAATGAGCCGACTGCTGCTGCTTTAGCCTACGGCTTTGATAAAAAGAAAGATCAAAAAATCGCAGTGTATGACCTAGGTGGCGGTACCTTCGATATTTCGATTCTCGAAGTATCAGCTGAGATGGTTGAAGTGAAGTCCACTAACGGTGACACTCATTTGGGTGGCGATGACTTTGACGAAAAGATTTTAGAGTGGCTCGTAAGTGAGTTCAAAAAAGATCAGGGCATTGATTTGAAGGGTGATAAGGTTTCTTTGCAGCGCTTAAAAGAGGCTTCAGAGAAAGCCAAGATCGATTTGTCTGGTTCAATGGAAACCGAGATCAATCTTCCATTCATCACTGCTGATGCGACTGGCCCTAAGCATTTGACGATGAAATTGACTCGCGCAAAGTTCGAACAGATGACAGAAGACCTTGTACAGCGCTCTCTTGAGCCTTGTAAGAAAGCTTTGGCTGATGCGGGTTGGTCTGTTGCTGAAATTGACGAAGTGGTTTTGGTTGGAGGTTCCACGCGAATTCCGGCAATCCATCGCGCAGTTAAAGATTTTTTCAAGCGCGAACCAAATCGTTCAGTGAATCCAGATGAAGTTGTGGCGGTTGGTGCTGCAATTCAAGGTGGAGTTTTGACTGGTGATGTGAAAGATATGGTTCTTCTTGATGTGACTCCGCTGTCTTTGGGTATCGAGACTATGGGTGGTGTGATGACCAAGTTGATCGAACGCAATACGACTTTACCTAAGCGTTCATCGCAGATCTTTTCGACTGCCGCTGACTCGCAAACAAGTGTGGATATTCATGTGTTGCAGGGTGAGCGCGAGATGGCTTCTGATAACAAAACATTGGGACGATTCCAACTTGTCGGTTTACCAGCAGCTCCACGTGGAGTTCCGCAAATCGAAGTGACTTTTGATATCGATGCCAATGGTATCTTGAGTGTGTCGGCAAAAGATAAGTCGACCAACAAAGAGCAAAGCATCAAGATCACGGCGAAATCTGGTTTGTCTGAAGAGGATGTTAAGAACATGGTTCGTGATGCAGAGATGCACGCGGCTGAGGATAAGGCAAAACGCGAGCGAGCAACTGCGGTGAATGATCTTGATAATATGATTTATCAGACAGAGAAGATGTTGAAGGAAAATGCAGCGTCTTTCGTGGAGGCTGATACCAAGCAAGCCAATAACCTGGTTGAAGAGGGACGCAAGCTGATTGCAGACAGCAACTCGACAGCAGAGGCATTGAAGGCTGTGTTTGATAAGATGCAGACGCTTGTGCATAAGCTTTCGAGCGATATGTATCAAAAAGCAGGGGCGCAAGCTGATGCTGGATCTGGAGCGGGAGCAGGTGCTGCTGACGCCGGGGCTTCTCAGGCAAAGGGCGGAGATGATGTCATCGATGCTGACTTTAAGGATGTGAACTAAGGTTTGACTGCTGAGGTTAGAGTTACTTTTCCAAGGCAAATAATTCGATTGAAACGGCGCAGATGAGTCTGCGCCGTTTTTTTATGCTCTCAGGTCGGAGCACTTTAACTCCGTCCCTGCATATCTGCTGAAAAGGAGCCTTGATTGACATTAGAGAGAGGGTTTGCCATCGTTTGAAGATGCCAACTCAGATAAAGAAACAGCAAGAGACAAAGAAACAACAAGCGAACGTCCCTTCCACGCTTCCTTTGGGCAGTGATCCGTCCACAAACGAAAGAAACACCTCGACTGGAGAAACATCGCAAAAGGTCTCTTTGGTGATCATCACTCTTAATGAAGAAGCCAATATCGAGCGCGCCATTCAATCGGTACCGTGGGCCGATGATGTGGTTGTCTTGGATAGTGGCAGTACGGATCGTACTGTTGAGATCGCTCAGCGGCTGGGGGCTCGAACCTTTGTTGAAAGCTGGCGTGGTTATCGTGATCAAAAGGTGCGGGCGGCTGAACTTGCACAGAATGATTGGATTCTTTCGCTCGATGCGGATGAGGCACTTAGTG
>CAYTOI010000027.1:0-3146 GCA_964439805.1 uncultured Pseudomonadales bacterium | reverse complement strand
AACCACCGAAGACTCTCGCTATCTAGCTTGGCGTCAAGAATGGGGAAAATCATTTGTTGTAAGGTCTTACCTTCAGGTGTATCTCCTTCAAGGATTATTCATGTACCTTATTAGTCTCTCAGCCATTATTTCAGCAAAGGCACTCACTCTTTCACTTCCACTCTCAGTTATTGGAATATTTATTTGGGTAATAGGCTTCTTTTTTGAGTCAGTCGCCGACAAACAGCTTTCGGATTTTGTAAAAATCAAAAAACCAGGTCAAATAATGCAGACTGGTTTGTGGAAATATTCAAGACACCCCAACTATTTTGGCGAGGTTACTCAGTGGTGGGGAATCTTTGTTATTAGTTTGTCTGCATCAAATCTACTAAGCATTCTCAGCCCTCTAACCATCACGCTCTTAATTTTATTTGTCTCAGGAATTCCCTTGCTCGAGAAAAAATATCAGGGTAATTTGGAGTTTGAAGAATACAAAAAAAGAACTAGTGCCTTCATTCCTTGGTTTCCCAGAAAATGATATATTAAAATTAATCTTAGTTAAAAATAGTCCAAGTAAAATGTCTACCAAAAAAACATTCACCCTTACAAACTCTTCAGAAATTTCAAAAATGTACTTTGTGCATTTTGCCCTAAATGCTTTAGTTTTATCCTTGGCTACCTTATTAGCCCCCAAAGCTGTAGTTTTTGGGACAGAATTTATTTCTCCGAGTTGGGGTGTTTTTCACGCAGTATCTCTTCTGTCTCTTATTGGTATTCTATTTGTTCCAGTTTTTGAGTTAGTTCGCGAAAATATTCAAAGAGAACTATCAATGCAAGATTGGATGCTAGGTTATTTTATAATTAACTTCATTTCAGTCTGGGTTATTTCCAGGTTTGCAGAACAACTAGGATTTGGCATTTCTGCTTGGTGGGTAGGTGCTATCGTTGCGGTATTTTTAGATTTTGCCCAAGGGTTTGGTGCTTCGTTGGTTTATAAGAAAAAGTAAAACTGCTTCTATTTTTTCTAAATATCTGATAAAGTAAGTTTACTTAGTTAAAAATAGTCCAAGTTAAAAAATGAACAACACCAAAAATTCGGTATTAGTTGCCTTAGCCATTGCTGCCATTGGCTTTTTTGTTTTTGCCCAGTCAAAACCAAAGATGTCACCATCTCCTAGAACCATGGGTACAGAAACCCAGGTTACTCCTTCAGTCACAACCTCTCCTGCAGAGCAGGGGTCAACTGAATTGGGAATAAATACTGGAACAATCGAAATAGAGGCGGGATCTTTTTATTACAAGCCAAACATCTTAAAGCTTAAAAAGGGTGAAAAAGTAACTCTCAAATTAAACTCTGTCAGTATGATGCACGACTTTGTTATCGATGATCTAGGACTAAAAATTCCAGTCACCAAATCCGGTGAATCAGCTACTGTCGAGTTTATTCCTACAAAGACAGGTGAATTTGAATTCTATTGTTCCGTAGGAAATGGCTACCACAAAAAGCAAGGCCAGATTGGCAAGCTCATTGTCGTAGAGTAATCACACAAACAAAAACCAGATATATTAAAGTATGACTACTTTCTTAATATTTGGTTTTTGTTTATTTTGTTTGTTTGTGACTCAAAAATGGTTGATGATCCAGATCAGCAAGCTTATTCACAAACTCGGTGGCAACAGAAATTCTTTGATAGTTGTCTGGAGCATAATTTTTTTACCAGGAACAGTCATTCACGAACTATCCCATTTCCTATTTGCTATTCTCACTGGAGCCAGAACAGGCAAAATAGAAATCTTTCCCAGATTTTTGGAAGAGGATTGGGAAGATGAAGAGAGTGGGGGAAGCGTCACTTTGGGTTACGTCCAAACTCAGCGCCTAAACCCCATACAAGGCCTCTTCGTGGGTCTAGCGCCTTTCATCATCGGTATGGCTTTGTTAGTCTGGATCTCTTCTCAAATTCAGCTCAGTTACCTCGGTGCTTCTTATTACTTACTCGCTTTTCAAGGCTATTTGTTTTTTACCATCTCAAATTCATTCTTCCCCAGTGGCTCCGATCTCAAGCACGTTTATCCAGTCGTCATAACGCTCATTATTGTCCTAGCTGCTCTTTGGTTCTTCGGCATCAACTTTCTAGTCACTCCCTCGGCAGCTTTTTTCAATCTTCTAAGCACCATGAGCCTAACCCTAATGTTTAGTGCCTTAGTGAATCTGGCTATAGTCATTTTGTTGTTTTTGGCCAACAAAATAAAATAGTTGCTATACTGAAATATGTCCAAAATAAAACCTTTTATCTTCGTGTTAGCGCTATTTTTTGCGCTAAGTACTCCCGCCTCAGCCTATTTCGTCGCCAATATCTCAGATAGCAGAGTGATCGTTTCTCAGGGTCAAGTTCTAGGGGATGACGATGAAAAACAAGAAGACAAAAAACAAGAAAAGAATGAAGATCAAAAGCCACCAGAGAATAAAGTAGAAGAAAAAAGAATGGAGCAGGTAAAAGAGCAAGAGAAAAAACAGCAAGAAATAAAAAGAGAAGTCGTCAAGGAAACAACCAAAATTCAAAAGAAACTAGACATAAACAGTAAAAACGTCAAGCTTCTTATAGATCCAAACAAAAATATTTTGTCGGTCAATATGAATTCAGCAGAAAACAATAAAAAGCTAAAAGAACTAGAGAAAAAAAGAGTAGAACTAGAGAAAGAACTGACCAAAAAAATAGGCGAAGGCGACAAGAAACAAAAAGAGCTCATTCTTGAGCAATTGAAGAAAAACAACGAAGCCACTAGGTCATTTAAATCAAAACTGATAGATGAGGTAAATGATGACAACTTGGAAATAAATAGTGTCGATGGTCTAAAAGTAAGTTCAAATGATGATGGAAACGAGCAGGAGCTCGAAGTGGAAAAAGAAGATGTTAAGGTTAAGTCTTTGCTTCCAGTAGGTATCAACGCAGAAACTAATAACCTAATTGTCAAAACCCCCAAGTCCGAAGTCGAAACAGAGCATACTCCAGATAGAGTCTTGGAAGATTTAAAAACCAAAAACATCATCGATGATTTTTCTGTGGATTCCGCCAGTGAGACAGAATCAAACATTGTTATGGAAGACGATAAGCCAGTTTACGAAATCAAGGGCACAAAGAAAGCCAGATTCCTCTGGGTACTACCAG
>CAYTOI010000026.1:2105-3847 GCA_964439805.1 uncultured Pseudomonadales bacterium | reverse complement strand
GCAAAAGAAGACACAAAAAAGCAAATCCAGCAAGATCAACCAATTGATGGTGGTCAGGACAATATGAGTCCAGCTACTCCTCCAGATTCTCCTGCACAAAACAAAGAAGCAATCTGGCAGAAAATTGAATCTGTCTATAACGCCGCCAAGAATGCCTACCTTCAAGGAACTTCTCTGGAAGATGTCCTGAATAGTTTTATTACTACCATTCAAGAAATTAAAGATACCGAAACGCAAAGTCTTGGTGGTTTGGGCACAGAAGGACCCAAAGCAAATTTAGTTGGAACTGAATCTCAAGACCAAGTTCCTCAATAAAAATATGACAACATCTGACGAAAAAATTGAACAAGGTCGAGAAGTTTGGGAAATGACTCAAACTGCCGGATGGCAAATTATTCGTCAACAAATTGAACAGGAGATGCAGCTCGAGGTCACCGAATTACTCGACTGCCCACTCGCAGAGGATGTTGAACATAAACAAATGATCAAAGCATATAAAAAAGTTTTAAGCATGGTTGAAGGCGCTCTTCAAAAGCGTGAAGAAGCCCAAGCCACAAGTTAAAGGAAAAAAATATGGAAGACGACAAAGTAAAAGAACAAGAAGAACTCAAAGCATTATTGAACGCTCCTGATGATGAGGGCGATTCTGCTGATGAAAATCACGATGATGATTCTTCAGCTGATGACAACAAAAACACTCCGCCTGCAAAAAATGATGATGATGACTCAGGCGCCGACGATAACGCTGATGACAATCAGGATGATGACGCGGGCAAAGATGGCAAAGGTAAAGACACAAAGGATCGTTGGAATGGAAAAAGCCGAGAAGAAATTATTAAAGAGCTTGAAGCTTTAGAAAAAGGTAACACCGGTAAAGAAGATAAAGGTGAACCATCTGCCACCAAGAAAGATAAAAAAGAAGAAGACTTAAAACTTCCTCCTCCTGACGAACTTCAGAAAATGACTCCTACTGACTTTGCAAAGTGGGTGTTGTCTCGAATTGATGAAGGCGTGAAGCGAACCATTGAAACTCAAGATCGAGTTCGCAGTGCAGTCAAGCAAGAAATTGCTGAAGCCAAAAAAGATCATCCTTTGCACGACCCAGATTATCGAAAAATGGTTTTAACCATCATCGATGCTGCAGGTGCCAAAGGCACTACGGTTTCACTAAAAGATGCCTGTAAACAAGTTGATGCGTTTTTAGGTAAACATGCAGGTCAATCTAGTGATATTTCAAACGATGAGCGTAGCCGACTTAAAAAAGCTAAAGCTCAAGTTGAGAGTGGAGCGGGCGCTCCGGCTCAACCCGATAACTCGGATGCCGAAACAGACCGCATCCAGAAAGCTCTCGGGCGAAGTGGGTCAAGAGGCTCCTTGGGAGGGTTAGGAGTATGACCTTCCAGTCTAGTTATAAAAATAAAAAGAGAGGGGGTGAATAAATTATGCCATCAGCAACAGGAATAAAAGGAACAGGTAATTTAGGAGTCACACGTAAATATGACGTGGCGGATGTTGTGTCGTTATTGGATGTCAACAGATATCCACTTATGGCGATTCTGACAAACGCAGGAAAAGACCCAGCTTCAGGTGAAGGTAAAGCTCTGAAAAAGAAAGAGTCAATGGATCCCGAATTTAAATGGTTCGAGGATGAATTTGGCCGCAGACAACTTACTGGTTCAAGCACGGTCGATCCAGACGGTGGACACTTAACACTTACTGGCCAAGCAGCTTATCTGCAGGTC
>CAYTOI010000026.1:0-2095 GCA_964439805.1 uncultured Pseudomonadales bacterium | reverse complement strand
TACAGCAATCGTTGATGCCAACACGGTAACAGTGGGTCCTGAACTTGGAGGTGCGACTGGCTCTGCTGCAGATTCTTCAGGAGATGTCTGGTTAATCGGAAACGCCAATGAAGAAGGTGCTGGACTACGTGAGATTAAATCTTCCGTTATCCAAGAGGTAGCCAACTACTGTCAGATTTTCAGAACACCAGTTGGTATCACTGAATCCGCTAAGAACACGAAGGGTTGGACTAAAGAAAGCGACTTCGACTATCAGCGAAGAAAGAAAGGTATCGAGCACTATGTCGATATCGAACGCTCTTTCCTCTTTGGTAAAAAAGGAATCGTTACTGCAGGTACCCATCCAAAACGGTTTACCGGCGGACTGCTTGCCAGAATTAGTACCTATGCAACTGCCAACGTGGACACTGAGTCCGAATTTGAAAGCTGGCTTGAGAGCTTATTTGCTTACGGTAACACTGAGAAATATCTCTTTGCGTCCGCAGCAGTAGTCTCTATGGTGAACAGCTGGGCAAAAGGCAAGGTCCAGATTATCAGTCCAACCAAGACATATGGTTTGCGTATCGTTACTTACGACTCTCCACACGGAACTCTGCATATCATTAAGCATCCGTTGTTAGCCGGTGTGACGTATGGAAACTACGCTGTCGGTCTAGACATGGAGGCTTTGACTTATCGCTATTTGAGCAATCGTGACACCAAGCTCATGACTAACCGTCAAAACCCTGGTGAAGATAGCCAAGTCGATGAGTATCTCACTGAATGTGGTCTCCAAATGGAGCAAGAGAAACGCCACGCCATCATGAGTATCGGCGCTCTCTAAACCTTAGATTACAGAAAAAACTGACTATGAATGACAACACAAAACAAACGAAGTCACTACACACTTTTTTACTCAGTGTAGTCGTTTATCAAGGGTGAGCGTTATCACCCTTGAAAAGTTAAAAAAGAAAGCGAGGTGAAAAAACATGACAGAAAGAATCACAAAATCATTAGATGAAATGTCGATGGCAGAACTTTGGAGTGTCGCAAAGCTATTGGGCATTTCAAAAGACGGCAAAAGAGATGAACTAGTTGCTCGAATCAAACAAGCTCAAGAAGAAAATGGTGAGAGTAATCTGCCATCTCAAGACCAGTCTTCTGCAGAGACTCCAGATAAGACTGAGAAAAAAGACACGACTCCTAAAGAAGTTGCTTATATTTCTCGCTACAATGAACTCAAACTTGTTGTTGATCCCTCTTATCTAAAAGAGGTCGGTGTAAGAGTTCTTACGATCCGAGGCAAGTACATCCAGTTTCATGAAGGTGTTTTTAGAACTGCAGATCCTGAAGAAATTGCTTTCCTCGATAAGCACCCTAATTATGGAAACGTCTTCACGAGAGTGAAGCCAGTCGACCTTAAGGGAAAAACACTTGAGCAAATCTATAAAGACAAGTGCAAGACCTTAGAAGAACGTGAGCGCGAGCTTGCTCTCCGAGAAGGAGCTCTCCACCGCAAAGAAATAGAAAGCAGTGGCAATCAGGAAGGAGAGTCTGAAGTGGCTGGCAGAGGAATTAGAGATACCGCTGATCAGCCTAAGTTCTAAAGATTAAAAATTTATGAATAGCAGACCGACATTTACAACGGCTAATGTGACCATGACGAATGCTGATACTTGGTATCAGCTGCCTGCATTGTCAGTGGGTGAAGGGTGTGAAATATCGATTAAGTCGAAACTTTCAAACACTGGTGTAGTCAAAGTGGCTCACAACGATACCAATAGCAAGAATGCTCCATTTATTTTGGATAACCCAGGAGACAGTCTTGCTTTGCGAATTAAAGGAGCGGATCAAATTGTAGTTAGTTCGCCGGTGGCAGGGCAAATTGTTGAAGTTATCACTGAGTTATAAATATGGCAAAACATAGATCAGCAGCACGCCTACTTGATTATTTAGCCTTTAAACGCACTGGTAATTATT
Source organism: uncultured Pseudomonadales bacterium (assembly GCA_964439805.1). Lineage (GTDB taxonomy): Bacteria > Patescibacteriota > Microgenomatia > UBA1400 > MFAQ01 > MFAQ01. Next base: position 136 of record CAYTOI010000026.1, on the reverse strand, counting down.
ATGGTCCATTTTTGAGTGGAGGCGCACAAACCACTCAGAGTATTGCTTCAGCTAACTCAATTAGAGCCTTCCCTTTTTTTGTTCCTAAGAATACCAAGTTTGACCGGATTGCCATTCGTGTCACTACCGCTGGGAC
>CAYTOI010000025.1:0-6182 GCA_964439805.1 uncultured Pseudomonadales bacterium | reverse complement strand
GAGGCACTGGTATCGCCCATGCCGACCAGACTTCTTACAAATTTAAGTTTACTTCGCGACATTGGGAGACGGTGGCTACGGCTTTGGAATCCGGATATTTATTTGAAGATTCTTCCTATGTTTTTACCAGAGTTTCTACTTCATCTTTCAAAATTACTGCGGCAGGTGTTGATAGAACTGATACTTATACCGTTGGAAGAAAGGTGAGATTGAACGGAACAACTGTTGTTGTTGTCGTTTCTTCATCTTATAGTACGCCAGACACTACTGTTGTTGTTGATGAGACTACGGTCCCAGCGACAATTACTAGCGTAGAACTTGCAATTGATACGAAGGGTGATAATTCTATCGTGCTTACTCCCAATACTAAGGTCCAGTTAGGCTCCGATGCCGATGGAGACATGTACTATCGAGCTTCTTCGGTTCTGGCTCGTTTAGCCAAAGGAACCGCCTCTCAACAACTAAGAATGAATAGTGGGGCAACAGCTCCGGAATGGTTTACTCCTACTGCTGCCGCTTCCTTTTGGACTTCTTATTCTGGTGCTTACGCTTCAGGAACGACCATTACAGTCGCCACTGACCTTACAGGAATCTTCAAAAAAGGTGTCTCTCTCAAATGGCTCTCTTCAGCCGATGCTTTAAAAATCGGAAAGGTAGTTTCTTCTTCATACTCCTCCCCAAACACCACAATTACTATCGTAGGCTCTACCGTTGAAGCTAATGATAAATCGTTCTACTACGGGGCTGACGTGATGTCAGAAACCTTTATTGTTCCAGGCAATCAATCTACAGGGACGAATGTAAGCAAAACTTGGACAGCCAAAACAGAGATTTATCCTATTTCAGTTGATGCTGTAGTTTCTACCGCTGGTACGACAAATTCTACAGATTATGATGTCAACGATGATGGGACTACTATAATTGCCACCAAACCTGCGATTGCTTCAACAGCGACCACAGACCTAGATAATGTAGTTTCAGCTCCGACAACGGCTATCGCAGTCAATTCTGTAGTTACGGTTGACATTGATGCCGCAAGTACAACTCAAGCAATAGACGGTTATATAACTTTATTCTATCTGCCGAGCTGGTGGATAAGCCGAACGTAATATGGCAGCAACCGAATTAGAAAAAACAATTTTAAAAGATGATTCCAATTTGAAGGCATATTGGAGATTTGAGGAAACAAGTGGAACTACTTTATACGACATCAAAGGTAGTAACCACATGACGACAACAAATTCCGGCATTTTAACTCCAAGTGGAAAATTTGGCCGAGGTCTATTCACTGGGACCAGTGCTTATTCTGGAAACATTACTTATGCCGGAAATGATTTAAAACCCACTGGACCATTTTCTCTGGCTTGGTGGATGAAGACATCGGACACAGGGACATACAACATGACCTTTGGAACCGCCAGTTGGCAAAACCCTACAGATACTGGGTTTTGGATAGATTATCGAAATGGGTCTATTGGTTTACATACCGCAGATAATTCTACAAACACTTCTTATGGTGCTATTGGAAGTGGATTAAATAATGGTGAGTGGAGACATATTGTTTGTGTTTTTACTGGTATCACAGCAAATAATTATATGAAATTGTATGTAGATGGAGCTTATGTTGGCCAAATTCAATTTAGCCGAGCAATTGCCTTTAGCTCAACTTCAATTTTTCATTTTGGTGAAGGAATGGTTAACACATATCTTGATGATGCAGGCTTTTTTTCTACAGCTCTCTCCGCCGATCAAATCAAAGAACTCTATGAAGGAAGGAATTTAGGAGAATTAAGACCACAGACTGGATTAGTAGGACTTTGGCATCTAAACGGATCATCTACTGATTTTTCAGGCAATAACAACCACGGAACAGATACCGCAATTACCTATTCACAAGCTAATGGAAAGTTTGGACAAGGGGCGGGGTTTAATGGGAGTTCGAGCAAGATAATCGCAAGTTTAGCTGGACAAAGCGGAGCGGTGTTTACATATTGCGGGTATTTCAAATCTTCCTCGGCTACTGCACAAGCAATTACATCGCATTATCAAAATTCTAATAATTATTCTGACATTGAGTTAAATGCCAATGGGACGTTAAGATATTTTGCTTGGAATGGAACAACGATAGGGGCAATAACAACTACCGGAACTTATAGTGATGGAGTAAGACATTTTTTCTGTGTTGTAAGAAATGGAGCTAGTGTAAGTATTTATGTTGATGGCAATTTGGCTGCAAGTGGATCATCTAATAATATAACTCTGACAACTGGGTTTGAACTTGGCAGAGACTCACAGAACAATGTTAATTTCTTCAATGGATCTCTAGACGAAGTCGCCGTCTTTAACGTCGCAAAATCCGCCTCTTGGGTCAGACAACAATATTCATTGGGACGCTTCGGCGAAATTTGATATGCCATTTACTAAAGGACACTCACTATGTAAAGGTATAAAAAGATCGGAAGACTTTAAACGTAGAGTTAGCAACACTATGAAACTTAAGGGTATTGTTCCACCAAATAACACCGGAAAACATATGTCCGAAGAAACAAAAGAAAAAATTCGCAAGGCAAATACTGGACACAAGTGTTCAGAGGAAACGAAAAAAAAGTTGAGTATATTCAATACTGGACTCAAAAAAGCTCAGTGGGTAAAAGATAAGATGAAATTATTAGTTGCTAAGCGTGGGGCTGATAATCCGATGTGGAAGGGTGGAATCACACCTCTTATGCAGAAAATTAGGAATAGCACAGAATATCAAGAGTGGAGGATGAATGTTTTTAAACGAGATTGGTTTACTTGCCAACTATGTAATCAAAAAAGTGGTAAGGAAATTAAATTAGTGGCCCACCACCTTGATTCTTTCAGCGGACATCCACAAAAAAGAACTTCTTTGGAGAATGGAGTTTGTTTATGTCGAAAATGCCATATAAATTTTCACCACTTATTTGGAAACGTTACCAATAAAAAACAGTTCCAACAATATAAAAAAACCATTGGGAGGTTTGGAGAACTATGAAATCAACTTACGAACTTATCAATGAATTTAGAAGAGAAATGATTTATGCCTTATTGTAAACAAACCATGAATGACAAGAAAACAATTACGATTGATTTATGGAAAGCAGTTGTCATCATGGTTACAGCTATGTTGGGTAGTGCGGGTGCTGGTCTATACAGTGCTGTGGTTACTATTAACTCTGATCATTATATTCTTGCTAACAATGTTGAAAAAGTAGAAGAACTACAAGGAAATATGAAGTCAATAATGATATTACTTGGGGATATAAAAGCTGATGTTGCTGAGATTAAAGGTCAAATAAAGAATAAATGAAAACCTTAGAAAAATTTATATCTGATTACTTAGGAAAATCAAAAGGGTATCCTGATGATAACCAGTATTTTGGAGAATGCTTGTCAATCGTCAAACTCTATATCAAGGAATGTTTTGGTATTGACCCCCCTCCCAGTGGTACAAATTCAGCTTATGGTTATTGGACAAACTTCCCCTCTCCCCTTGGAACTAAATTTGAGAAGGTAGTTAACACCGACACCCTTGTTCCAGAAGAAGGTTGGATTGCTATTTGGCAACCTTGGGCAAGCAACCAATACGGCCACATCGCTATTGTCGCCAAAGGCTCAACTACAGGTACTCTTAAAAACTATGCCCAAAATTGGACTTCGAGAACTTTCCAATTAGAATCTAATCGGTATACTAATGTTGTTGGCTTTTTGAAACCAAAACAATTACCAGTTGAAGAAAATATGAATGAACAAGAAAAGTTAATGCTAGATTTTATTAGAGTTAATCAAATCACTGAAGGACAGCTCCGGGAAGGCTATGGCTATGTCAAAGACGGCACGGTTGCAAACCAATCCAAAGAAATTGAGGCTTTGAAAAAGTTATCTCAAGATTTGGCTGAGAGGGTGGCGGTATTAGAGTCTGAGAATAAGGATCAACTAAAAGCTATAAACGAAAAAAATAAATTAATAAACGAACTTCAGTCAATCAAAAAAATAGATGATTATTCTGTCGAAGAAGTTTTAAGGCTTCTTATTAATAAAATCCTTAAAAAGTAGCTCTTTTACAATTAGCAGTCGTTTGTTGTCTTGCCGTACAAAATGTTAAAATAAATAATGACTGAAAAACCGTATATTTGTGTATGTAAAGAGTGTGGTGTGCAGTTTCACTCAACATATTCTGCCACACAATATTGTGCTACTTGTACAAGAGTAAAAAGAAGGATGGGTGTTTATGGTCGAACTTTCTACAAAAACCGTTTGTTAGTTTTGGAAAGAGACGAATATAAATGTCAATGTTGCGGAATTTCGGAAGATGGAAAGTACAACAACAAACTAATAGTTCACCACATAGACATCAACACCAAGAACAACAGTCCATCAAATTTAATAACTCTTTGTGGTCAATGTCACTCGTCGCTTCACAAAAAATATACAAAATACATTTTAAGAAGAAGCAACATATACAAGCTTTTTGCCAATGACTTCAATTTTGGGGAATTTGGAAAAAATCTAATATATGGTGCTGCTAAAAAAATTGTCAAAAAACAATTTGGTGGTAGGCCAAAGTTTTTCTTTGGGAAAAATGTCAAAACTACAAACACGCAAAGAAAAACAAAATTAATAATTCAGTCCAAAAAATGAAAAACATCACAATTTCAGATGTCCTCAAAAAAGACCTCAAAGTTTTGGCCTTTTTAGTGTTAAACGGAGGGGTGGTTTATTTATCCCAAACCCTACTAAAAGACAACCTTGTTTTATCGGTAATCTTTGGTGGAGCCGCCAACTATGTCGCCTACAGGTTGACACAAGAACTAGCCAACGAGGGTTATAAAAGAGCATTAGAAAAATAACACTATGCCAAAAGAGGTAAATCTCCAAACAGAAATATTAAAGCTGAAAGGGGAATTTACCCCCCGACAGGTAGCAGAAAGATTCAAGGTGGAAGCTGAAGCGGTAACTGCTGTTATCGACACCCTAATGGAAAATGGCTATCGCTTTGTTAATTGTGACGGGACATATATTAGGAGCAAATCAAATGAGGGTAGGGTGAATTTTGATGCTTCAAGGCTTTTCAAAAACGGTCTACTCCATTTCGGCTTAGTGTCCGATACCCACCTCGGTTCTAAGTTTGAGCGTTTGGATGCACTAGAGGCGATGTACGATAGGTTTGCTCAAGCAGGTGTAAAAACAGTCTTTCATGTGGGTGATGTCACTGACGGTTCTAAGGTATACAAGGGGCAGGAGTTTGAACAGAATGTAATGGGGCAACAAGCTCAAATAGATTATGCGATTAAAAGGTATCCAAAAAGAGCTGGAATACAAACAATAGCAATCTCGGGCAATCACGACTTGAAAATGTACGAAGCAAGTGGGGCTGATCCAATGGTTAGTATCGCTAGATCGAGAAAAGACATTACTTACATTGGACAATATGCAGCTAGAGTAAAAATGGGAGATAAGGTGGTAATGGACATGTTACATCCGATGGGGAATCAAGCCTACGCCGTTTCTTACAAAGCTCAGAGGGCTATCAACGCTTTAGCACCAGAAGATTTACCAAACATCCTAACCTATGGGCATTATCACAACTCGCTCTACTTAAACTACCGAGGTATCCACTTCCTCCAAACACCATGTTTCAAAGACCCGTCTTTACAATTCGAGAAACGGTTAGGTCTAACCTCAAATATCGGGGGTTGGATCGTTGAAGGTAAATCTAATGGTGAAACGGTCAGAGAATTTACCCCAAGGCTCGTAACCTTTGCTAACAATATCAGGAGGTAGCATGTGTGAGGGTTTTACCTTAAAACAGAAAAAGGAATGTGCCGGTGGGGATTGTTGTTGTCCGTACAGACGAGGGGATACCGTGCCATATTATGACAAGGGCAGCCACAAAGAAAGAAGTATTGCCAACCAACCCCAACACCGAGAACATTGGAAAAAGGTTAAATCTTCTCAAGCTCAATCGTGATATTCCAATCCTTGTGTCCGTTACTTTTGACAATGTGAACATCAGTTAAAAGGTCGTCGTCTTCAATTACTCCATAATCTTGTAAGCAATCACCTAATGACGCTAAACAATTATCAACATCTTGGGTGTACTTTCCCTTGATTTGATAAACAACGTTCATTCTAAGAGGTTTGGTGAAGTGGAGGTGGGC
>CAYTOI010000024.1:0-7511 GCA_964439805.1 uncultured Pseudomonadales bacterium | reverse complement strand
ACTAGCAATAGTCAATCGGAACAAGGCCCCGCAAGGGGTTCTTTTTCTTTTTATAGCTACATATATTTCCAAAAACAATTAAAATATAAATCACTCATTATCTTGAGTTTTTGAGTTCTTGAGTTTTTAAAATATATGCAACCAACCAACCTCTTAATCATCTTCCTCACCGGCCTCACCACCGGTGGACTCACCTGTCTCGCTCTTCAAGGCAGCCTCCTCACCTCAGTAATTGCTCAGCAAAAAGAATCACGTCTTCCCATTCTCTCTTTCCTCACGGCCAAACTCTTCATCCACACATTTCTTGGCTTTCTACTCGGCGCACTTGGTGCATCCATTTCTCTTTCTCCGGTCACCAGAGGATGGCTTCAAATAGCTATCGGTATCTACCTCTTTGGTATCGCAGGGAATCTCTTGGACCTTCACCCATTTTTTCGCTACTTTGTTATTACACCTCCAAAATTTTTATCAAAGCTCGCCAAAAACGAATCAAAAAGCAGCTCTATTTTTGCCCCAGCCATTTTAGGTTTAATGACCGTCTTCATTCCTTGTGCCACCACTCAAGCCATGGAAGTAATAGCGATCGGCACAGGCAATCCGTGGTATGCCGCGTCAGTCATGTTTGCTTTTGTACTCGGCACTTCACCAACATTTTTATTATTTGGATTTCTTTTAGAAAAGAGCTCAGTTTCTTTTAAAAAATATTTTCCTACTGTCGCTGGAACCGCTATGTTTATCATGTCCATTTTTTCTATCAATACCGGCATTGCCGTCATGGGGTCTCCATACACCCTTCAAAACTTCTGGCAAGTTGCCACCTCCCCGTCATTGCGAATCTCTGGCAACGCCGGAGCTGAAGCAATCTCCGACCCTCAGGGTAACACCCAATCAATCACCATCACCGTCACCAACAGCGGCTATACTCCGGCAAACATTACCCTCAAAAAAGGCGTCCTAACAATATTAAAATTAATTACCAATAACGTCCAATCGTGTTCTAGAGCTTTCACCATTCCAGGACTAAATCTACAAAAAATACTTCCAGAAACCGGCGAAACAATTATCGAATTTACTCCAGAATCCGAAGGACCGCTCGCCTTCTCCTGCTCCATGGGCATGTACACCGGCAAATTTAATATAATTAATTAACATGACCATAACTCCCAAAAACAAACTAATTAGAGACAATGTTCCCGGCTCCATTACTGAACAAGGCAGAACTCCAAACTTAATTACACTAGATGACACGACCTTTCAAAAAGAAATCTTTAATAAATTAGTTGACGAAGCAAAAGAAGCCGTAGAGGCGCAAAATGATTCAGACCATTTAGCAGAAGAAATTGCTGATGTATATGAAGTCTTGGACTCCATAATTAAACTTAAAAATTTAGACCCAAATCAAATAAAACAAATACAAATTAACAAGCGAGTTCAATGGGGCAGCTTTGACAAAAAAATCTGGCTCGAATCAGTCACTGAAAAAGAATAATCAACGTCATTGCGAATCTCGGTATCCCGAGCTGAGGCAATCCAGAAACATTATTTAATAAACCAAAAAACCATGTTCTCATTTTTAAAGAAGAAAACTATACCATCTGACATCTCTCATCTGAGATCTGAGATCTTAACTTTAAAAGGCCTCCACTGTTCCTCCTGCGCCGTCAACATAGATCTAGCCCTAGAAGATCTACCTAGTGTAGAAAGCAAAACCAACTACCAAAAATCAGAAACAAAAATCTCCTACGACCCCAAGCAAACATCCTTGGATAAAATAAAATCCACCATCACCGAACTCGGCTATACAATATAATAATTTCATGGAACCACAAAACTTCATTCAAACCCCGAACCTGACGCCTACAACAATTCAAACTCCAAAACCAAATTACAATACTCTATTTACAGTTTTCCTTCTTGGACTTATTTTTGGTTCCACATCTTTATATCTCACTGAAAAATACATCCTTAAACTCAACCTTTCTATGAGAACAGAAGATTCAATCCTTGCTGAGACTGGCAATCCAGAAAATATTATTCCCAGTACCACCCCATCCCCAACCGGTCTTATCACCGCAAACCCAACGCCAACCTCTTTAGTTGCAACTCCAGCGATTCCAACCATCACTACAAAAGCAACTCCATCTCCCAAGCAACAACCCAAAACTGGATGGACTTCATACACAAACGATAAATATAAATTTTCATTTGACTATCCATATCAATATGTTCTTCAAGACACTAGCGGTGGCGACTTTGGCTATGCCCCAGGAGACATCACTCTCGCCTACTTCGTAAACAGTGACAAACAACAACTAATGATCAATTTAGACAACAACCCATTTGATTTAAGTTATCTCAAAAAATACTCACCAACAGGACAAGAAGGAGCATCCCCCACCAAGGTTACCTCCAGCTCATTCTATTACTACGGTCCAGGCGGTGGTGGCGTCTGTTATCCCGATCAATACTTTACCAAGCTTGGCAATAAAACACTTATCTTCACTTTCGATGGTTGCACAAACGACAAAACCCCACCTGCAGCTACCAAAGAAATTGCTGCACAGCTAATTTCCACATTCAAAGCATTTTAGTTACACCCACCAACGTCAAGCTCGGCTACCAAACAAGCTAGCTAAGATTTTTGAATATCTCTAATCCATATCTACGCAATATGACAAGATTTCAAAAAACCAATGGAGTTTTAGCTAATTAATCCCGCGCAGAATTTACTCTCCCTTAACCTGTTTTAGGTAAACCTTAAACTCCTCCCAAACCTTTTTCCAGTCTCCTCCAGCAGCCTCAATTTCTTTAAATATCATTTCTACGTCTACGAGGATTTGATCCTCTTTTACAATCATTTTAGTTTTTGCCATGCTTGTATTTTATATCAAAACCATAGAAAAAGCGGACTTTCGTCCGCCTTCTCTACAAGTAACTCCTTATCTTGAGTTCTTGATTCCTTGAGTTCTTAAACCTTACTTATATGCCACAGGCACTTCTGTAAGTACCACTCCTAGAGACATTCTTCGATTTTTGACATCGATCATCTCTACAAAGACTTCCAAACTGTCACCAACTTTAAATTCTTTGTCAGCTGGCTTCTTGGAGATATGAATAAGGCCATCAACACCTTTGTCAAAGTTTACAAATATTCCATAAGGAGCCATTCGTACTACTTTTCCAGTGTGTTTTGTTCCTACTGCATAGTTCTTTTCAATCTCAGCCCATGGGTCGTTCATCATTTGTTTAATAGACAAGTTTAGTTTTCCTACAGCTTTATCTATACCAATTACCTGAACGGTTACCTCTTGGCCTACTTTAAAGATTACATTTGGGTCCTCAACCTTTTCCCAAGAAATCTCGGAAATGTGAATAAGTCCTTCAACCTTAGCAGCTTCTTCTTTGCCCTTCATAGGTACATTGACAGTTACAAAGACTCCAAAAGGCATAATTCCAGACACAGTTCCTTCAAACTTTTCACCCACAGAAACCATTTCCAAAGCTTCACCTTTTTTGGCCAAAGCCTCAAAGTCAGAAACCATCTTTTCAGAGAAAATAAGTCTATTTTGGTCTTTATCTACCTCAATTACGCGAACCTTAAAGGATTTATTTAGAAGATCTTCCATGTTTCCAAGGAATTTCTCACCAAATTGAGATGTAGGTACAAATCCACGAATATCGCCGACTTTAACTACCATTCCACCCTTATTTACCTCTAGTCCTGTAACCTCAAGTTCTTTTTCTTCATCCATCATTTTCTTAAACTTAGACCAGCGATTTTCATCGGCAGCTTGTTTGAGAGATAGGATTATTTGACCTTGATCGTTTTCTGGGAACTTAACATAGGCACTGACTGAGTCACCAACCTTAAGCTCTTTGAGTACATCATAGGCTTCAGTTAGATCCTCTCCAGAGACAACACCTTCAGTTTTTGCCCCTATATCAATGAGAACCATCTTTTTACTTATAGCAGTTACCAAACCCTCTACCTTTTGACCTTTTTTAAGGGCTCCAGGGAAAGCGGCTGCTCCAGCCATAAGCTTATCCATTAGGGATCCCCCTCCTATGGACATATTTTTAATAATTTTTGTTTGAGCTTTGCTCATTTTAATAAAATTCCTTTCCTGTCTTTTCGACCTGGTTATTTTAGCACAATCGAGGCTAAACCTCACTACCCCATAACACCAACAAAGCTCATTCTTACAGGCATTTTTACGCTCAAAAGTCCCATAACATGATATAATACCCCAAAACACACCCTAACAACTAAAGGAAGGTAAAATGTCTCAAGACAAGCTTTTAGCTATTGCTGCTGGATTATCCCTATTGGCAATCATTCTAGCCCTCATTGCCCTGTATTTAACATCTCGAGTCAAACAGGGGAAAAAGATCCAGCGATTCTCAACCCCGCCGTACCCAGTTACGGGCACTCTTGGTCAAATATACATGATTTATATTTACTTTCAAAATGCCACCTGCCAACCGTACCAAATAGAACTACCGTCTGGCCGCACCTGTGTTTATTTTGGAAATGGCTGGCTTTCAATAAGCAACTCGAATCCAACAGATGTTGTATTTGGATTCAATGACAACGAAGATCACACCCTTGCGATTCGCATCGCCGATCTTAACGGAATAATTAAATTCGCCCCCAACGTCTTTGGAACTTGGGAAAAATAAAAAATTTCAGGAGAACCATATGAACTTACCTATTATCGACGTTCCAGAAAATTTTTTATTCATTTCCACCTTTGCAAGTACGGCGCTCGGCTTTTTGATTAGTCTTACACCTTTTTTCTTCATCGGGAAAAGGGCTTTCCTTTCAATCCCTGTATACTTTATTCCGATTCTTGGAATGATTCTTTTTGCTCCAGAATCAATTCTTAATATTGCAATAAACGAGTATGTTTCTGGGTTAATTCTAGGATCAATCATTTTTTATATTTTTTACAAAAAATCAATAGCTAAAGGAAGGTAAAGATGCTCAAAAGCGACAAAGTATTTCGAACAGTTCTCTGGGTAGTTTTGTTTCTAATTTTCAGCTTTTCATCATATAACATGTTTTTTAACTACCCTGAATACCCATGGCAGAACCTCTTGTACTCGATTATCGGAGGGCTTCTTCTGTCCACAGCAGTCATGTTTTTCTTTGCTTACCACTATCCCCCTACATTTTCAAAAAGCACAAAGATCGCAGAAGAAGTGCCACACGGCGACTTCCAAGGAACACTTTTCTTTAATCATGACATAACAGTTTTTTATGAACACGCCTGGACAGAACCAGTTATCTCCCATAACCAAAGAGGCGTTTCTCGTACATCTCTCCCAGTCCAAGTCCATTTTGGAAATGCTATTGTCACTATTATCTCCCCAGTCGAATGCTCGGCCCTAAGAATTGCAGGTAAGTTTTCTATAATCATCAGAAACGAATTCAGGCAAGTGCTGAGCATTGGCAACATGGAGGAGAAATGATCAAACGACTAGTTGTTGTTATTCGAAAAATCGCCCACAGATTTCCTGCAAAAACCAAAAAGAAAAAAGTCAGCAAGAAAATAAAAAAATAATTTCCCCAAACTCCGGCCAATAGGTCGGAGTTTTTTTATTTTCTCTCATAATCATCCTGCAGCCTCACAATATCATTTTCGTCTGATGGCAGATTTCCATCTTCATGTACCCAAATTTCGGCTACCAATCCCCAATCACTAAGCCCAATTAATCTATGTCTTTCTCCTTTTTTTAATATAATCAAATCCCCTGGTTTGTGTTTTGTAAATATTTCAGGCTCTTCATCAGTACCACTAGTTTTTATCCCTACTTCTCCTTCTATTACTTTCCAAACTTCAGATCTTCTATTGTGGTACTGCCAAGACAGTCTTTCTCCAGGTGCTACCAACAATAATTTTGGGCTAAGTTCCATCTCAGATTTTACAATTTCACTTTTTAAATCCGAAAAAAACATATCAACAAACTCTTCCATTGAATAACTTTCAAATCGTACATAAGCTCCCCATGGTTTTTCCAAATTCTTTTCTGCCACCATCAAATCCGTTATGTCTACAAATTTTTCAAACTTAGTTAATGCTCCATTTTTGTTATCTTCTCTAACCAAACCAATACGTTTTTCATTCATGTCCAAAATATATCACATATATTCAAATTCAATATAGTCATTGCCAACAAAAAACCAACCTTTCGGTTGGTTAGTTGTTAAAGCCCGGCAAAGCTCTGAATAAATTTCTCTCAAAATATTCCTTGCGAAGATTTTGAGAATAAGAAATTTACGAAGAGTGCTGAAGTCAAACCCGTAACGGTTTTGACGAAGGCGGGCACCAATAACGAAGTAGGTCATTGCCAACAAAAAACCAACCTTTCGGTTGGTTTATTGTTAAAGCCCGGCAATGATCTACTTTCGCATACAGTTGCCCATACACTATCATCGACGCTGATCTGTTTCACTTCTCTGTTCGAAATGGGAAGAGGTGGTTCCAAATCGCTCAAATCACCGGACAGGAAAATATTCAAATTTTAAATACTTTTCCGTCTTGTGATTTACACTGTCATTGCGAGGAACGTAGTGACGTGGCAATCCCCGACTCGGAGATCACTTCAGTACTTTCGTAATTCGCGATGACGTAATTATAACTTTTTAATATTCAGTGTCTCAAAATCTCGAGTTCTTGATTCCTCGAGTTCTAGAGTTCTTTAGGATTACTCCCTGAATAGTGAATAGATGCTTGCAAAAAGATCGCGTTGATAAATTTTTGATTTACTCTTCGAACATTAGTACAGATAACCTAAACATGTTGCCATGCTTACAGCCTCTGCCTATCTACGTGGTGGTCTACCACGGTTCTTTCGTTAACTTGCGTTAACATGGATTTCTCATCTTGGGAATGGCTTCTCGCTTAGATGCATTCAGCGATTATCCAATACCATTGTGGCTACCCAGCAATGCGTCTGACGACAACAACTGGCACACCAGGGAATGGCTCATCTCGGTCCTCTCGTACTGGAGACAAACTCCCTCAAAAATCCCACGCTGACAGCGGATAGAGACCAACCTGTCTTACGACGGTTTGAACCCAGCTCACGTAGCGCTTTAATGGGCGAACAGACCAACCCTTGGGACCTTCTACAGCCCCAGGATGCGCTGAGCCGACCTAAAAATTAGACTACCCTATTACTAGGCCAGTTTTAATTTAATTCCTAACTATTACTAGTTGGTATGGACTATATCTTTCATTAGATTAACTTTATTACTTCACTCGTTAATCATTTTTATTGGCGTGTTATATACTTTTTTCTTCAAAATATATCTGCTCTGATTAAAATCAGAACAAGTCTCTACGGGGTCAATCCTTGCGGACGACTTCCCTCGGTATTCCCCAAAAGTGTTCAGTTTTTGGTAGTTCACCGATATAAGCCAAATTTATTGCCTCGACATTTGTTATGGTTCATCGAGGTAGCGAACCGCACCGTCGCTGTGGACGCTCAGGTGCGACTACTCTGTT
>CAYTOI010000023.1:3834-7975 GCA_964439805.1 uncultured Pseudomonadales bacterium | reverse complement strand
ATCGTTTCTTTTGACCTGCTCGTATGTACTGTTTTTTGGACAGGGACAATACTTGACGAGCAGATCAGAGGAAATAATAAAAAGCCAAAAAACCAAAAACTCGAAAAATCAAAATTTTGAGTAATTTGGAGCTTGAAAAATATTTATATTTTTCTGGATTCCGGATCAAGTCCGGAATGACAGGTTGTGAGATTGCCACAATTGTTTCCCGACTGTGAGTCCATCGAACTTTGTCCGAGACGTGCGGGACTCAGCACTGCTGTGCTTCGCGCAATGACGGCAATGGAGACCTGAGGAGGGTCTTTTTTTTGGTGTAATATATAGATATGAAGGGAAAAAATCAATTAGTGGTAAAGGACCCAGAAATTCTTGGTGGAGAGCCAATAATTAAGGGGACTCGAATTCCAGTTAGTCTTTTGGCTAGTTTGATGAAAAAAGGATATCCAAGCAAATTGATTAGTGTTGAGTATCCATCGCTTAGTATCCAGAAAATTGCTGCTTTTAGAAAGCTTATAGAGTCTGGGGCTTATGTCTCCCAAGCAAACTAGATACAGACTGCTGCTAGATGAAATGCTCCCAGCGAGAGAAAAATTTCCTGAACTAAATAAACTCCATAATGTTCGACACATTGTCCACGATTTTCACAAATCTGGTTTAACAGATGACTTAGTAGTTTCTTTGGCAAAAAAAGAGAAAAGAATTGTGATAACAAAAAATAGTAGGCACTTCTTGAGTCTGTGCATGAAGCATGGTGTTGGTCTGATTGGGCTAACCGAAGAGATGCCGTATGAAGAAATTGATAAGACAATAACTGCAAAACTGAGAGATATAAAAATAACAAAAGAATATATAAAAATTTCTAGAAGTCCCAGAAAGAGATAGATTGTTGCTTTCAAAAGAAAACCCGCCTGAAGAGGCGGGTTTTTGATGGGGAAAATTAGTCGAGAAGTGGGAGGGAGGTCATCCCGGCTGTCGTAGCCAGAGATTCTACAAAATGAGTAAGGACAGTAAGGCGGGCTTGATCTAGTTCTGGCTTTTTGTAACCAGCAAGCAAAATATTTACTTGGTGAGCTGCTCGAGAGAAGGCGTCTTGTCGACCGGATTTTTGCCAGTCTTCTAGTGAGCCTCTGTCAATAACTGGACCTGGCATGTTTTGCTCTGACCTAAAGTTGTCTTTTGTGAACTTTTGCTTGAGAAAACCGCTGCTTTGGAAGTTGATGTCTTTAAAGTGATCTGCTGCCAACCTTGGACCTGGGATGGAGATTCCCCTGAGAAGATGCTTGGCCATGGCAATAGATTCAGCATCGATAACAAGTTTTTCGGCAGACTGACAAAGAAGTGAGTTGACCATACCTGCACCTGAAACCATGTTGATGCCACCTAGCGCGCCAATGATGGCAGTGATGCCGCTTTCGAGACCGGCTTGAGCGTCGACCATTTTTGATTCAGTAGCTGAGAGGTAGGCGTGGGTGGGAAGGCCGAGGTATTTGCCGACTTGAGCGTAAGCAACGTCGATCATAGCTGTTTCAATTGCTCCCATGGGAGTACTCCCTTTACGCATATCAAAAATAGAAGGTGCTCCGCCCCAAACAATGGGAGCATAAGTGCCAGCCAGCTGATGAATGACGATTCCAGACAAACACTCAGCTGCATGCTGGGTAACAGCGCCGATGAGAGTGACTGGGGCGGCAACACCGGCAAGTGGCATGGAAACAATTTCGGCAGGGATGCCGGATCTGGCCAACGCTATTAAATTTCCGCAGGCAAAGTTTGACCAGATGAGAGGCGGGGTGGGGCAAACGTCGAAGATGGCTCGGGGCATAATACTTGATTTGGTTTCACTTCCGGCCATAATGGAGAGCATGTGGATCATGTTGCCAATGTTTTTGTTGCTAAACGCACCTGTAATGATGGGCTTGCTTGAGTACATCAGCAAAAGATAAAGTCGATATAGATCTTGAATTTCTTTGGGAACATCATCGCAGATGACCATACTTGAAGTTGCGTCATACTGAGGTAAACATTCGACAACTTTGATGAGACGTAGAAGATCTGAAGAGGTGGCTGTTTTGTGTTCCAAAGTGACTGGATCTAGGACTGAAGTGCCTGAAGAACCTGGATCAAAATGGACATTGTCACCGCCGTAGTGAACCGTGGGATTGCCAAAGGCGTCGTAAAGATGAAACGATCGAGGCACTGAGGCGAGACATTGATTGATGAGATGGTCCGAAAGATGAAAGATATCTGTTCCAGCTTCGTTGATGGCACCATTCTGAAAGAGAAGGTGCCTAGCTTCTTCGTTTTGAACCTTGATGCCGAATCTGAAAAGTATTTCGTAGGCTTCACTGAGAACTTTTGTGATGATATCTGGTGTTAAGAGAGTTAACTTTGGCTGCATACAGGACTCCTTTTGTGATTTTTGAACGTGCTTGAGGGTATTATAAAGTAAAAGTCCGCCGGTAAAGGCGGACTTAGAAAAATAAAACTAGCAGACTTCACTGTAGTACAGGTGATAACCTGTTGTGTGACAACGAACATCTTGGACCATGGCAGGATTTAAACCGTTTGACCCAATGGCAGTCAGAATGATAACACTGCCAAATTTTTTTTCGATGATGGATTCAAACTTTGGTCCTTCACTGAACCAAGGATTCAGCAACTCGCTCAAACGTTGCATTACAAGAGCAGTGTCTTTTTGAACCCTAATGACATGGACTAATTTTTGAACTGTAGTGGTTTGGCTTGAAGGATAGAAGTTACCCAAAAGAATGAAATCTTTTTCCTTCAGTTCCATGATCGTGATGATTTCTTCGACTTCAGAGATCAACTCTTTCTTAATTTCAGAACTCGCAATTACTTCGATGTGTCCAATATGAGAACAGTGTTCGAATGCTGAGGAGAAAGATAATATGTCAGGCTGTTTAACAAAAATACCTGACAGAATCTTTACCAGAGTATTAAAAACTACTTCTGGCCGCTTGATAATTAAGTGATAATTGAAGTTCATTTGGCCACCTCCAGTGCGGCTGAGTTGAAGACAAAAACCTGATTGGTGTTTGTTGATTTCAACATCGCTAAAATAGCCGCGGATGACTTTGGATCTATCGGAACAGGTTGCTCCAAAACCACGACAGAGTGAGTTGGTCTGAATTCTGAAGTTCTTACCCACTCTGAGAAACCGGTATCACTCAAAAAAATACTTGCTTGAGTCCGATACTTTGGAGCAATATTTAATCTTTCCCACTGAGTAAAATTGTGAAGTGCGCCTGAGGCGAAAAAATTCAACGCTGATCCGTCTGTGCAGTATGAAAATAAAATGTTGGCCTTCTTATTAATTCTGAAGACTCGGATGATATTCTTGTCAAAAGGGTTTGCTGAGGAAACAACGAAAAAAGCATGTAATTTATCTTTTGACAGTTGTACAGAAATGGTTGGGTTTAGCTCTTTAAAATTTTTATTCAGGGCGTCGAGAGC
Organism: uncultured Pseudomonadales bacterium; assembly: GCA_964439805.1. Classification (GTDB taxonomy): domain Bacteria; phylum Patescibacteriota; class Microgenomatia; order UBA1400; family MFAQ01; genus MFAQ01. The sequence continues at coordinate 4,501 of CAYTOI010000023.1, read as the reverse complement.
TTTAGTTGGCCCATTCAGATAATCAAACTTCATAAGTAGGACAAAATAGTGCATGTTGGGAAATCTCCTTAAATTTGAAATGTCTTGCTATGGGGTAGATTATATCATTGTCAGTTATACCAAAAAAGAGCTTTTTAGGGCTCTTTTGTGGATACTGGATTGCCATGGTACGGGGTACCGAAACTCGCAATGACAATTATTACCAGCGGAAGTGAGCGAAAGCCTTGTTGGCTTCAGCCATCTTGTGAGTGTCCAATTTCTTCTTGATTGCGGCACCGGCGTTTTCGTGAGCCTCAATGACTTCGGCGGCAATTTTGTCAGCTAGTGTTCGATAAGGGTTGGCACCTCTGGCTTTGGCTGCGTTTAGGAGCCAGCGGATAGCTAGAGAGTTGCGGCGCTCTGGTCGGATAGGAGTAGGAACTTGGTAAGAAGCTCCACCTACTCGGCGGGAACGGACTTCGATAGTTGGCTTGATGTTTTCGAGGGATTCATTTAGGAAGTCGATACCACTTTTACCTGTTTTTTCGGCTAAGATTTCGATAGCGCGATAAACTTGTTTGGCAGCTACTGACTTTTTTCCATCGAGCATACATCCGTTGATGAGCTTGGCTACCAATTCACTATCGTAGATAGTGTCGTATTGGATTTTTTTGGCTGGTGTTTTTTT
>CAYTOI010000023.1:0-3734 GCA_964439805.1 uncultured Pseudomonadales bacterium | reverse complement strand
CCAATTCACTATCGTAGATAGTGTCGTATTGGATTTTTTTGGCTGGTGTTTTTTTGCTTCTCATATGAATTTATTTTTTGACTGATGGTTTTTTACTGCCATATTTACTGCGACTGGTGCGGCGTTTTTCTATTCCACCGGTATCCAATTTGCCTCTGACAATGTGATATTTAACACCTGGAAGATCTCGAACACGACCACCTCTAATTAAAACGATACTGTGTTCTGCCAAGTTGTGTCCTTCACCCATGATGTAGGCGGTAACCTCTTGTTTGTTACTTAGTCTTACACGAGCAATTTTTCGCAAAGCGGAGTTTGGCTTCTTGGGGGTCATTGTTTTGACCTGAAGACAGACACCAGCTTTTTGTGGACTTTCGGTAGTCACCATGCGGCGTTTGATAGAGTTAAAACTTCTGCGAAGAGCAGTGGTTTTGATTTTGGAAGGATTACTGTGTCTTCCGTGTTTGATGAGTTGATTAGTTGTAGGCATATTTAGCTTGTGTATTTTATCAGATATTTTCGATTTTTGCCCGTTGAGGACTGGTAGGTACTAATCGACCAATAATAACGTTTTCTTTCATGCCTACAAGGTGATCAATCTTGCCTTGAACAGCAGCATCGGTAAGGACGCTAGTAGTGTCTTGGAAGGACGCGGCGGATAACCAACTGTCAGTGTGAAGAGCAGCTCGGATAGTGCCTAAAATGAGGTTTGTAGCGGTTGCTGGCTCACCACCTTGGGCAATGATAGCTTCGTTTACAAGCTCATAGCCTCCACGACTAATGACGTCACCGGCAACTAAGCTGGTGTCACCAAGAGTGTCGACGCGGACGTAGTCACACATCTTGCGGACGATAACTTCAAAGTGTTTGTCCAAGATACTGATACCTTGAGACTCGTAAATTGATTGGATTTCGCCGATAAGATAGTTTTGAGAAGCTCTGAGACCTTTGATCTTAAGAAGCATCTTGATATCGACACCACCAGCAGAGAGCTGAGTACCGATAGCAACCAAGTCGCCATCTTCAACCTTGAGAGGCATAGCAAGAGGAATAAGATATTCTTTGCGATCTTCTTTTTTGCCACCTGGGGTAATGGTGATAAGGTTTCCGTTGTCTGTTTCAACAATTTTGACCTTGCCAGAAACTTCGGAGATTGGAGCGGCTAGTTTTGGCTGACGGACTTCCAAAAGTTCGGTAACGCGAGGTAGACCTTGGGTAACGTCGATACCTGCTGCACCTCCAGAGTGTTTGGTACGCATTGTTAGCTGTGTACCTGGCTCTCCAATAGATTGAGCGGCGACGACACCGACTGGGTCTCCAATAATGGCGTTAGCGTTGGTAGCTGTATTGTGTCCGTAACACATGGCACAGAGACCAAAGCGAAGTTTACAAGTAAGTGGGGATCTGACCTCGACTTCTTTGACACCTGAAGCTTCGATAATAGCGGCGATTTCTTCGGTAATCATTTCACCAGCTTCGACGATAACTTTTTTGGTTTCTGGGTTAACTACTTTTTTGGCAGCGTTGCGATAGACAATGCGTCTACCAAAAATCTTGCCTCTTTCTTCGTAGTTGATGGTAATAAATTCGGTGGTTCCACAGTCTAAGGCGCGGATGATGGCATCGTGTCCGACGTCTACTAGACGACGAGTAAGATAACCAGCGTCAGCGGTACGAAGAGCAGTGTCAGTAAGACCTTTGCGAGATCCACGAATTGAAGTAACGTACTCGAAAATAGATAGACCTTCACGGAAGTTTCCTTTGATAGGAAGCTCGATGAGATTACCTAGAGGGTCAGAAATAAGTCCACGCATAGCAGAGAGCTGATCGATGGAGTTTTTGGTGACACGTCCGGAAGCAGAGTCGATAACTAAACGAATTGGGTTGGTCTTTGAGAAAGTGGCCCAAGTCTTTTCGGCTAGGTCGGCAGCTGTTTTCATCCACATACTAATGACGAGTTTGCTTCTTTCGTTGTCGGTAATAAGACCGCCTCTGTAGTTTTCTTCAATTTCTTCGGCTTTCTTGTTTCCTTCAGCAATGAGTTCAGCTTTTTGTGGGTAGATTTCATTATCGGAGATAGCGAATGAGAAACTACTAACAGTGGCGTATTCAAAACCGATATTTTTGACTGAGTCAATTAAACGGACAACACGTTTGGTGTTGCAGGTTTTTATAGCTCGAGTAAATAGAGCGGAGATGTCTTTACCAGTGAAACTAATGTTCTGGAAGTCCCATTCTTTTGGAAGAATTTCATTAAAGATAATGCGACCAACGGTAGTTTCGGTCATTTCCATGGATTCTGGATTTAATCTAACTGTGATTGGTTGTCTGGCTTTAATAATGTTGTTCTCGTAAGCAGTAATGGCTTCGCCGGCACTACCAAAAGGATGAACGTAAGGAGTCAAGGTTACATCTATGGATGTAAGGTAGTAAACACCGACGGCCATTTCTTTTCGGGAAGGGATGTTGACACTTTGTCCGGATGAAGGCTTGAGAAGATTGTACTGAGGAAGCATGAACTTCTTGGCTTCCATAATGGCTTTCTTGGTAAGAGGTACGTGAACAGCCATTTGGTCTCCATCGAAGTCAGCGTTGAAACCTTCACAGACAACAGGGTGCAAGCGGATAGCAGATCCGTCGACGAGTACTGGCCAGAAAGCTTGGATAGAAAGTTTGTGAAGTGTCGGAGCACGGTTCAAGAGAACTGGGTGCTTTTTGGTGATGTTTTCCAAGATATCGAAAACTTCTGGTTGTCTCTTTTCGATTAAAGATTTGGCAGCTTTGACGTTTGGAGCTAGATCTTGCTTGATGAGTTCGTGAAGTACGAATGGTTTAAACATTTCTAGAGCCATGTCTTTTGGCAAACCACATTGATTTAGTTTTAGTTCTGGTCCGACGACGATAACGGAACGACCGGAGTAGTCAACACGTTTTCCAAGAAGATTTTGGCGGAATCGACCCTGTTTACCTCTTAACATGTCTGACAAGGATTTTAGAGTTTTTCCGGTTCTGGATCTTCTACTGGATCTGGCTTGAGATGAATCGATAAGAGAGTCGACTGCTTCTTGAAGCATGCGTTTTTCGTTTCTCAAAATGATTTCTGGAGCACCGAGATCGATAAGGTGTTTAAGACGATTGTTGCGGTTGATGACGCGTCGGTAAAGATCGTTAAGATCTGAAGCAGCAAAGCGGCCACCTGAAAGCTGAACCATAGGACGAAGATCTGGAGGGATAACTGGAAGAGTCTTGACGATCATCCATTCTGGTTTGATTTTGGAATCGACCAAGCCTCTGACGACTTGAAGTCTCTTGACGGCTCTCAATCTCTTGGCCTCGGAGTTGCTACCCATGTCTTCTTTGAGTTTGACACCCAAAGCATCTAGATCAATTTTTCGAAGAGCTTCCAATAGAGCTTCGGAACCCATGCCGGCGGTGAGCCAGTCGACGAGTTCGTATTCTGCTAGTTTGGCGTATTCGGAGTCTGAGATTAAAGAGTTAACAGTAATTCTCTCGACCAAAGCGGCAATTTTGCCAAAGATTTCTTCGGTAAAAGAAATTTCGACGACCATTTGCTCTCTGAGGTTCGCTATCTTTTGTTTGTAATCTTGTTTGAGACTTTCGGATTTTAATTCCAATTCGTCTTTGACTTTGATTTTTTTCTTGAGTTCTTTGACTTCTTTTTCGCCTTTGACTTTTAGTTCTTCAATTTGACCATCAAAGTTTTCTCTAACTTC
>CAYTOI010000022.1:0-8052 GCA_964439805.1 uncultured Pseudomonadales bacterium | reverse complement strand
CCCAAATTTCTTCTTTTGGTAATGAGAAAAATATATTCTCCAGTTTTTTTCACTACTAGCTCAGGAGACACCGCAGAACTATAAATTCGTCCAAATTTGAGCTCATCTAACGTGTATTTTTCGGGATTTCCAAACACCACTCCAACCGCAATAGGATGAACACTTTTTATGTTCGCTAGATCTTTTGGAGTAGGTGCTCCCAAAGAAAAAATATAAGAAATGGCGGGAGCAAAAACACTTTCATAATAGTCTTTCAAAATCTCTTTGGCCCTAGGGACATTGTGACTTTCCAAAGACAAAATATAAAGACCATCTTCATAATATCGAATCTCAATTCCCTGTTCTGTAACAGCTCTCACATATTCAAGATATCCCGCTTCTCTACTCACCCCAGTCAGTCGAAGATCGGTTTTTAGAGACTGCAATTTTTGCTTAGAAAGATCAAGATCGCTCCCGCCTTCAGACAAAAAATTAAATATCTCCGTCAAGTGCAAGGTCGTTCGCTGATACCAGCCACCAAAATAAACCTTATTTATTTCCCCTTGCATCTCCACATATTCATCATAACAAAATTGTCAGATAACTTTAAGTCTATGCAGACTTGAAAACAAAATCGCACGGAACATGTCCATGCGATCCCGATGTATTGCGTCGGGAGAGTCAGGTACGCGTGAGTACGATTTTGTGCAAGTCGAATAGACAGATGGCTCACAAAAACTCTAGCTTGTATAATCACTGCAACGTTCCCTAACAACTAACCCACACCGGAGGTGAGAAATGGCCAAAAAGTCCAAAACTAAAAAAGTTGCACTTGATCCCAAGTTTTTCATCAGCATTGTCGACGCGGACTTTTACTTCTCAGTCCAGCAAGCCTTTCAAGCCCTAGGTATCTCGTTTGTCGACCTTAACAATGGCCAAATCATTACTGGCAATGTCAACATCGACACTTTGGGTATGATTAGCAAGCTTCCACCCGAAAAAGACACCCTCGTCCGAGGCAATGTCAGATACTTTCTAATACCTTTCTCGGCTCCAAAGCACAAAAGTTACGACATTGAAGCCACCATCAACATCTTTGAACCCCCTGATTCCAACAGGCCAGTCGAATTTACAATTCAGGTACTAAATCAAAATGATCTTGAATTCTGGTACAAAACAGTGGCAGAAGTCGGCAAGAATTATATAGACATCGACGAATTCGACAATCTATTCCCCAGAGCTGTATTCCGAATTGTACCCCTTGCCCTGCCAGACGGAGATGATTTGAGCGCTGTAAGAGCCATGCAAGGCAATATTCAGCGCTACCGACCAGGTGGAGACAGCTTAGGATCTTCGGTTTCCAATGAGTATTTTGGTATCCCAGACTGGCTAGACGAAGAAGAAGACGATATCGACGAAGAAGTTTGACACAAATGGGGTATGTTGAGATACAATATACCCCATAAGCAAGCTTATTTAACATTCTATAAGGCAAATTTTAGAGAAGAGGAGTAAAAGTGAGAATTCCTACCAAAAGTGAAGTAATTAAAGCAACTCAACAATATACTCAAAAACCAAAAAGCTTTGTGTGGATCCCGCTAGCGATTTTATCAGTAGTAACTTTAGCTGTTTTCTTATACGCAACTGATATCACCCCAGAGATCAGATTTTCGCTTCTTTTGATTGTTGTGGTCATTGGTTTTAGTTTCATTTTTCGAAACGCTAATGCCAACAGTAACAGCCAAGCCAAGCAAGAAATCATCAAAAAGCTTTCACTTCTTTACCAAAAAGAGTACAAATGGGGTCAGTCTCAGGCACTCGCTCAAGCCGATATCGACTTCACTCGAAACGGCGCCGAACAAACCATCGACTACCTAATTTCAAAAAAAATGTGGAAATAATATTTCACCAGACCCTTGCTTAACAGCTCGGGTCTTTTTTTATTCCAAAATTACAAAAACGAAGTACAAAAACACAACCAACTTTTATATTAATCAAAAAATAACAGTTAGCTCGTGACGCATATGCAAAAATCAGAAACACTTAATATTCTTTCCACAAAAAACATATTGTGCCTCCGCTTGCCTACTCATCTTTGCTGTCTACACCACTCCTCCTCGGAGCTGTAACAAAACATGTTAGGCATAATTAGCTTGAGAATATAAAGAAGTACACGAGGCTCAAGCTTATGACCTTACTACCTATCTGCAGTAAGCTAGCAAGTGTGGGTGAGGTCTAGATCTTTCCCCGTTCGTTGAAAAACGGCGGGTGAGCTATCCCAATTCTTTACTAAAGGGAACACGCTCCCCAAAAAAATGCTTGTAGAGGAAAAACCTCTAGACCTCAAGATTCCACAGGTGCTGACTTCATTTAATACTTACATTCACCCATTGTCAAATCAGCCCGTCATTGTGTGTGTCCGTCTCTGGCAGAAAACTCGTGTTGTGGTAATCCAGTATAATTACTCAAACAAAATCCTTAACAAATCGAGGTCCACATGCGTAGAAATCGTCTTTTAGTTTTTGTACTTGCCCTGCTTGTCATTCTTCTAGCCGTTTTAATCACCTCCACCGCTCTTCACAGTCTTTTGGGAAACTTCTACTGGCGCCTCTTAGAAATCCGCCTTAATGCCACCTTTGCAACTGGCGCCCTCATCGGGCTCATTATTGGCTACTTCCTCGGCGCATTTCGTGACCGTTTCAACAAATAGTCTCCCTCGCTCAATATCTCCACAAAGCCCTCTGTTTACGGATGGGCTTTTTTGTACCCATTTAGCCTTGACAAAAGACCTATAACGTGTTAGAATCCCCTCAATAACTGGCTTCTGCCAGCCCATTCTTTTCCAAATCAAAAGGAACCCCTCCATGAAAACCTTAAATAATGTTCTCGCTCTGTTTATTATCGCCTCCTCCCTTCTCCTCACGGCCTGCGGCTCGAACGCACAAGAAGCACCTTTAAGAGGTCCTAGTCAAGAATTTTTTGGTCCTGGGCCAAGTGCAAACACCCTCGATGAAATTTATTTATCCAAGTGGCTTGATACCGAGGAAGGTTGCAAAAACAGCTGGGTCAACAAGTCAAGATCTGGCGACGCCAATTTCGCAGGTTTTGAAATTGGCTCTGAACTGATCAAAAGAGAAGATAAGCCAAACAAGTATGGTTCAGATGCAATGGTCACCTATCGCATCTTCCTCACAGGTATCAGAATTGAGGACTACCATGTGGACATCCAAAATCAAAAAGTAACCTACTTACCCAATCCCGAGGCAGGTGACGCGCAGATCCCTGACCGAGACACAATTCTCGCCAAAGCAAACGAACTTGCCAAGATCGCCCCCGACCTTCGAGCTGGAATATTATTTCGGTACAATCCAGCAAAGCTCGATACCGAAGCGTGGGTAGATTTCGGTATTCAATGCGACCCAACGAACTCGGTCATTTTCACCGTTCCCTGGTAGCTCTCAGTTCACCCAATAGCCATTCCTTCGGGAGTGGCTATTTTTTTGCCACAAAAGAGCCCCACCGTAAGGTGGGGCTTTGTTTTTTCCCTAAATCAAAAAAATCTACGTATCGTACTTAATTTGAACATCACCGGAGCGGTGAATAATATTGTAGTCAGTCGGCAAAATCACAAGCGGATAATTAACCCCATCCACTTCCACCAACTGCTCTTGCCCTGGCAGCAAAACAAGTTTGAAACCATCAAAATATAAAAAAATCGTAATATTCTTGGCTCCAGACAGCAATCCAGAATTCAAAAGCTCCCTGACAGCCTCTTCCAAATTAAATGGACCTTTTCGTTTCACAATCCTCGTGCTGTGAGTAAAACCTTCTATCATTTTCACCTCGCAAGAAAATTACATATTTTCCAAGTCAGTCTCAGCAACATTGGGAAGTGAAAAAGATTCCAAGTTTCCCTTTGCGTAACCAATACAAACAGTGTTTTCGGGAAAGGTCGACGAAGGTGGATCGTATCGGACCTCTAAGTTTCTCGATCCCATGGGCAGAATCCCGACCACCTCATCAAGTCCGGCAATATGAACAATTACCACCACTCCATGTGCACCGGCAGGGACGCTCTTCAGCAGTTCTTTTACAATTACCCGCAAATGATTTTCCGAAGACAACAAAACAGGGCTAGGCTTAATATGAAACATATTACTTTCTCCTTTTCAAATTAAAATGTACTTCAGGCAATATTTTACCCCAAAAATGTACCCTTAACCTCGCTCCTTTGGCACAAAAAAAGTCCCTCTTCGAATAGAAAAGGGACTTCAAGGCAAAATTCATCAATTTATTACTAATTTATACCTTTAAACCAATCTACAAAATCATTCATGATAATCATCTGTAGTGGTGTAAATGTCGAGGAACCCCAAGATTTTATTTCTGATGTACCGTAACTCTTCATTATGTTATTGTCGCTTTCATAAAATGAAAAGACTTCCTTTTCTTTGCAGTATCCAACTTTATATAATGTTGGCCAAACGTCCATTTTCTCAAGTGCTTTTATTAGTTTCGAAGGCATTTGGTCCGCATAAAAAAGCTCAGAATTGGGAAGGTGGTCTTCACCAAAGATAAACTGATAACCATCATCCAAAGAAAACATATGCGCAATTTCGTGTGTAGCCATCTGGTCTGTACGTTCATCACTTCCAGACAAAATCGCATAATTGATACCTTGGGTGCCCAGATAAAATGGAGTATTTATCAACACAACCATTCCGTCTACCGGATACACCTTTTTAATTTTATTGAAGAGTTTATTTTTGTCCGAATCGTTTTTAAAATCCACAGCCCGCCCAACATGTTTAAATTCAACTTCTACCGAAGAGTCGGCATAGGCAAAGTCGACTTTTACTCCCGAAAAATTAGAATTTAAGTTATCAATTAGTTCCGGTAACGCACTCAAAAAGTAGGCATCACCAAAACCATTATCACCATAACCAACAGGAACAAAAACTATGTGATAGTTTTCATCGCTATAGTTTTCCGCCCTAACCACATTCAAAGGCTTATCATTCCAAACTCGTGGTGATGTGGTAGCTGTAGGAGTTGGTGAAGGTTCGGGGGTAAATAATGGAGGCGGGGTCTCAGACAAATTCGGAATCGGTGTCGATTCTGACTCTACAAATGACGGTGTCATAAAGGCAACTTCAGTAGATATTAATACTTGTTCAAAAGGAACATGCGTGCCTGCATGAAGCTTAGCCACCGGATCAGAGTCTTCAGTCACTTCTGCACAAAAATCAAACTGAATCCCTTGATCAATCGTTTCGGCTTGCACAATACTTACATTTTTGTCAATATTGTAAAGATACAGTGACACATCCGTCCACATTCCGCGTATTAAATACGCAGCATAAATCAACATAACCACAATAACGACATCCAAAAATTTACCCAAACGGTTCATTGCTTTCTCCTTAACAAGATGATTTTGAATTCAAAGTACGTTTATTTAGCTTAAAGAGTGTATAGTGCTAAACTATAAGATATTATACAACATTTCATAACAAAATTACCATTCTTTTTAGACCTTATCCCTCCCACTGGCGAAGCTGATAGCGTGGTGCTAAAATATCTAGAATATGTCTCGCCCAATAGAGTTCATACGCTCAGTAAAACTAGAACTAGCTCAGGTTAAGTGGCCTACCCATCAGGAAGCCCTTAAAATGGCAATTTTAGTTATCGTCACAAGTACGGCTGTAGCGCTCTACTCCGGAGGTCTAGACTACATTTTTACCATAATGCTCCAATCAGCATTAAGCCGCTAAAAACAAAAAATGAAATTAAAAGACACAAAACCACAAGCACAAACATCTGAAGACCTAATCGCCAAGGTTGAGGACCCAAATCATATCGTCATCACCCCCGAGATCCCAGATTCTGCCAAGTGGTACGTGGTTCACACCCAATCTGGCCACGAAAACCGCGTTGCTATCACCCTCAAAACTCGTGTTGAGTCCATGGGCCTTGTCAACAACATCTACGAAATCCTCATCCCTACCCAAGAAAAGATCAAAATCACCAAAGGTAAAAAGTCCACTATCAAAGAAAAGCTTTTCCCAGGCTACATGCTAGTTCGCATGATCGTCTCGGACGATGCTTGGCTTGCCGTTAGAACCACCCAAGGCGTCACAGGCTTTGTAGGCACCGCAGATCAGCCCACACCACTCCCAGAAAACGAAGTCAGAGCCATTACTGCCTTCGGCGAGCAGGCTGCACCTAAGTTCCAATCCGCTTTCTCACTTGGCGAAGCTGTCCGCATAGTCGAAGGTCCTTTCAACGACCTTCTAGGCACAGTCTCTGCTATCGATGAAGCCAAAGGCAAGGTAGTCGTCCTTGTCAGTATCTTCGGCCGCGAGACTCCAGTAGAGCTAGACTTCCTGCAAGTAGCCAAGATTTAACCACCTTTCCCACACTTGTCATTCCAGGCACCGACCCGGAATCCAGCTCCCAGTATTGTCTTTTATGCACCTTTGTGATATAATATAGGCTGTTCTATACATTTCAAATCTATTTCCCATTTCAAAACATAGGAGCCCAGAATGTCCACTTTTTTCCTCACGTTCGCAATTGCCATAGCCATTGGTACGTACATAGTATCCATCGTCATGTCCCAGGTTGCTGAAACCTCAGCAGGCCGGTACCTCAGCCACGGGACCCTCAGCCCGACGGTTGACGCTGCCATGATTCGCATGTCAATCAACATTTGCCTTATCATCATTGCTGTAGGCTTTACAGCAATTGGTGACAAAGCTGGACCTCGAAGCTTACTGCTTCTTGTAGTTTATTTGTTGAGCGCTATCTTCGCAGCACTATTGGTTTACGAAAAAGACGGGTTCAGCAAAGGCTTTGCGTTTATGTCCGTTGCGTGCCTTATTTTTGGTGTAGGGTTTTTCCCCTCAGTCAAACTTGCCGACTTCGGCTGGACAACGCTGATCTGTGCAATTACCACCCCCGCAAGCATTCTGCTTCATAAGAATGCCGAGAAAATTTACAACTGGCTATTACCGATACGTAACTTTCTCCAAACTAACACCTTTGTACTAATTCTCGGAGCAGTGTCTTTATTCCTGTTTGGTCTTGGGACCATCCTGATCCTTTACTCCTTGGTGGGTCCAGGAATCATCACTGGTGTAGGCTTCGGCCTTTTCTCTTGGTGTGCCGGCTTTGTATCTACTTTTTGGGCAATGGGCATTGGACAAGAATATGACAAGCCCAGCGCGATCGCTTGTGCCATCTGCGCACTAATCTGCGCTTATATGGGCATCGTGATTGTCCTCGTCTAACCCCAATTTGCACTTCAAAACCCGTGTCTTTGTGACGCGGGTTTTTATTTACCCAAATTTCCCCACACCACCTCCAAAACACCCTATCATGATACAATATAGGTTGAATTCGTTCACCCGCCTTCTGGCGGATCCGATCTTTAATATCTTAAGGAGCAACTATGTTTGACAACATCTACTTTCAGGGATTAATAAGTTTTGTCTTTAGTTTGATAATCTACTGGCTGCTCGGCTTCACTTTCGGTAAATCAAAAAGCATAATTGTTACAATTTTCATGATAATTTTGTTGATATATTTCTCAATCGTAAACTCATCCTATTCATTTACCGCAAAATTGCCCTACAAGTGGCTATCAGTACTCATTCTTTTAATCACTACCATTTCTAATTCAGCCATAATGATTGTTGGAGCCATAATGGGATATTACAAAAAAGACGACCTGGTTTTTGAAGACAATCCTGACCTCGACACACCATCCTTACCCGATTCCAAATAACCACCCCTCGAATACATTCAATCTTTTACATAGGAGAAAAAAATCATGTATTTAAAATTGTTTATAGATTTAACCATTAGTGCTCTTATTGGTTTCACGGCTGCAAAAGCTAATAATTTTATCTCGCTTATATTTCTTATAATTCTAGAAGCCTATTTATTTATTGTCCCAGTTTTCACAATACCGGGAAATGAAAAAGTTGGGATGGAATTCTTTAGTGAGACTTTCATTTATATCTTTCTGCTTGTTGTAGCAATCGCCATTGGAATGGCAATTGGGGTTTA
>CAYTOI010000021.1:0-8091 GCA_964439805.1 uncultured Pseudomonadales bacterium | reverse complement strand
ATTCTAATTTGCCACCTGTTTTGCCACACTCTGATATTGCGGTTCCTAATACTGTCCAGGCCATAGCGACTCCAGCTGTAAATGAGCCAGAGTGGCCGGTAAAAAGAAAAAGAAAGTGGCTACCGATACTAGCGAGTATTTTTGCAATAATTTTGATAATTGCAGCATCTTTTGGGTCTTACTATTATTCAAAAAAATTAGCCGAAGCACCAACACCAACTGCGCCGACAAGTTTACCAAAAGCGGCTGAGGTAGATAAAACTACAATTTGTACCCCATCTGGATCAAAAACCACCAATGAGTGTTCTGTAGGCGTTTGTGTAGATGTACAACTTTATTCGGCGTTAAATAATGGTTACAGTACTACTCCGATGACTGCTACAGAAAAGTCTAGTCTTAAGATAGGAGACAAAATCAGAATTGGTATTACGAGTGGTCTAGCAAATAAAAAAGCTCGATTTAGAGTTTTTGTTAATGATGTTCCTGAAAATATTGATGGTAATGAATGGATAAATGGACAGTCCTATTCCGATTCGAGCAAGAAAACAATTTATTACAGTGATTACACCATATCAAAATCTGGATCTTATAAATTTGAAGGTCAGGTTAGCTCTGATGTTGAAAGGTTTTTTTATGGTAATCCTAACGATATTCCTGTGGTTGGAAATTGGTTTGGCGGAAAAGAAGAAGCACCAGCTGTAGTTAGAGGCCAAAAGTGGATGATGAAAAAAGGGTTGGCTGGCACCTTTGCAGAAAAAGAAGTTACCATTAACCTTGCCACACCCACAAATACATATTATTTGTCCTGTGATTGGGATGGTGATGGTATTAAGACTCCAGGAGTTATCACCAATGGTTTATGGAGTATACGAAACTCGAACACTTCGGGAGCGCCAGATTTTAGTTTTGCCTTTGGACTTGATAAGGGAGATATACCAGTTTGCGGTAACTGGACTGGGAGATCCGATGGGGTACAAACAGCTGGAGTTTTTCGTACAAGTAACGCGACTTGGATGCTAAGAAACAGCAATGACGCTGGCTTTGCTCAGATTACTTACGTCTACGGAAATCCTGGGGATATTCCAGTTGTGGGACATTGGACGGGAACCAAACAGGATTTTCCAGGGTTATACAGAGACGGAGTTTTTTACTTAAGAAGTTCCCACTCCGCTGGCTTTGCGGGAAAAACAATTGAATTTGGATCAAAGGGGGACATTCCTGTAATTGGTGATTGGTCAGGATCTGGAACAAGTTCTATTGGCATAGTTAGAGGAACTGAGTGGTACATCTTAAATTCTATGACACCTATGAGTGAGGATCCTACTCCAATCGCAACGGTTACCCCACTGACCGCGACACCAGTGTTGACTGCTACACCAACAACCGAAGCTCCAGTACCTACTATAGAGTTTGGATTTGGACTACCAACAGATATCGCAGTTGCAGGAAACTGGGATGGAAACGCTAACGGAATGCAAACAGTAGGAGTCTTTCGAAATGGAATGTTTTACTTAAAAAAATCTAACGCCGAAGGTTTTGCAGAAACCTCATTTGCTTTAGGTAATCCTGGAGATATTCCAATTGCAGGAAACTGGGATGGAAACGCTAACGGAATGCAAACAGTAGGAGTCTTTCGAAATGGAATGTTTTACTTAAAAAAATCTAACGCCGAAGGTTTTGCAGAAACCTCATTTGCTTTAGGTAATCCTGGAGATATTCCAATTGCAGGAAACTGGGATGGAAACGCTAACGGAATGCAAACAGTAGGACTTTTCAGAAAAGGTCATTGGTTTCTGGCCGACAGCACTGGTACTGTGATCAAAGAATTTGATTTTGGTAACGCAACTGGAGACGTTCCAGTAGTTGGAAGATGGACGGGTACAAAACAAGATTTCCCTGGTGTGTATCGTAAATCAAACTCAACATTTTACCTGAAAAACTCCCAAGCAAGCGGCACGGCAGATTCTACTGTTCCGTTTGGAAATCCTGGAGACAAACCAATTATTGGTGACTGGACAGGTACTGGCAAAAGTTCTGTAGGAATTATCAGAGGAAACACTTGGATGTTAAAAAAATAATATGAAAATTAAACAAATATTGAGTGCCTCCTTTTTCATTTTTATATCCATATTTTTTGTTTGGAATTATCTCTGGATAGATAAAGCTAATGCGATTGATACTGTTTCTTGGTATGGATCCTCAGCCTGTACAATATCGGCGACATCTATAAGCACTGTTTGTGTTGCATCCGGAACAGTTACATGTAGCCCAGATTGTCCAACTAAATGTGGTCTTCCGGCTTCTACAATTTCGACTTGTGTCAACTCGTGTGGAGTCGCTACAACAAAATCGTGTGCAGCAACTGCGTCGTGCACATCTTTTAACCTGTCTATGACGAAGAAGGCGTTTAGAGATGAAGCGACAAATGTAGCCGGAAACTATAAATATACAAATAAAATTGATACCGTTTCAAAAAGTCAAACTATTGTGATGGCGCTGGAGGTGATTAATAAAGGTTTAGCGACCGCGTCGGGAATAGTAGTGAAAGATGTTCTCAAAGAAAATAATAGAGAGCTACTGACTTTTGTAGATTCAGACTCAAGATGTTCTTACAATACTAGTTCTAGAACGGTAAGCTGCTCTGGCATGAGTTTGAACCCTGGAAAATCTGATGTTTATGCTTTTAGAGTTAAGGTTTCGGATGGTGCGGTAAATGGAGAAACTATTTTAAATGATGCTAGTCTCAATTTTACAGACAAACCAACTAATGTAGATATTAATGCAAAGGTAGAATTGTTAATAAGCACTGTTGTGGGGTGTGACAATACATGTACAACAGACGAAGAGTGTGGTGACGGATTAGCCTGCGACCCAGATACTAATAAGTGCAGGAAGCCGGCATGCGCGGAATCTATGACATGTATTTGTTCATCGACAGGGAATAGAGAGAACTCTGGTACAGGTACAAATACTTCAACTAGTGAACCAGACAGCAATGAAGTGTTAAATAACGAGACTGCTACCCTGCCCGAGACAGGAATACTAGATTTTCCTGGTGTTGCTGCTTTTGGAGGTGGATTGCTCATTGCAATTGTAGGAATACTCTTGGCTCTTTAGTTCGTTGACTTGGTGACAAAAAATGGTCTATATTTAAACTAATGGATAATTCTAATTTGCCACCTGTTTTGCCACCCGTAGAAGTTGCTATTCCTGGATCTATGGAAATACCTGCCGCACCAGTCGGAAAAGCACCAGAGTGGCCAGTGAAGAAGAAAAAGAAATGGCTGCCTGTTTTTGGAGGAGTGATTGCGTTAATTTTGGTAGCAGGTGCTTCTTTTGGAGCTTATTATTTTACAAGAAATCTCAATCAGACTGATGTCCCCACTGCACCTTCAAGCGAACCAAAAGCTGCTGAAGGTATCGGAACAGAAATTTCTGAGGCAGAATGCGATGCTGAATGTGCAACCACTGGAAAGAATGGATCAATTAGAAATGGTGTCTGCAAATGTGTTGGAGGTTTAGATGAAGGTCCTGCTACGGGTGGTACGGGATCTACGACAACTTCATGTGCTGCGACACCACCTAGCGGCCTGACGGTAACAAACATTTCTCCAACAAGCGTAAAACTCAGTTGGACCCCCGGAACCGGAAACTACGTAAAGCTTTGGGTGAGCTCTAACCCTGCAGGAAACCCGACTGCTGACTGTGGCAGATTAGCTAATAAAGTTACAGATACTGTTTGTAGAGCAAATGAAAACGGAAGCTTGATAAACGGAGACCCAGACCATGCAGACATTCCATCTTCTACGACAAGCTATACAGTTACAGGATTAACTCCTAATACAAAATATTATTTCCGTATGATGATGTGGATAGTTTCTGGGTGTGATCGAGAAGCTCCAACTATAAACTTTACAACTCAAGCTACCACTTGTGGGAGCGACCTTAGTTGTTCAGGGTCTGAAGTTACCGGATCGACTTCTTGTACTGGCCAATCAGGAACACTTTTCTGCTGCCCTGCTGGACAAACGATTGTAAACGGTGCGTGCACAACCGCTTGCATTCCAGTGTCCACTTCATGGACGCCAGCTGCCAACCTTACCTGTGTGGGAACAAATGTGACTCAAACAAATAACTGTGGAACAACACAATCAGTCGCTGGGACAAAAGTAGATACAGTTTGGACTCCGGCTGTAGACACTAAATGTTCTGGAGATATATTTACTCAAACAGGAGATTGCGGTGCCACAAGGAGCGCTACAGGAACAAAGGCGACAACTTGGACACCAGATCCGACCCTTACTTGTAGTGATCTTTACGTAACTCAAACAAATACTTGTAATACAACTAGAAAAGTTAAAGGAACAAAAGATTGTGGAACACCGGACATCTCCATGATTAAGAAAGTTTACCAAGACGAAACATCAAACAAGGCGGGGAGTTATAAGTACTCTACTGAAATTGATACTGCATCAAAAGATCAAACTGTCGTAATTGCTTTAGAAATTACCAATGGCGGATCTGCAACAGCTTCAGGAATAACAGTAAAAGATGTTCTTAAAGAAGACAATAGAGAGCTTTTGACATTTGTTGATTCTGATTCTAGATGTTCATATGCAGCTAGCACGAGAACAGTCACATGTTCGAGTATGAACCTGTCACCTAACAAATCTGATGTGTATGCCTTTAGAGTTAAAGTTTCAAATAACGCTGTAAATGGCGATACAATTTTGAATAACGCCCTGCTTAGCTATACTGGAATGCCCACAGGAGGTGAGGTAGAAGGAGAAGTAGAAATATTGATTAGCACAGTGGTTGGATGTAATCATGTTTGCACTACAGACGAAGAGTGTGGAACGGGTTTATCCTGTGACCCAGATACTAATAAATGCAGAAAACCTGCGTGTGCAGATTCGACAAACTGTACATGTAGTTCTACGGCAGCAGCACCTACCAGAACATCAACAAGAGCGGCTACCAGAGTTGCTCAGCCCACAACACTACCCGAAACCGGAATACTTGATTTCCCTGGGGTAGCAGCGTTTGGTGGTGGCTTACTTCTTGCAATAGTTGGAATACTGCTAGCCCTCTAAAATGAAGGTGGCAGTTGTTGGAGCTGGTTTTACTGGATTATCAGCGGCGGTTGAACTTGTAGACAGAGGAGTTGAAGTAGAAGTTTTTGAGAAGGAAAGCAAGGTTGGGGGTCTTGCAGGAGGTTTTAAAACTTCTGAATCTCGGATCCCTGACGAAATAATTGGGGTAAACAAGCCCGGAATGACAAATAGAAAGAAAAATTTGCTTGAGGTCCCGTGGAACTTGGAGTTTTTTTACCACCACATATTTTCAAACGATGAAGAAATAATTGAGATGGCAAAAAAAGTAGGACTTCCAGCAAAGTTTTATAATCCAGAGACCAGCTCTTTTATTAACGGAAAAATAATTAGACTAGACTCTCCCCTTTCAGTACTAGCCTTTTCGGAGATTTCTTTATTTTCTAGAATATGGATGGGAGTTGGACTTGCCATTTTAAAAATAATTCCCAATGGTTTGTTTTTGGAAAAATATAAAGTAATTGATTTGTTACCCAAGTTGATTGGGAAAGAAGCCTATCAGACTATTTGGGAAAAATTGATGAAAGCCAAGTTTGGTTCAAAAATAGCTGATGTAAACATGGCATGGTTTTGGTCTCGAGTGGCAAAAAGAACAAAGAACCTGGGATATTTTGATGGGGGATTTGAGTGCCTGGCCATAAAAATGAAGGAGTATATAGAAAGAAGAGGTGGTAAGGTAAATCTCAATACTGACTGGATTCCAAGTCATGACCGGAATGACAAGCAGGGTGCAGCATTTGATAAGGTCATAATTACTACTCCTGCGCCTATAGCTGAAAAGTTCTTAGGAAGAAAAATTATGCCAAAAATTGGCTATTTGTGGGCACAGACTTTGACACTAGAACTGAAGCAGAGCTTTATGAGTGTTTACTGGCTAAACATATTGGAGAAAAATTGGCCGTTTCTAGTGGCTGTAGAACACACTAATTTTATTGACAGAGAAAAATATAAAAATAACACCATTCTGTATCTAGGAAACTACTTGGAGGAGGACTCAAAATTGTTAAAAATGAACAAAGACAAACTTATCAACTTGTATAGTGATTTTCTAAAAAAGATAAACCCAAAGTTTGAAAAGAGTTGGATATTGAGCAGCACTTTAACCCAAAAACCCTTCTCTCAGCCAGTATTTCCCATAAATTATTCTCAAGAACTTAACAAAATTCCCAAAAGCAAAGGTAGATATTTGTTTGCAAATATGAGCATGGTATATCCTTTTGACAGGGGAACAAATTACGCAGTTAAAATGGGAGTTGATATAGCAAAATTATGTCTTCAATAATTTTTGAGAGTCTAGCAACAATTTTTTCTGGATATTTAATGTTGTGGATTTTTCAGCTTTTGGTTTGGCCAGTGTCCAAAAAACTTTTTGGGGAATTGGCGGATGAGGGTTGGGCTATCTCCAGAATGTTTGGATTGCTTGCAATCAGTTTACTGATTTGGAATTTGGGTTATCTGGGAGTACCGATAAACACAAGCTTGGGCGTGATTATTTTTGAGATACTATTTTTCTTGATTGGGGTTTTGATAATTAAAGGAAGGGGAGTTAAATTTTTATTTCCAAAAAGAGAGAGTATAAGACTGATATTTTTGGAAGAATATTTGTTTGCTGTTGGGTTTGTAGCGATTTGTATAGTGAGAGCATATTTGCCAAACCTAGATAGTTTGGAAAAGTTTATGGATTATGGCTTTATTGTAAGGTACATTAACTCTCCTACCCTACCAGCAATGGATATGTGGCAAGCGGGATTGAGTATAAATTATTATTCATTTGGACATTTTTGGGCTAGTATACTGATTAGAATTTTTAATGTGGTTCCGGCGGTGGGATACAACTTAGTTTTGGGATTTATTGCTGGGCAGTCACTGAGTCTTGCTTTTATTTTGTGCTATTCGCTTGGAAAGATGTTTGGACATAAAGGTTCAACCTTGGGAGGTGTGCTCGGGGCGATGCTGGTAGTCTTTGGAGGAAATTCTCATACCATTTGGTATATTTTGAAAAGCGGAGGGCTAAAGGAATATTGGTATGCAGACGCAACCAGATTTATTCACAACACAATTCATGAATTTCCTGGATACAGTTTAGTTGTTTCAGACTTACATGGGCACTTATTTGATTTACCGACAACTTTACTTTTTTTGATAATTTTTTATTTGATTGTTACAAGAGAAGTTTGGTGGGACAAAATAATACTAGGATCGTTGTTTGCCATAATGATGATGACAAACACTTGGGATATTCCTATTTATGGACTATTTATGTGCGTCTTTATACTGGGGAAAATATTTCAAAATCCTTGGGAAATTGGAGAATGGATCAAAAAAATGATTGTGGTCTTTGGGGTAATGTTGTTGATGTCATTCTTGTGGTGGTTAAAATTTGTACCTATTTCTAGTGGAGTGGCTATGGTAACTCTCAGGTCACCAATGTGGCAGCTAGCCGTTTTATGGTCTGGAGCGTTAATAATTAACTTTTTGGCTTGGCTAATTTCTTCTCAAAAAACAAACGAGTCGCTATTTGTCCGATCTTTGGTGATTACTTCGATATTTTTAGTACTGATTCCAGAGTTTGTTTATGCCAAAGACATTTACCCGGATCACCCAAGGGCAAATACAATGTTCAAACTTACCTACCAAGCTTGTATTATGGTGGGAATTGTTTTTGGAGGGATGATAGGTATGATCACAAACAAAATAAAGAGTAAGGCCAGTTTGGGATATGGAGCACTATATTTATTTTGTGTTATTATTTTTGGCAGCTTAATGGTTTTTCCTACAGTTTCTTTTCCCACTTTTTACGAAAATTTTAAAACCTTTAGAGGTTTAGACGGGGAAGCTTGGCTTGCACTGAAACATCCTGAAAAGTATGAAGCTATAAAGTATTTAAAACTGTTTAGAAATGATAAAAACATGGTTGAGGCTGTAGGAGATAGCTATACAGACTTTAATGCCGTCTCGGTATATTCTGGAGTCCCTACAA
>CAYTOI010000020.1:0-11085 GCA_964439805.1 uncultured Pseudomonadales bacterium | reverse complement strand
ACAGTATTAGGAACCGCAATATCAGAGTGTGGCAAAACAGGTGGCAAATTAGAATTATCCATTAATTTAAATATAGACTATTTTTAGTCAGTAAGTAAACAAAATTTATAGCGCCAAGAAAAGACCTATTATGGCGAGCAATAGTCCGCCTCCAAAAATGGTACTTTCTGGTAAGTCAAATATTCCTGTGTCTGGTAATCTTTCAGCGGTTTGAACAATTCTTGTCGGAGCCCTTGTTCCGGTCACCGTTTTTCTAGCTGTTGTACAACTACAATCACTTTCACTTAAACAACCCGGTCTTCTGCATCTGTCAGATGTTTTGTCACAAACCAACCAAGAATTGCAGTCACTATCTTCATTGCATTTTTCGTTACACGACACTATCGTCGGTTCAACAGTGGGTTCGTCTGTAGGTGTTACTTCATCAGTAGGGGTCACTGTAGTAGTAGAAGTTGGAGTCTCAGTTGGTTCGTCCCTGGGTGTAACAGTTATTGTTGCAGTTGCCGTAACCGTCGATGTCACCGTGACCGTGGCTGTAATTGTAGTAGTGGTCGTTACCGTATTTGTCACTGTTGGATTCACTGTGGTTTGAGTATTTATATTGCTTGAACTACTCTGCGCCTGAACTGGAGAACCTGTACATCCCTTACCACTAGAATCACAACTATACCCAGCAACACAACAGGTCATTCCTTTACCTGTCATGTTTACACACCAAGATCTACCTTGATTGGCACAAGACAACCTAAGATCTACTGGTCCACTAGCAGTAATTTGTTTTCCACATTCAACTGTTATACACGCATCACCTCCAGTACAGTGACAGTCTTCCAACGGGCATTTTTTTCCGTCACTGTCCAGCAGGACAGCGCACTTTTCATCAGGGTTAGTCGGCGTTTTACTGGTTAGTGCTACTGTTTGTCCATCAGATATCCCATTGCTCGAAACGCCAGGGCAACCATTGGATATACAGCTCGTTTTTGACGAGTTACAACTAAAACAAGGAGAAGGACAATTCTGAGGTGTGCATACATAAGTTGCTGCGTTGTATGCTGGTGCCACAGGTTTGCTTTCGCCTAATCCTAATAATTTTTGGTAATCATTTCTATCATCTGCATTACCTCCAGTTTTTTTACAAACACCATCTTCGCAAAACTCATTTTTTCCACAACCTTGCTTGCACGCTTTTCCTGCGTTCCAGCTAGCCACGGGGGCCTTTTTGGCCGCCTCCGGCTCGCTTGAAGGTGCATTTGGCACCGAGGCTTGATCCAGATTTTTTGTAAAGTAAAACGCTCCAAAAGCAGAGCCAAGAACAAGAATTATCGCCATAACTCCTCCAATAATTTTTCTCTTCAAAATTTCGCGAGAAACATTTTTGGTTAATTCCATTTTTGGAACAACTGGGTTGATTATATTTATTGCTTCATGTTCCATCTATGTTCATTATAGAGCTAAAAATATTCCCAAAATTGCAAGTAATATTCCACCACCAAAAATAGTTGTTTGTGGCAAGTCAAATATTCCAGTAGAAGGCAGTTCCTCGATCGTGTCTGCAGTCTGAGCAAGAGTAGCTCTGGTAGTTGGTGAACTAACTGCCGTAGAGGAATCTGGAAAATCAACGACAGAGTCTGTGGGAGTCGCCGTTAATCTTGCTGATGTTATAGTTGCTGTTACTGTTGCTGTGGGCAGAGCACAATTACAACTATCACTCTTCAAACAGCTTGGTTTCCTGCACTTATTGCTAAACACATCACAAGCAAGCCCGGCCACACACTCCGAGTCATTGTTGCAAAATTCATTACAGCTCACAATAGAACTTACCAGAGTGTCCACTGTTGCTGTTTTTGTTGAAGTTCCATAATTTACAGATACTTTATTTCTGATTACTTTTCCATTTAGGGCCGTGGCAGCAGTCTTCACTCTAAATCGAAGTTTCACCTCACTCTTGGGAGCAAGTTTGTCTACCTTACAGTTTAATTTTTTTGTTGGACTGTCATAAGAACACTTATCTTCTCCATCTATGAAAGATATCAAACTTTGGTTTTGGCCGGTGAGAGTATCCGATACAACAAAGTCTTTTATACTTGCATCTCCAGTGTTGTAAACCTCCATTGTATAAACATAAAATTGATCCCTTGAAACCTTTGTAATTTTTTTATCGGTAAAATATACCCCAGGTTTATTCCTGTTGTCATCTGCATATGCTCCAGTAACTACAGATATGTTTGGATAACAAATTTTTGTTCCATCCACTTCTCTTTCGTTTCCGCAATTACTCTTTTGTACCAGTTTTGATTCCGAGCATGTATTTTCTGGACTAGGGGACCAAGTTGCGTCTGAACAGCAATACTTTGTCCCGGCGACAGTTTTTGTATCTCCACAATCTCCGGTCTGAGTCAAATTAGTCCCTGTGCAAACAGTATTTGCGTTTGGAGTCCACACGCTACTTACTTTTGTTCCTGCCACCGTTTGAGTAGTTCCACAGTTGCTTGTCTGAGTCAAATTAGTCCCTGTGCAAACAGTATTAGCGTTCGGTGTCCAAGTTGTGGGAGTGCAGGAGGCACAAGTCCCGTCCGTCTTTATCCCGGCGACAGTTTTTGTATCTCCACAATCTCCGGTCTGAGTCAAATTAGTCCCTGTGCAAACAGTATTTGCGTTTGGAGTCCACACGCTACTTACTTTTGTTCCTGCCACCGTTTGAGTAGTTCCACAGTTGCTTGTCTGAGTCAAATTAGTCCCTGTGCAAACAGTATTAGCGTTCGGTGTCCAAGTTGTGGGAGTGCAGGAGGTTGTGGGGTCAGTTGTAAATGAAAGAGTCTGGCTAGAGCTATCAACTCCATCCTTTAACCAGTTCATAATTCTGTAGTAGTAAAGTGTGCTGGGATTCAAGTTGGTTACGACTAGCTCTTTTGCTGTCGTTTTGGAATCGTTAACAGGGCAAGTTGACGCTGTTCCTCCAGAGGAACAATAGGTAGTAACATTTTGACTGGTACCAACCCAAACGCGAAAAACCCCACAGCTACTACCAGACCAAGTTATTTTTACTGAAGTGGGTGAAATTTTCTGAACAGCCAGTGATGTTGGTACTGAGACACTGCACGTTTGACAAGCAGTCATGTCTGTTGTCCAATCTCCATTAGCAGAAGGACAGCAATAGTTTTTACCTCCACAAGCTTCAATCCTACCTCGTCCACTACAAAAACTTTCACTAGGATCGCCGTTAGAATCAGGAGGGTTACAACTTCTCATAATGCCATCGCTACCAGGGCACTCTTCTGTACAAGACCCAGCCTTTGGATTGCTTAAAGGGGCGTTTGGTGAAATAGAGTTTTGCAATGAAACCTTAAAGGAAACTGCAAAACTTATCGATACCGCCATTACAAATAACAACGCAACTAAAATATTTTTCTGCTTTAATGCCATTTTTTCTTTAAATATCTTCCTAGTCCAAATAAAATTATGCCAGACAAGGTTAATAATATCGATGTTTCTAGCGTTCCTGAGTTATTTAAATTTTCTGAACTTGTTTCTGGCATTGTTACTGCATCTGTGGGTACTACTACAATCTGAGTCGGTGTTGCGGATGGGGTAGCTGTAAAGGCAGGCAGCCCGGCAATATCTCCGATAGCCAAAACATTAAATTTTCTGGTAGCCTGCTGTTTTGCTCCCTTTTCATCCACAAACTCAACAAGTAAAGTGTTTAGACCTGTGGCCAGAGGTGTCGTTGGGGACCAGATCCACTCACCAGAGTTTGTAGACTCAAGACTTACCGACTTTTGCGAACCAACAGAAAAAACAACGGCAGACCCACTTGCCAGTTTTATTTTTAACTCAGGTGAAGTTGTCGCAATAAGCTCTCCTTCAATTGCTGGGTTAAGAAAGGTAACGAGTGATTTATTCAAAAGAAATTCGTCACTTAACTGTGAAGCGGTCAACACAAAACCCCCACTTTTACTTGCATTTTCAGCTGATAGACTTGCAATATCTATAGAACTTTCTACAAAACTTTGATTTTTTCCTAGCACAATATCAGGAACTGGTTTGGCTTTTCCTGTATTTGTAATAGCAGTTGCTGTCCCTGACGTACCAGCTGATGCAAAAATAGAAAGTAAGGTCTTTTGTGGGTCTATCATCGGCAACTTGCCATCTTTTGTTCTAGCTGTGGAAATATTTATTCTCCAAGTTCCATCATTTTTGGATATAGCCGACATTGTCTCCGCTCCTTCCATATCCACAAACACAATAGCCCCATTTACAGGGGAGCCGTCAGTATTTACTATTTTTCCCGAAATTATTTCTTCTGCGGGAGACGATACTGAGGCGAGTGTTCTTGTTTGAAAAGGCTTGTTGTTGTCATTATATGTTTGCGATCCTGATCCAATCAGGAAATAAATTGTCTTGTTGGCCCCCAGCCCTGTTATGTTTACATAGTGATTGGTGTAGCTTTGGGAAGTGCCAGAAATCTGATCTCTCACATCTCCTGCTGGTAAGGTGATTTTTGCTGGGTCTTCTGAGTACTTAAGATACCCCGTTAGCGGAATATCAGTGGTCCAACTCACGCTAAAAGTTCCCGAGCCTCTGTTTGTAATCTTTATATTTTTAGGGCTTTCAGTGGGTCCAGCTTTAGATTGAAAACTAGTTCGATTGTTTACAAGAATTACTCCTGCAATTAAACCTGCCACCAAAATAACTAGACCTAATGCAGTAGGTATTTTTCGATTCATTAAGCCTTTTTGTGTCATTATGGTGTCAAATTTGTGTTTGGTTGGGCAGCAGCCGAAGAGCTGGATGCCTCTGGTGTAATAGATATCTCAATTGTGGAAGTTGGCTTTATTGAAAGATCTTCCCTAGAATAAACTTTTCTTTTAGTTAAGTTTTCTATCGTTTTTGCTTCAATTTTTCCATCGAGTGGTTTTACTAAGTCTTTTTGGGTTGTGGTTAACTGGTTTTTTGTCGCCTGATCAATTACTTGAAATGCAAAAATACCACCCACTATCAAAAGGCCCATTACACCTACTAATAATACATAAACAGAAAGACTCTTTCTAGGCTTCATTTTTTGCTTGCATATAAATAAAACGATATTTGACCACTTGCTTTAACTTTAGCAGTTCCTTTTGCGGTTCCCTCTTCTTTTGAAAGGTCAACGCTTTTCATTACCGCCAATCTATCCATATTTTCCACTTCTATTAAGAATTTTTTTATTTGTTCAGGCTTTCCTGAAAGTTGAAAATCTACAGGGACCGTCATCATTCCATTTGCGTCTTTTTTTAGAATTTTTGCTGCCCAAACACCAGTAGAAACACTGTCATCAGTAAGATTTACTCCCAAGGTAGAAAGTGTAGAAATTTCTACTCCAGTAATTTCTGCCAAGTTTTCTATTCTTCCAATAATGTCAAAATACGAGAACTTTTCTGGAACAGCACTATCAAATAGAGCCAGATTCGCTGAATATGTCTCCAGTTGTTCAGTTGACGAAAAAAGCTGAGCAAGTTTCTTGTCTGCCTTTATACTAGTAGCTTCCTTATCAGCAATCTTTTTTTGCAAAGCAGCCAAGTTTGTCAATGTCGGTCTGATGGCCAAAAAAATCAAAACTGAAATCATAAAGACAGAAAAGACAACTTCCAAGGAAGCTTTTATTTCTGGTCTTTCATATATAGCCCCAAAACGATGATAGTATCTTGCGTACTTTTCATTGTTTAAAATATTAGATATAAGCGCCATTATTTGTAGTTAGCTTGAATGGTAAAAGAAACAGCTTTAGTGTTTTGATCAAACCCTACATCCTTAATGTTTATGTAGGAAA
This sequence comes from uncultured Pseudomonadales bacterium, assembly GCA_964439805.1. Taxonomy (GTDB): domain Bacteria; phylum Patescibacteriota; class Microgenomatia; order UBA1400; family MFAQ01; genus MFAQ01. The sequence continues at coordinate 5,279 of CAYTOI010000020.1, read as the reverse complement.
GCGTATTCATGGATTTCATTTTTCTAAGAAGTAACGCAAATCCCAATTCTGATTCAGACTTTCCTGTAAACCTTAAGGTGTTTTGGTCCAGAAAAACCTTCTCCAGTTTTACCCCAAAGGGCACAATAGAGGATAGGTCGTCATACTTATTGGAAAACTTTATGTTGTTATTCAAAAATGTCGTAATGGGAACCTGTTTCGCTAGTATGGTTCTCATTTGGGACTCAATTTCAGAATAGGAACTGATCTGTTCCAGTTTTTGATCTAAAGTCTCAGAGATATCGTTAAGTTTTTTATCAAAATAAAATCTAGAGCCAAAAGCAAGAAGTACTACGAACTCTGTAAGAACTACCAACACTCTTCCTGATGTCATCGCCCAGCTCAAAAACTTCCCCAATCCGGAGAACTCAAAACTATCTTTCGGTAGCAAGTTTATCTGCAAAAAACGACTTTTATCAGCCACAAATTCAGTATAGCAGAGCCACTACCAAAATTATTTATTTTACTTAACTTTTTTGGAGAGTCGAGATTTTATTCTGTCAGCTTTTCTTGTCTTAATTACTCCACGTTTTGCAGCTTTATCAACAGCAGAAAAAGCCTTACTTAAAGACTCAAGGTTTAACAAGGATTTAAAGTTATCTACAGCCGACTTGGCCTTGGTTTTTGTGGCCTTGTTAAAACCGGCTTTTTTCTTGTCGGATCTTAATTTTTTGATAGCAGATTTGGTTAATGGCATATGTGACCACTATTTTATCACAGCCTCCCCCGCTCGTCATTACAAATCCAGTCTGGTATAACTCCTCCACCTGAATTAAAATTGCTTGTGGTTCAAAAATTAATTTCCAAGTCTCAAGAGTTACTTAGCAAAAAAAACTCTAGCATTCTCTCGGCCGCAGCCATAATTGGGGCCTCTTTCTTGGCTTCTGCCTTGTTGGGTCTTATTCGTAATCGCCTTCTTGCTTCACATTTTTTTGGGGGGCAGGAAGGGTATCTGGATGTTTATTTTGCCGCTTTTGTCATTCCAGACACACTCTTTCAGCTTTTGGTAGTCGGGGCAATCTCAGCTGCCTTTATCCCAATTTTCCAAGAATATTCAGCTAAATCCGAGTCCGAAGCAAGCTGGTTAGCCAGATCAGTTCTATCCCTGGTGTTTTTTGCCATAGTTGCAGCCACAATCATAATCTCCATTTTTGCCGTCCCTCTTTCTGGGCTCATAACTCACTTTAGCCCAGACAAGATTCAAATAATGGCCAATTTAATCAGGATTATGTCTGTAGCCGAAGTGATTTTTGCTATTTCTGCCGTCTTTACAGGCATTCTTCAGTCTGAACAACGCTTTTTACTGCCAGCCATAGCTCCTCTTCTCTACAATATGGGCACCATATTTGGTGTTCTATTTCTTTCTTCTCGTTTTGGGATTTATTCCGCCGCAATTGGTGTGGTTATTGGCTCCATTCTTCATGCCCTTGTTCAGCTTCCAGCCGTAATATCGCTTGGTTTTAAACCGAAGCTCATTTTTAAAGATTTTCATCCTGGAGTTTTTCAAATTGCAAAGCTAATGCCAGGAAGGACTATGTCTCTAGGGCTAGATCAGGTTCAGCGCTGGATAGCAGTAAACCTTACCTCACTTCTTGCTCCGGGGAGTCTTTCTATTTTTACTTTCGCCCGCCAACTATATATATTGCCCATCTCCCTCTTTGGAGTGTCTCTCAGTCAAGCCACCTTCCCCGTATTATCAAAAGATGCTCTTCTAGAGGACAAAACTCAGTTCAGATCTACTCTTTCCAAATCAATACTTCAGATTTTTTTCTTTGCCTTGCCAGCTAGTGCGTTAATACTGGTGCTTCGCATACCTCTCGTACGTATTGCCTTTGGTGCAAAATCGTTTCCTTGGGACGCTACACTCGACACCGGAAAAGCACTAGCCCTTCTCTCGTTATCAATTGCCCCTCTGGCAGTTAGTCACACTCTTACAAGAGCCATGCACGCTTTGAAGGATACTAAGTCGCCACTTGTAAGTGGATTTTTCTCTGTGGTTCTTTATAGTATTCTTGCTTATATCTTTGCAAAATATTTGGGGCTAGGAATAATTGGCTTGTGTCTTGCACTTTCTTTGGGAAACCTCATAGATTTTTCTCTTCTATATATTTTTCTTGTCAAAAAAATTGGGCACTTGAGTTTAAGACTAAAACTTTTCAAAATGGTACTCGTTACAGTTTTAACCGGTTTTTCCCTTTGGATTCCCATGAGACTTCTAGACCAATTTGTCTTTGACACTACAAAAACACTACCTTTAATAGCACTCACTTTAATAGTTACGTCTGTCGGTTTTAGTGTTTATTTGCTTTTTTGCTGGATATTTAAGGTCGAAGAGCTTTCTGAGTTCCTAAACATTATCCACAAACTAGGTAATTGGCGTAAAATACTGGCAAGTAGTGACGAGGTCCTCGAAACAACCTCACCCAATACCTGATAATGCCTATCCAAATCCGAAACTTTTCTATCATTGCTCATATTGATGCTGGTAAATCTACCTTGGCAGATAGGATGCTGGAAATTACAGGAACTGTAGCCCAAGGAAATGAGCCACAACAGCTAGACAGTAACCCTATAGAACGTGAAAGAGGTATCACCATTAAACTTGCCCCAGTCTCCATGCAATACGAAGGTTACAACCTCAACCTAATCGACACTCCTGGACATGTTGACTTCAACTACGAAGTAGAAAGAGCTCTGCAGGCATGCGAGGGAGCCGTACTTCTCATAGATGCCACCAAAGGAGTTCAGGCTCAAACAGTGGCCAACCTAAGACTAGCCAAAAATCTAGGGCTAAAAATAATTCCTGTAGTCAATAAAATAGATGCACCTCTTGCAGATGTAGAGGCAAGTATTCGTCAAATAAAACAACTTTTATCAATTGAAGAAACGCCTCTGTTGATATCTGCCAAAACCGGAGAAGGTGTCAAAGAACTTCTCGACAAAATCATCTCCGACCTTCCATCTCCAAAATCTTCATTGCAACACGAACCTCTCCAAGCTCTAGTCTTCAACTCCACTTACGACGCCCACCTTGGTGTTATTGCTTTTGTCAAAGTAGTCTCCGGAGAATTGATAACAAACAACAAACTTGTTTTTTACAACTCTGGTCAGTCCCTTATTGCTTCCGAAATTGGAATTTTTAACCCCAAGCGTCAAGAAACCAAGACTCTTGTCGAGGGACAAGTTGGCTATATCATTACCGGACTAAAAGATATTCGTAGAGTCCTGGTGGGGGACACTCTCTGTGTCGCAAGTGATAGAGAAAAAGTCACTCCTCTACCTGGGTTCAGAAAAATTCACCCCAATCTCTATCTCGATTCCTACCCCGCTGATGGCACTCAGTATAGAGACCTCATCGATGCTCTCGAAAAATTAAAATTAAACGACTCCAGTCTTACCACCCAAGGAATCAGTTCTCCCATTTTGGGGCAAGGAGTCAAAGTCGGTTTTTTGGGTATGTTGCACGCTGAAGTAGTAGGGGAAAGGCTGCAAAGAGAATTCAATTTACCCGTCATTTCTGTTTCTCCTTCAGTAGAATACAAAATACTTTTACGATCCGGTGAAGAAATTATTATTAGTAGTTCAGCTGAGTTCCCCGACCCTGTCAGCATTCTCAAAAGTTTTGAGCCCTTGGCCGCGGTCAATATAATTGTTACTTCTCCTTATGTCGGCGCTGTTATGGAACTTTGCCAAGACTTAAGGGGAGAGCTTGCCAACGTATCATACCTAGATCAGCTCGTAGAAATTGAATACCTCATGCCTCTTATCGAAGTAATAACATCTCTTCATGACAACCTCAAAAGTGTTACTCAGGGCTTTGGTTCTTTAGACTACGAACTGGCTGGCTGGCAAGAATCTGAACTGGTAAAGCTCGAAGTATTACTCAATCACGAAGTCTTTGGTCCCATGAGTACCATAACTGTCAAAGAAAAAGCTATTCAAAAAGCCAAAAAAGTTGCCGAAAAACTCAAAGAAGCAATCCCTAGGCAACAATTTGAAATTCCTATCCAAGTGGCCATCGGCTCTCACATCATCGCCAGGGAAACTATCAAAGCCTACCGAAAAGATGTCGACTCCAAACTTCACGGTGGTGACTTTACCAGAAACCTAAAACTCCTGAACAAACAGAAAAAAGGTAAAGCCAGAATGAAACAGTTTGGCAAGGTCTCTGTGCCTCAAGAAGCATTCTTGTCTATTGCCAAGGTTTAGTTCAACATTTTTTTTCAAAATAGTCTATTATTATTTTAGTCAGACTTAATATTTGCTATTGCAAAAAAGATGGAACCTAACATCAAGACAAATAACTATTACACTTATCTTCTTATAGTAACTATTTCGATGCTTTGCTTCATAGGTTTTTTTGTTCTTATAAAAACAGGTTTTACCATTTTCAATCCCACAGAAAAACAATCAATTTCAGTAGATCTAGATACTAGTAGTGCTTTGAGCAATAACGCTTCTCAGTCCAACGAAATAATAAATGAGGTTCCAGTCACAATACCTACTCCTAGCAAAATCAATAAACCAGGTGAATTTGCCTGCGACCCAATCGGAGTTTGCAGTCATTACATAAAAACAGAATCCATGGGGTGTCCGCAAACCTTCTCTGATTTTTCTTGTGGAAACGGCTGCGGTGACAAGACTATTTGGTGTGAAAAATAATTATATACAAACAACAATGAATAAACCTAATAAAATTCTAGTCTTAATCCTTCTCCTTTGTATTGCAATTTTAATTCCTGATAATTCGGTAAGGGCGGTGGGTGAATCTTTAACTATTTCCGCTCCAGTCACTTTCAGCGGAACCAATCTTGTTTCTGCCTACAAATTTGTTGACACCACTGGGAGTGGAGCTTATTACATGGATCCGTCAGCAAACCCTTCAATTAGTGTGGCTGGGTCAATTACCGGAACCGCAATAGCGGGCACAACAGGCACCTTTTCTGGAGCCGTAAGCGGATCAACTCTATCAGGAAACGGAGCTTCAATTACTGCCTTAAGTGCGGCAAACATCTCAGCTGGAACTCTAGCCGTCGCTCGTGGCGGCACTGGTACTACCACATCAACCGGAACAGGTAGTGTAGTCCTCTCTGCTTCTCCCACTTTTACTGGCACCGTCACAGCCCCTACTTTTTCCGGCGCCTTGTCTGGAAACGCCACAACTGCAACTTCTGCCACTTCAGCAACTTCTGCCACATCCGCTACGTCCGCAACCACCGCCACCACACTTGCTACCCCAA
>CAYTOI010000019.1:0-11653 GCA_964439805.1 uncultured Pseudomonadales bacterium | reverse complement strand
GGAGATAGCTATACAGACTTTAATGCCGTCTCGGTATATTCTGGAGTCCCTACAATACAAGGGTGGAGAGTACATGAATGGTTGTGGAGAGGTGGATATGACCCGGTTGCAGTGAGAGAGCAACAAGTAAGAGAAGTTTACGAAGGTATGGACTTAGATAAAACAAAAGATATTGTTAAAAAATACAACGTGGGATGGATTTTGGTAGGTGAGGACGAGGAGGGAATGTATAACATTAAACATCCTAAGATTAAGTCACTGGGGAAAGTTGTCTGGGAGATGAATGAAAGCTATTTGGTAAAGGTTGACTAGTTGGAGAGCTTGGTTTGGATGTACTGTTTGAGAGCTTTCCAGTTGTTATCCTTGGGAACAAGCACCCATTCACCTTTAAACTTGGCCGTGGGAGGATTGTATAAAATAGCAACTTCATCATCTTTGGCAACTGTATCTAGAGAAACTGTTTTTATGGTTTTACCAGCCTGATTTAAACCAACTCTAGCAAGCACTGGATACAAACTACTTGGAATATTGGTGATGAGATTGTTTTCTACCAACTTGATTAATTGAGTGGTTTTTTGCTCACTTAATAAAAATTCTTTGCTGAAAAGTTTGTCTTTTAGACTGCTAATTATTTTTTGCTGGCGCACTGACCTGGCGAAGTCGGTCCCTTCGTCCCCTACTGAATGACGAGATCTTACAAACTTTAGAGCGGTGTCGCCGTCCATATGGATATTGCCTTCTGGAAAAGAAACTGTTTCGTAACGACTAGATATTGGCATTGAGTTTTCTCTACCAGCAATGGGATACTCTTTGTCTTCGAAGGCTGGAGAAACAAAGACATCTACACCACCAACAAGATCTATGACCTGTTTAAACAAATTAAAGTTAACGATGACTGTGTAGTTTATGGGTTGTCCCAAAGTTTCCAGTGTAGAAGTTTCAGCTAGTTTTATTCCAGCGCCTTTACTTGCCTCTTCGCCGTAGTGATATGCTGTATTAATTTTTGCTTGAAGAGACGGAACCCAGAGATCTCTGGGAATACCGATCTGAGTAAGCTGATTTTTATTTTGATCTAGACTGAAAAAAATTAAACTATCGGTTAGGTCTGGTGAGTCTACCCCTTCACCCCTAAGTCCTAAGACCAAAAAGTTGGTGATACCCGACTGGTTGTCTAGAGAATCACTAGTGTTTCCTAAAAAACCAAACAAATCTTTGGGTTTTACTTTAAGTTCTGCCATATAAGACAATCCCCTTTCACCAAATTTAAGAAGAAGGTAGGTGAGGATAATAATTACAAAGACTAGTAAATATTTTCTGACAAAAAATAACGTGTGAAGAAAAAAACGAGTAGTTTTTGACCTTTGTTTTTCCACCGTTATTTTACTTGATTAATTATTTCAGCAAAAGAAAGAGGGTTAAGACTGTCGGTGCCAACGAGTACTCCACTAATATCTGGCTCGTCCATAAAAGAATTTACAATGTCAGCAGAAATTGATCCGCCATATAGTACGGGAGAGGCGTAATCAATCATAAAAGAAATTTGCTTAGCGATGTGATTTGCTTCAATGGGGCTAATGGCGTTTCCCGTGCCAATGGCAGAAACAGGCTCGTACACAAAAACGCATCTTGAAACTTCTATGTCGTTTCGAAATAATTCTTTTATTTGTTCATCTAAATATGGTGTGTCCAAACAAACTATGGGAGTGATGGCATTTTCCAAAAGAAGCTTGCATTTTTCAGCTACCATTTGGGATGTTTCAGCAAATTCAGTTCTACGTTCGGAGTGGCCAACTATGCAGTAGCTTACAAGCTCTGAAAGCATTAGGGCATTTATTTCTCCAGTGTGCTTTCCTGGAGGGAGATGGGATACGTTTTGAGATGCGGTAACAATGGGAAGATTTAATTCAAAGAGTCGCTGGTTAAAAGCGGCAATCTCGGTGAAAGGAAGGCAAAGAATTACTTTTTTAAGTTCGTTTATTTTTGGCTTTATGGTGGCCAAATCATCTAGCCAGATTAAGGACTGGGTCAGACTTTGGTTGCTTTTCCAGTTTCCGATAATGTATTTCACTATGTATAGTATATCTTTAAAAACTCAAGAACTCAAAAACTCAAGAACTCAAGATAAGGTTAAAATAGAAACTAATGAAAGAAGAATTGAATAAAGAACAAGTTGAAGCTATAGAGCATGGAGTCGGACCCCTTTTAATTTTGGCTGGAGCAGGATCTGGAAAAACAAAAGTGTTGGTACACAGAGTAGTAAAGCTAGTTGAGAAAGATGACATCAACCCAAGTAAAATCGCCTTGATGACCTTTACAAACAAGGCAGCACAAGAAATGAGGGAAAGAATAAAAAAGATGATTGGAAGCCATGTTCAAATTGGTTTTGTCGGGACCTTTCACACGTTCTGTGTAAAAATATTGAGAGAGTTTGGAGAGGCAGTAGGGATTAATCGAAATTTTGTAATTTTTGACAGTGAAGACAGTGAGTCACTCATGAAAAATGTTCTTAAAGAGTTGGGAATTGACCCAAAGGAAAGCAAACCATCTATGTTTTTATCGGTGATAGGTAAAATGAAAAATGACTATAAAAATATTGCCTCGGTAGAAAAAGATAATTCAAACTATTTTTATAAACAACTCGTAAGGGTATGGAAAGTCTATCAGCAAAAATTAACTACCAATAAGGCTTTGGATTTTGATGATTTACTCGTAAAAACCGTAGAGGTACTACAAATTGAAAGTATTAGGAAGGAACTTAACAGTAGACTGCAATGGATTCTGATAGACGAGTACCAAGATACAAACAAAGTTCAGTTTGAACTCACCAGATTATTGGCCGGAGATCTCCGGAATCTTACCGTGGTGGGAGATGCATCCCAAGCAATTTATTCTTTTAGGGGAGCGGATTTTAGAAATTTAATTTTGCTAGAAGATGAGTACTCTGAAATAAAAAAAATGGAGTTACCAAAAAACTACAGAAGCACCCAATTTATTCTGGATTCTGCATACAGTGTAGTAAAAAATAACACTGGTCATCCGGTAATAAAACTAGAGTCTACTCAAAGTAAGGGCGACAAAATTCAACTAATTGAAGCTGCCGATGAAGTTGATGAAGCAAAAAAAGTAGTAAATGAAGCTGTCAGGCTTACAAGTAATGATGATGAAGTAGCAGTTCTCTACAGAACAAACGCTCAGTCTCGTGCTGTTGAAGAAGAACTACTAAGAAAAGGAATTGCTTACAAGCTAATTGGTGGTGTGAGGTTTTACGGAAGAGCTGAAGTAAAAGACTTGCTTGCCTATTTGAGACAGGTCAACAACTCTGATGAAGAAGTAAGCAGAAACAGAATTGAAAAAATTGGGAAGAGAAAAGCAAAAACGTTTGATGATTGGCTAGCAACAAAAACTCCAGAAATAATAAATGAAAATCCAGGCACTTTACTGAATGAGATTATTAACATAGTTAGCTACCTAGATAAGTTTGATGAGAGAGATGAAGCTGATATAGCAAGAATAGAAAACATTAATGAGTTGCTTGCAGTTGCTTCACAATATAAAACCGTTCCGGAATTTTTGGAAGGGGCGGCTCTTGCGGAAGCAGAAACAAAGAAAAGCTTGTCGAATGCAAAAATTACCTTAATGACAGTACACTCAGCCAAAGGACTTGAATTTGATAATGTTTTTGTAGTGGGAATGGAAGAAGGTCTCTTCCCCCACTCTAGATCGATAATGATAGGAAACAAAGATGAAATTGAAGAAGAAAGAAGACTCATGTATGTAGCCATGACTAGGGCGAAACAAAGACTATATTTGTTTTATGCAAAATCACGATTGATTTTTGGAGGGAGAAACAGATCAATTCCTTCTAGATTTTTGAGTGAGATAGAAGCTAGTCTCATAGATAAAAAATTTTTGAGCTTAATGGAACAACCTCAAAGAAAAAGTGAAACCAAAAAAGGTTTTGGGGATGATGGGGAGAAAATTAGGGTTGTGGTGCAGGATTGGGAGATTGAGAGAGAGACTAAGCAAGACTTTGATGATGTGGACAATTGGTGAGGTAGAATAAAGGAGTGATACGATACGCCACTGATAAAGACAGAAACAAGATTAATAAGGTTGTAACTCATCCACTGCAGAGTTGGGAGTGGGGTGAGTTCCGAAGATCTACCGGGGTAAAAGTCTCTCGTTTTTTGGAAATTGAAGATAAAAAAATAATTAATTCATTTCAGATCACTTGGCACAAAATTCCACTTCTCAATAAATATATTGGGTATTGTCCAAAATCAGTCGTACCAAATGAAAAAGTTGTTGAGTTTATAAAAAAGGAAGCTAATAAAAAAGGTGCAGTAATGGTTAAGTTTGAGCCAAATGAAAGCAATTTTTTGAAAAATGCAATTTTTAAAACAAAAGAATTTGTAGCAGGTAAACCACTTTTTACAAAGTTCTCGTTTGTTTTATCACTCGATAATTCTGAGGAAGAACTACTAAAGAACTTACAACAAAAAACTAGATACAATCTTCGGTTAGCAGAAAAAAGAGGTGTTGAAATTGTAGAAGATAATTCTGATGATGCCTTTGAAGAATATTGGAGGCTGACCGAAGAAACAACAAAACGACAAAAATTTTATTCTCACTCTAGAAGTTATCACCAAAAAATGTTTAAACAAATGACAGGTTCGGGAATTGGCCATATGTTTTTGGCAAAATTCAACGGGAAGGTTTTGACCGCTTGGATGATTTTTGTATTAAATAAAACTGGTTATTATCCATACGGAGCATCATCCACTGAACACAGAGAGGTTATGGCGAACAACTTGATGATGTGGAAAGTATTATTATTTGCCAAGTCTCAGGGTTGCGTCAGTTTTGATATGTGGGGAAGCATGGGGCCAAACCCTGACACGAAAGACCCGTGGTATGGTTTCCACAAATTTAAAGAGGGTTATGGTGGAGTGCTGACTGAAAACTTGGGGACTTATGACTTGATTGTAAATAATTTTTGGTACGAAACGTATTTAAAAGCAGAGAAAATAAGGTGGACAATACTAAGATTGAATAAAAAACTTTTCTCTTAATGCAAGACATTCGCCAAAGCAAAGCATGGAAAGTGTATGCTAAAAACAGAGACTGGAGAATGGTTTCCGTGCCCTCTGCTGATGGTAAAACTGTTATGCAAGCAAGTATTGTTCCCTTGGGAATGTTTGGTTTAAACTTTTTAAAACTTCAAAGATCAAGCTTTGACCCCGATTGGAATGAATTAAAAAAGATAAAGAGAAAAAATTGGGTGGTAAGTTCAATAATTGAACCTGCAAAAATTGAAAACCCAGAAAACTATAAAAAGGCTGGCTATAGACTCTCAAATTTTCCCTATTTGGCGACCAAAACTATAATTATTGACCTAACGCAGTCAGAAACAAAGCTTTGGAAAAACTTATCAGAAAATACAAGGAGATTGATTAAAAAGAATAGTAATTGTGTGGTTCGCAAAGTAAAACCTGAAGTTTTTTTGAGCGAGTGGAAAAAATTTAGCAAGATTTGGACTATAAAATTGCCAGAACTGGTCGGGCTCAAGAAAAAAATGAAAGATAAGGTGTCTTTTTTACTTTGTTACAAGGACGGTGTTTGCCAGTCTGGAATTCTGGTGATTGAGTCTATAGACATGTGCAACTATTACCAATCTTTTACTACAGACGCGGGAAGGATTACCGGAGCACACTTTTTTTTGGTGTGGCAAACAATGCTGTTGGCAAAAAAGAAAGGGTTGAAATTATTTGATTTTGAGGGCATTTTCGATCCAAGATGGCCTCAAAAAAGATGGATTGGTTTTACTGGTTTTAAAAATAAATTTGGAGGAAAGAATGTTTCTTATCCTGGAAGTTTCAGTCGATGGCTATAAAACTACTCTACCAATATATTTTTGTTTTACCGTGAGATTCTAAGTAGCTGTTTGTTTTACTAAACGGTTTACTACCAAAAAAACCATTGTAGGCTGATAGTGGTGATGGGTGGGCAGACCTTATTATCAAATGCTTATGTTGATCAATTAACTCGCTCTTTTTTTGAGCATAGTTCCCCCAGAGAATAAAAACTAAGTTGCCCTGAGAATCTGAAAGTTTTTTAATAATAGCATCTGTAAAAGTTTCCCAACCTTGTTTTTGGTGAGATCCTGCTTGATGTGCCCTTACGGTCAGTGTGGAATTAAGGAGAAGTACTCCCTGAGAAACCCAAGAAGTGAGATCACCTGAATTGTTTTTGCTTACCCCAAGATCGTCATGGAGTTCCTTAAAGATATTTTTTAGTGATGGTGGAATAGCGACACCGTCTGGCACGGAGAAGGATAGTCCATGAGCTTGCCCGTCGCCATGGTATGGATCTTGACCCAAAATAACTACCCTTACTTTATCTACCGGTAACGAATCTAAGGCGTTAAAAATTAATTTTCCCGGAGGAAATATTTTACCGTCTTTGTATTCTTTTTTTACAAAACTGGTAAGTGAATGAAAATATGGCTTGTTAAACTCGTCAACTAGAAGCTCCTTCCAAGTAGATTCGAGTTTTATGTCCACTTTTACTCAGGAATTTGTGGAAGTGCTGGCATTGTGGGGATGTTCTTCATTATCTCTGAAAGGTCGGTAAATTTAACGTCAGTAGGTACTTTAAACTTTGACTCATCAATATTCCACTGGTTGCAGTTCATGTCGTATTCCTTGTTCATGCTTTGGTCTGTGCCGGCTACATCTGTTTTTACGTCACCATCTGGAGCTGTTTCTGGTTTTTCCATTTTTATTTTCATACCGGAAGTTTTCTTGTCTGAGCTCCATGTATACACGAATTCACCATCAGATATCATGTTGGTTAAAACTTTTTTGGTTTTATCCTTGGGGTCTGTTGTTTCCATCTCTTGAGCAAACTTATTTCCCGAAATGTAAGTAGTACCTTTTATTTCAAATTTTGTTTCCTCGTCAACATTATTGTAAGTACAGGTAAGGTTTTTTCCCATTCCGAGCAAAGTCTTGAGAGTTGATTTTTTATTAAAAGATTCTTCTTTGACCTCGTTTTTATTTTCCATTTGCCCCGAAGTGTTTGGCGCTGTTTTGTTGCATGCTGATAACAAAAGACCAAAACTAAAAACTAATAATGTTGAAGCAAGTTTGTTTTTCATAAACAAATTATACAACTTGGGTACTTTAAACTTTGGGGTACTTGGTGGAAAGACCGAAGGTACCATCAGAGAGAGGTTTAACTTCAAAATCTCCAAAAAGAAGAGGTGCAACTTGGTAAAGGCAACGAAATGTTTCTAGTGCCGTCTTTCTAATTTCTACCTCAGCGTGTTCACTCCCCCTAGCGTTCAAAAAGTGGCGCCAGGCTCTAACGTTACCAGTTACAAGGACAGGAGCTTCCGTTTCATTTGGAAGTAGCGATCTGGCTGCTTGGCGAACTTTTTTCCTTAAATCAGTTTTTCTTTCTGCAGATAGCATTTCACTTCCTTCTTTTTGTTTTTCAATTAAATAGCTTGTTATTCCCTCATACTCCCTCTGAGTTCTTTCAATTCTATCTTCAAAAAGCTCGTGAAGAAAATCATCGTTTGCGTATTCAGGGCGCTCTACAAACCGAAGAGTTCTGCCACCCACGTAACGCTGTGACACCTGAGAAAATCCAAAACCTGCTCGGTGGCGCACTAGTTCGTGAGTAAGACTGCGAGAAACTCCCCATATTAAAACAGAGATGTTGGCATGTTCTAGTACGGAGCCATGTCCAGATTCTTTGATATTTTGGAAATAGGCATCAGCAAACTCATTAGTAGTACGATTTGGCCCAAAACTTAAGTAACAAAGTTGACCCGCCACCTTACAAAGACTTTCTGCGGGCTGAAGTGGAGTTGGATCGTTTAAGTACTGATAAAACTGGAGTTCTCTAGGTAAACCATTTAAAAAAGCTTGTAATCCACTAAACTCTACTTGAGGGACAGAAACAACAGCAACTCCTGGTTCGCGAAGGTAGGTGAGACCTTTTGAGGTTTCGTAGACTTCGGGATTAACGCAAGGGAAGGGATTTTTTTGAACTTCTAACTCTAAAAGTTTTCGTCTGTCAAATTCTGCCATAGTTTAATATATCAAATCAATATTTTTCTGGCCAGCAATGGCTATTGAAGGGACAGTTATCGCAGGTTTTTATGTCGGCGGCGCGAGTAAAGTCGAAAGAGCGAATAGCCATTACAGTATCTTTAATTAGAACTTTTAGATTTTCCACTTCTTCACTGGTGATACTAAACTTCTCCTTTTTAAACTCCCCCTTTTCGTTTGGTTCAACAAAATCTATTTCTGTTTGTTCAACTACATAATCAAATGTTTTGTCTAGTTCTGCCAGGAGTCTATAAAAAACTAGCTGACGCTTATAGTCGCCATTACTGTTTTGAGTCAGCCCTTCAATTTCGTTTCGGCTTTTAGGTTTGCCAGTTTTGTAGTCTACAAAACAAACATTTTTGGACTTAATGAGATCAATACGATCTGCTTTGCCAGTAAGAGCAATATCATCTAAGTGGATTTGAGAGGTAAGTGAAGTGCCAAAAGACTTTTCTGTGAATAGGGCTTTTTTGAAGCCCTCTTGGTTGGCCTCGTAGTAACTAGAAAGAACTTTGTAGCCATGGGACAATCGATCTTTATAGTCTACTGGACTCAAGATTTCTTTCTGCAAGGCATACTGAAAATTATTTAAAAAATCTTGTTTGGTGATCAATTTATCATTACTTAAGTTTTGATAAAGGATTTCTAAGGCAAAGTGGACAGCAGTACCAAAACACATGGCAGGAGCTTTGCTTCTGGGTATTCTATAGAGGTTATCTAGTTTAAATTTGTAATGGCACTGAAGATAAGTGTTTAGAGCCGTGGGAGACAGTTTAAAGTCTTTCAGAATTGCTTCCAAGATATACTCCTCACCTTCCAACAAATTGTTTTCTGCTGCTGGGATCAAAACTTTTTCAAGGTTTTTGGAGATGCTCGCTTCAAAATCTGTAACATTTTCCTCTTGTACAAACTCCTTGGGGATATCCTCCAAGAAAATTGAAGGAAAAACCATTTTGGCTGAGTTTGGATAGGACGTTGCTCCAGTGAGGATTATTTCCTGTTTAGCTCTAGTAAGGGCAACGTAAAAAAGGCGTCGCTCTTCTGCGTTTTTATCCTCTTCTTTTTCAACATCTTCAAAAACTATGATTCCCGGAGGAAGCTTAATCATTTCTCTTCTGGTTTTGTTACCCCAGTGAGTGTCAGCAAAACGATAGATAAAAACTGTTTGCCACTCAAGACCTTTGGACTTGTGTGCAGTGGTTAAGGTAACGGCATTTTCAGAGCCGACTAAAACCTGCTCCTCTAGTTTTAGCCGATTGTCTTCCATGATTTGAAAATTTTGGAGGTATTTTTTTAGGCTAAGATTCGGGAAACTAACCGATTGATTTTTGGCATCATCAAAAAGCGTATTAAATCTATTAAGTTCAATTATTGGCTGGGGCAGGGACAAGAGATGATTCAGAAGACCAGACTCTTGAAAAATAATCTGAAATATTTCTGGGAGTGACTTGGTGGCAGATAGAGAGTTCCAGGTGATGAATTGGGTGAGGGTTTTTTGAATTGATTCATATTCTTCTAGATGCCGGATCCCCGACGGGGCAATCGGGACAAGCAGATCCGGCATGACAAGAGCATTAACTATAGAACAGCGAGAGGTGTAGGCTTCGCGAGAGAGTTTTAGTACTTGTAGAGGAGAAAGATTGAGATATGGATAGTTTAAAACAGTAAAGAGATCCAAATCGTCCAAATTGTCTTGAATAGAAGTGATCACTTTTAAAAGTTTTAAAAACTGAGAAATGTAAGGACTGGTTAAAATGTTTGTACCGGCTTCTAGTCGAAAGGGAATGTTTCTTTTTTTAAACAACGAAACAATTTCTTCAATATCTTTGTTTTCTTTTACTATCACAGCGATGTCTTTGGGTTTTTGACCGGACTTAATTTTTTTCTCTATAGCATCAGCCAAGTATTCATCTTCAAACAGGGGTGAACTAAATTTAGCTGTCTTAAGTTTGAGATCTTGAAAGTCAACATTTGAATTAAGAGACTCTTCGTTTAACAGTTTTGAAGACAAATCTAGAACTGTTTTGGTAGAGCGATAGTTTTCTGTAAGAGCAATTGAACGGTGGTTGGGAAAAAGCTTTTTGAACTGAACAAGGTTTTCTTTGCTAGCTCCCTGAAATCTGTAAATACTTTGGTTTGCGTCACCAACAGCAAAAATGTTTGCCTGTTGACCCCAGTAACTTGCCAGAGCAAATATCAATCTATTTTGAGATGAGTTTGTATCCTGGTACTCATCAACGAGAATGTATTGGAACTTTTCTTGGTAACCCAAAAGAAAATCACTATCGTTTTCAAAACTTTCTACTACCCAGTTAACCATGTCGTCAAAATCAAATCGGCCCAGTTCGGATATCTTGGTTTGATATTTTTCGTAGATATCCAAAAGATCTAGGTTTTTATTTACTTGTTTTTGTCGCTCCAAAAAAACTGTTTTGGATAATTCGTCTTTTTGAATTTCAAACTCGTCTTTGAGAATTGAGACCAATTCTGAAAATCTAGAAACCGGAAAACCTTCTCTCTTCAATGAGGAAATACTATTAATAATATATGGAGTGTAATACAGAGGGTCATTGACTGGCTTTAGATTTTCATAGCTTCCCTGTTCCAAAATTTCTTTAATTACTTGAATCTTTTCTAGGTCGGTAATGTTTTGCATTCCAGCTGGTTTACTAAAACGGTCTGGATTACTCGCTATTACATCGGCACAAAATCCGTGGAAAGTGATGACTTGAACAAAGTAGCCGTCTTTACCAATCAGTTTTATGAGGCGCTGACGCATTTCTCTTGTTGCTGCTTCGGTAAAAGTGAGAGCCAAAATAGAACTGGGGTCAGTGTCTGTTTCTTTGAGAATATTAGCAATTCGAGTTGTAAGGACTTGGGTTTTGCCAGTACCCGGGCCAGCCATTACCAAAACCGGACCCTCTATAGTATCTACAGCGAGTTTTTGATTTTCGTTTAATTTGCTATAAGCAATATCAAATGGGGACATGGGTTATTCTATATTTTTTGGTATGTCGACTAGGAGGGAGGTTTTGAGATCCTTGGTGGAGCTGAGCTTGTTGCCTATTTGATTCATGGTTTGGGAAGTGGTGTTGAGGGTGTTGTAGGCGTTGGTTAGGTGTTTTCCCAAGAGAAGGAAGTTTTCATTGAGCTGGTCGTAGTCCTTTTGAATGGCCTTGAGGAGGGTAAAAACTTCAGTGGTTTTGCCAGCTATTTTTTGGCTTTCGAGAGAAAGGAGGATGGTCTGGAGACTGGCATAGAGAGTCGTGGGAGAAACGGGGTAGACTCGAAGGTCTTTGCCTAGATCCATAATTTCGGTATTGGTAACGACTTCGTAATAAATGGTTTCGGAGGGTAAATACATGAGAGCAAAGTCGAGTGTACCTTCTTGGGGCAAAATGTACTTTGTACCAATGTCCTTGAGATGTTTTTTGACATCACGGACAAACTGAGATTTGTAGGTATTTTTTTCTGAAGCAGTTTCGGAAGTGTAAATTTTTTGGAAGTTTTCCATAGGAAACTTGGAATCAATA
>CAYTOI010000018.1:0-14528 GCA_964439805.1 uncultured Pseudomonadales bacterium | reverse complement strand
CCAGTTTACGAAATCAAGGGCACAAAGAAAGCCAGATTCCTCTGGGTACTACCAGTCAATATCAACAAAGACGTGAAAGTATCAGTAGAAACCGGAGAAGTTCTAAATACTACCCAGTCAAACTTCTCCAAGTTCCTAGACCTCCTCTCTTTTTAAGAGAGGGTTGGGGTCGCGGAGGGAGCAGGTAGCATTTCTTTTGCTATCTCAGCCATTTTTGCTTTAAATTCGTTGTAGGCAGTCTCTTTCTCGGCAATAAGTTCTTGCAAGTAGGTGATTAGCTCTGTTACTGAGCTATCAACTTTTGTAGCAATTACCGTCTCACACATTAGTCTGGTTGCAGGAGATGATAGACCAGCTCTGGCAAGTAGGTCAGTTGCCTGTGCCAATTTTTCAGCGGTTGCCAAAGGTTCTTGTGTATTTGTTGTGTTATCCATTTTTATTTAAATATTTTTGTTATTTGTATCAGGTCCATCATTTTTCTTTTTATCTTTCTCGTTATCAGGCAACATATCTATGAGCGGATCAAGTTCTGATACTGGTCCTGGAATTAATGCGGCAATGGTCCTAAGTGCAGCCTTACCTTTTTTACCATCTCGATAATCATCTACAGCCTCTGCCAGTACAATTGCATCCGCGATTGTTAAAGTTCCAACGCCAGTCGGAATAACTTCAGCCGCCATTAACAAACCTGCTTTCAAAACTTTATTTTTGTCAAACGCACCACGGACTTTTTTTGTAAATGAGTCTTCAGCCTTATTAGCTTTTTCTTCATATTTACTTCCGGCTTCACCTGCTTCATTTTTTAGCCTAGCCTCTTTTTCTTCTTTTGATTCAAATTTTTGCTTATCGTCCATTTTTATTTCTTTAAATTATTTAATAATACGAGCGCCTCATCTAGTTTGCCTAGTTCAACTAGCTTAATTACCTCACTATCCACTACTTTTTTATTTTCGTCAAGCCTGCAACTAAGTTGAGCCGATACAAAAGCATGCTTCAAATCTGGGTAACTTGCTATCAAATTTTCTGTAGTCGTACTTAATGTCTCTCTATCTTGAATATCATGAGTAATTTTTTCGTTTATGGCCATGGCCATGGTCTTGGCTTTTTCCAGCTCCAGCCTTCCAGCAGAAATTTCATCTTCCAAATATTTACGAAGGTTAGCTCTCAGACAAGTTATAAAGTTTTCCATATTTTATTCAGTAAGGTTGGATCTTCTAATAACATCAGCCTCTACAAGGTTCTTAGGTCTTGCATACTTCACTCTGGCAATATCTTGAATAACCTCAGCCACCTTGGGGTTTTTGGGCACTCTCTGAGTCTCTTGCCAGTCCAATGCCACAGAAAAAGGTTCGCTTGGTTTTCCATCTACTAGCACTTTAAGGTATACATTTCCAATTCCGTTATTTATCAGGTCGGCCTCGGTAAATATTGGCTGAAAGTGGCGAATCAAATAGTGCGCATCATCTACTCCCACTCGCAATGCGCCAAGAGATCCAACATTGCCAAACACTGCGTCTCTGATATCTTCCTGAATTTGCGAAATATATTGGTTAGCAACCACCAGGTTAAGGCGGAACTTTCTTGCTTCAGACAAGATATTCACAAAGTCTGCAGTTGCAAAGTTCTGGAACTCATCTACATAAAGATAAAAATCTTCTCTTTGGTCTTCAGGAATGTTTTCTCGTTCCATTGCTGCACTCAAAAATTTCGGTATTAGCAGCATACCCAAAAACGACATGTTCTCTTCGCCTATCAAACCCTTTGCTAAATTCACTATTAAAATCTTTTTGTTGTTCATGAGGTCCACAAAATCAAAGGCCGACTTCGACTGTCCCACAATATTACGAATAACAGAGTCAGAAACAAATCTATCAAATTTGGAGATGTAGTATCCGAGAGTTTCAGATTTATGAAACTCTGTCGTCTTCGCCATCTGGTCAGTCCAGTATGTTTTTATTAGTGGGTCTTTTATTTTGTTTATCTTGCTTCTAGCAAAGTCGTCATTAGTCAGAAGGCGGAGTACTTCAACAAGGGTATTTCCTTCTTCAGACATGGCCGTAAGCATGGTGTTTCTCACAGTGCGCTCCAGCATTGGCCCCATCAAACCTTGTTTGTTTGGATCATACAGTTTGTAAAGCAGAGCAATAAAAGAGTTAATGATTATGTTTTTCTGCTCTTCTGTCTTTGCGTCCATAAGGTTCAACCCCAAAGGAAATTCAAAATCTCCAGGATTCCAATAAATTACATCTTTCACTCTATTCAAAGGAATTTTTTGGAGAAGATCTTCAGCGGCGTCACCATGTGGGTCTATATAACATGCACCATGTCCTGCATAAACGTCCTGCAAAAACATATTTTTTAAGTATTCAGTTTTACCGACACCAGTTTGCCCGACCAAGTACATGTGTCTACGTCTATCCGAAGGAGTTATAAATACTGGAGTCTTTGTCCCGCGAAAATAGTTGTAACCCAAAAATGTACCCTGTTTAGGTAAGTAGGATGGAGCTGATGCGGTTTTATATTTTTGCCAGTCAACTTTTGGAGACTGTATTTCTTCACCGGGAAAGTGATAGATGGAAGCTACCTCGGCAGTATTAGCTATAAATTGTTGTCGAAAGGCTCCAAAATCCAAAAATGGTTGTACTCTTAACTTGTAATAGTTCAAAAAGTTATGAAGACCAAGAGTAAACTGACTGGGTTGAAACGAGGTAAGGGGTGATACATCGTACTGTGTGTAAGACCTAGCTACTAGCTCAAAGTTTGCTTGGGCCACATTTTTTTCTGGAGCACTACTAATAATTCTTACTCCCACCAAGTACCCCTTCTTACTCATCTTTTGTTCCACAGATGTGAACGCATCTCGATCTATGTTTAAGTCATTTGGGTTATTCGAGGGAATAATACTCATACCATTCACATCTTGTCTAGCACTAACCTTTTGAGAATCAGACTGAGTTTTTTTGAGATAGTTCAAATATGAATAGGCTTTGTTTCTCCAGCTTCCACTTACGGGAGTCAAAATAGTTTGAATCGAAATCATTTCATCTCCTCTCAAGTTGGTGAGTTTGTTAAGAATGGAGTTAAGTGAGTCATTTACCAAAGTGTCATAGTTACGAATAGGTGCATACTCAGGCCCCACAAGACGAATATATCCATAAGCCAAGTTATTTTTCTTCATATTCTCAAAGTAGTCATTACAAACTGTTATATCCGCTTCCGGGTAAGCAGCGTATATCGTGTTTGTCACAAAGCTTTGAAGTTCTCTAGAACAAAAAGTATAAAAAGAAATTTCAGTAGCCGTGGCCACAATCTCAAAACTAAGAGATTCTCTGTATATAAGGTGTTTGCGCCAATCCTGAGGGACTATGGCCCTGAGTTCGGCAAACATTTGTTCTGCTACATTTGTTTTGTTTTTGTTTTGTGAAGTTCTTTCGTTGGGAGTGTCGGACTGGTGTCTATATTTTGGCAAAGTTACTTTCAGCAGAACTCCATTTTTATGTTTATTAATTATGCCTCTACGCATAATTTGTTTGTTAAGAAAAATCACAAATTTAAAAAGAAGATACCCTCCTACAGCCACCCCTACAGTTCCCAGAATCCAATACACACCATTTGCCACAATAGAATCAATACTTTCCATGTAATTCAGTATAAACGAAAAATCCCCCTGTTATTCAGGGGGATTTGTTTAGAAATTGGCAACCTCAAGAGCGTCAAAATACTGAAGACAAATTTCATCTTCGGCAAGTTTGGGGTCGTGCAAAATTATGGCTCTATTTAGCTGTTTACGAGCCAAAGGGTTCGGCAAAATCGCAACTTCTCTACCAACCATCTGAACATTATTTGCAAATATCTTGGTAACTGTAACGCCCGGGTATTCTTCTTTTAGTTTTGCAATTTGATTCAATATAAATAGATAAAGTACAGCGCCACGCGGGAATTTCAAGGTTTTTGTCTTAATTAAGTCTTCCAAATCTGTAGGTATCAAAACTCCTCCTTTTTAATCTTCAACAAATTTTGTTATGACTATTATATCTTAGAAGTGTCGACTAACAGGCCGTAAATCAGGATATAATTTGTTTATGAACAAAATAGTCGGATTTTCAATTTTGCTTTGTAGTGCTATTCTTTTTTCTGGCTGCACCGCCAAAAAAGAAGAGGTCAGGGATAATACAGAAAAGGGTGTTGTGGTTGAAAACAAAACAAATACCAAGGAAGAATGCATGACAGGTTGCATAATTCTCTGGAAGGGGAGCGACCAAAACAAAGACAAGACCGACGCAGAAATGAGCACCTACTGCAATTCAATTTGTGATGCAGGTCAGGGAATGCAAAATCTAGATCCTTCATCTTGCGACAAGTCTCAAGAAGGCGGCGTAAAAGACACTTGTTACTCCGATATAGCAAAGAAAACAAACAATCCAGAACTTTGTGCCAAAGTAAAAACCGCTACTTTTGCCGGCTCATGCTATCGCACCATTGCCGAAAACACCAAAGATATTTCCCTCTGCGAAAAAATCACAGTTTCATATATCAAAAGTTCTTGTCTAAGTAAGCTAAACGGAAAATAAACTACTTCACAATTTTTATTCCACGGAGACCGAGGATAAAAAGTCCAATAATCAAGATTTTTACTAGATATCCTCCTTGCAAGCTCAAAAATGATTTTGTCATAGGAGTTATATTGCCCACTGCCATGTGAACAGCTATGCCAATTGGCAAATTAAAGTACAGCCAGTTCTGTCTGGGGACATCTACTTTAAAAAGCAAAAACAATTTACTCAGTAGCGGCGCTAGCAAATAAACTCCCAAAAACGAAACCACCAAATCAAAAATTGCAAAACCAAGTATCTTAGGTTGCCTCAATGTTTCTATTGTCATACTTTAGAATAGCACTACTCCCTTATAGTTATTTCCTCAACTCTGTTTACCAGTTCCCAGTTTCCATCTACATTTATTAGTGCGTCAACTCTATATTTTCCGGGTCGAAATACTTTTGGGTTGTTGTGCATATGTAGCACAGAAGCTGATATCTTATCTCCCGCTGGTTGAAGCTTGTTGTTTGTAACCGAGTAGAACTCAGATGTTTTATTGCTTTCATCGCAAATTTCCAGAATTAATTTTGCTCCAGTTACAAATTCTTTCTCTGCAAACCCAGTCCTCTCCAATCGGTAATAGACAGAATCCCCAGTCTTTTCAATCATCTTTGCAAGAGAAAATTCCCGAACTCCATTATCTTTTGTCCCACGCTCAGAAGACTCATTTTTTAGCGGTGCAGAATAGAGTTCACCAATCCACCCAGGTCTACTTGTCGGCATGTCAGCTGCAGTCTTAAAGCATTGCACATACTTATTGCTGTCAGTAGTCTGACCATTACCAGTTTTAGTTTTACCTTTTCCAAAAAAGAAATAAAGCAAAAACAGCAACAACAATAACAACAAAAGCCATAACCACTTTCTATCCTTCTTTTGAGTTTTTTCTTCCATAATTCATTTATACATCTAAAATTATTTTTGATAAAAGTTGTTAATTCCTTGGATAAAGAGTATACTGAACCATTAGTAAATCTCTATAGGATATTTATGTTAGCTTTAATTTTAATGTTAGTGTTGGGATCAGGTCTGGTTTATATCTCAAGGTTCAACTACGGGGCAGTTTCAGTAAATTTGGGTTTTTACACTTTCAACGGCGTGCCACTCTTTTACGTCATCGTTGTCTCACTAGTTATTGGTTTGCTTCTATCCTATGTAATTCACTTAATAGGGGAAATATCTAACACTTTTAGGTTCCGAGGGAAAGATAGAGAAATCAAAAAAAACAAAGAAGAAGTCTTGGAACTCGCCAAAAGGGTTCATCAGTTAGAACTAGAAAACGAAAAAATAAAAAACGGCACTGTAGTAGAAGTCACTGATCCAAATTCTTTGTGAAGACCTTGCTCACCAAACTCTGGAGAATTTTAAAGATGCCCAAAGGCTTGCAGTTATTTATTATGAGATTTTTTCAAGATCAGTTTCTCGTTGGGGTAACTGGAGTAATTTTTAACGAGAAAGATGAAGTCTTACTTTTTAAACACGTCTACAGATCACACGAATGGAGTCTGCCAGGGGGTTATCTAAAGTCAGGTGAACATCCCAAAGAAGGGTTAGAGAGAGAAATAAAAGAAGAGTCTGGATTAGTAGTGAGTGTCGATGACACTTTAATAACCCGTACCGACAGAGAAACACCCAGACTAGATATTTGTTACACCGGCATCTTAATCGGGGGAGATTTTGTCCCCACAAACGAAGTATCAGAGTATGGCTTTTTTACTATCGACAACTTCCCATTACTTCGCAAGAACCAAGTAATTCTTATTGACGAGGCACAAAAAGTAAGAAAAATATCTGTTTAGGCATGAATATTTGACAACTACTACATATAGTTGTAGTATGCGTAATATGGACAACACAAAAAAACAGCGAGTTACGCTTTTTATCAACCCAGAGCTTCTAAGACACGCAAAAGCTCAGGCCGTAATAGAAGACACTACGTTAACAATTCTAGTAGAAAAAGCATTAGTAGCTTATTTACCAGAAGAGATAAAGATCGTTAAACCAAAAATATAACTGATAATTTTTATTAATAATTGACAAAGAAAAGAAAGAAATGACAAATTCTAAACAAACAGAAGGTAAAGAGGAAAAGGTTGTAGGTATTATTAGCCCAGTAGTAGCCGCCGTCGCAGGTATAGTTGCAGGTGCAGGAGCTGCCGCAATTGCAATGTCGAATCAGAGTAATCGCGACAAAGTAGACGAAACAATTAGTAACGTAAAAGATGGCATATCCGAAAAGAAAGAAGAGCTCTTAGACAAGAAGGATGAAATAGAAAAAAAGTTTTTAGAGGAAAAGGAAAATATTAAAGAAGCTGTTATCGACGCTGTAGACTCACTTAAAACCCTCGCTAAGGACGCTATAGATAAAACAATCTAAATGGCAGAAATAATTAAGGAAACTATAGTTACAAAAGCCAAAGGTCTAGAGACAGCCAGTTCATCTACAAAAAGTAAAGTCTCAGACTCAGAAACCACAGAAAGAATAATATACTTTTTCTTTGGATTTATAGAGATACTGCTAGCCTTTAGATTAGTTCTCAAAGTTACTGGAGCAAGTCTCTCCAGTGGATTCGTCAGCGGAATATATGGTTTAACAGGAGTTTTCTCAATGCCCTTTGACGGAATATTCCGCAAGGGTACAGCCTCAGGAATGACTTTTGAGCCAGGAACCTTAATCGCTATCATTGTCTATGCACTGCTTGCTTGGGGAATAGTAAAGTTGCTTCAAGCCTTCTCAGGTGAAGAGCAAGAGTCTTAGGTTGTTATTAAATTTATTTAAAAATATATGAGCTTATTAGATATTATAATTTTGTTTCTTATCATCTCCTGGTTTGGCGGATATAGTCTTCACTTAGGTGGAAACTTAATTCACTTACTATTGGTATTAGCTGTCGGGGCATTTGTTGTTCGCCTCTTAGGAATAAGCTTATGACCCTCTCGTTTTCAAACTTGAGTCCATTAGCATCTCTCCTTTTTGGAATCTTAATACTAATGTTTCCCAAGTTTCTTAACTATCTTATAGCCGGATACTTAATACTAATTGGACTATTGGGACTTGGGATTATTAGTTAATTCCAAAAAATGGACATCAACATAAATGATAAGTCCGGCAAGGTAACAGTGTTGACAGAAAAACAGGATCCCCTTACACCAACCTCATCAGTTCATGTACAGGAGGTGGCACAGCAAGTGGTAAAGGAGCAAATGGTTGATAAGAATTTGGTGGCCAGTTTGGTAAAAAAATCAAACAGAATACTGGTCACCATATCAACCCACCGCTTTCCCATAGATATCTTCCCTGACACTTTAAATGTAGAAGAGGGTCGGTTGACGATTATAAATCGCAGCTTCTTTCTTTCTTCTCAAGTCCACAGTGTGGACATCAAGGACATCTCAAATGTTTTTGTAAATACTGCTCCATTTTTTGCTCAGCTAGTAATTATTTCAAAGACTTTTACAAAAAACGAAATAAGAATCAATCATCTCTGGAAAGAGGAAGCGGTTTTGGTCAGAAGAATAATCGAGGGTTTAAGAGCTTTTCAAAGCAAGCAGATAGACACTTCAGTATTTTCTGTTGAACAGCTTGTTTCTAAACTAAAAGAACTAAGCACCACCGAAATCGTTACCTAAGGGATAGTATTTATACTATTTAAAATAATTTCCCAAAGCCTCTATCATCCCAATAGCTTTTGTATTGTTACTGCTGTCTACTGGCTCGCCACTTTCATCGAAAGCCGCCCAGACATTTTGGATAGTTACATCTTCTCGCAAAGGAATCATTCTCAGTTCTAGCACTACCTGTTTCAATTGTTCTATAGCTCTGATTCCGCCAGACACAGCCCCATATCCTACAAATGTCACTGGCTTGTAGTTCCATTCCTTATATATTACGTCTAGAGCATTTTTGAGAACTGCAGTATATCCATGATTGTATTCAGGAGAAATTATTATGTACCCATCGGCTTCATCCGTCTTCTTTGCCCATTCTGTTGTTATCCCAGCAGGGTAAGTGCCCATAGATGGCGGCATAGCACTGTCAAAAAAAGGAATCTTCCAATCAGCAAGGTCAACAAGTTCAAAAGAAAGATCGCCCTCTTTTGTACTGTTTGCTATTTTCATAAACCAGTCGGCAACCTTTTTGCCATTTCTGCTATCTCTGGTACTTCCTAATATTACGTTTATTTTTTCATATTGTCATATTAACCTGTACAATACAAAATACATAGTACACACTATACAGTTTCTAAGTTACCAATGATATACTATCAACAATGAATACTTGTACCAGCTGTTCTCCTGTAAATGTAACCTTAGGAGTTTTGGGAGGCAAATGGCGCCCAGAAATCTTGTGGCATCTTCATACAAAAACTTTAAGATTCAGTGAACTAAAAAAACTAACTACCGGGATAACTCAAAAAATGCTGACTCAAGAACTAAGACATCTAGAAACTCAAGGAATCATCTCCAGAAAAATCTATCCTGTCGTCCCTCCAAAAGTAGAATACACTCTCAGCAAATACGGTCACACTCTAGAACCCATCCTCCAAGCCATGGCCGACTGGGGCAAAAACCACAAGGTTCAGTAATTTTGAGACCTCCTCAAAGCTAGGCCCGACGATGCCATACCAAATTTATACTCTTAACGCTAAGTTATTTAAAGGATACCCTTTTCACGAATTACTGCTCGGCCTTTAAAAAAAACTACAAGCGAGTAGTAAATTGTGACCCCAGCCGGAGTCCCTCGAACTAGTAAGTTCGAGACTGTCCCGACTCTATTGAGTCGGGGGAACCCGCGATTTCAAAAATTTCTTTGTATTGCCATATTTTTTAATAGCTTTCTCCCTAGTCTCAGCCTCAAGTCTGGTTGAAAACGACTCACTGTAAACAAGTTCATATGATCGATGACCACTTGTATATTTACTCTTGCCTGTATTGTGCTGCTTAACTCTATCCTCAACATTAGATGCTGAACCTATGTAGTACGTGTCATCGACCAATGAACGTAAAATGTATACAAAGAAAATATTTGAATTGCGGTTTTGATGATCCACTAGGATCATTTTACAAAAATACACCACGTATGGTGTATTTTGTGAAAGTGACCCCAGCCGGAGTCGAACCGGCGATCTTTTGGATGAGAACCAAATGTCCTAGACCACTAGACGATGGGGCCAATATAACAATTTTAAGCGAGACTACTATGACCCGTATACCAGTGCAAGCTCGGTATACGGCCACGTACCATACTCCGCATTGGTACTGTGGGATGGGGCCAATGTGCTAAAGATTAGCTTTGCTAACCAGAGATATTTTATCATTACAGTGCTAAGATAGCCGAGTCCAAATCCAATCTGACCAAGGAGCTGCTTTGAAAATCGCAAACACTATATATAGTTACTTTAAAGAATCATCACTTTGGTGGGCGGCTGCAGCCCTAGTTTTATCAATTAAAGAGATAAAACTGGTGAGTGATAGTGACCCCATAAACACCCCTCTGCTTATCCTCTACATCATTTTCATCATCCTTTGTGTATTTGAGTTTAAGCCAGCCAATCATCGACTGTTTTTGGGTGTTCCAGTCGACCGACTTTAGGCCAAAAATAGGCCATAAATAGCCCATTTTCTATGAACCTCGCTTTGGCGAGGTTTTTCTTTTTTTGTGCCTAAGTTATATCCCATAAAGCTCAATATGCTTGACAATTACCCCCAAAATTAGTATAATCAGATTTCTGACATAAGTAAGGAGAATTGTCTTCCAGCCATAAATGACTGACATGGGCTGGATTTTTTAATTGTTATTTCTTAACAATTACAGCTTGACAATAAAAATCCAAGCCTTATATTTATAAATCGTAACCAAAATACAAAATATATGACACAAACAACTCAAAGAGTTCAAATGACTCCTCTTGGCTACCGCCAATTGGTGGATGAACTCGCCCAGTTAGAAAAAACAGGTCTTCCAGAGGCCATTGAACGCGTGGCCAAGGCCCGTGATTTTGGTGATCTCTCCGAGAACGCTGAGTACCATTCTGCAAAAGAAGATCTCTCTGCCGTCGAAGGACGTGTAGAAGAGCTCAGAGACATCATAACTAGAGTAGTTGTGGTCGACATCAAAAAAGCTGGTGATGCTGAAGTTGGAATCGGTAGTAGTGTAGAAGTAGAAGTAAACGGAGGCAAGCATAACTTTTCCATCGTAGGAGAATGGGAAGCTGATCCTGCTGCTAAGAAAATTTCTCACGAATCACCTTTAGGCAAAGCACTTATTGGTAAGAAAGTTGGAGATACAGTAGAAGTCGAGGCTCCAGCCGGAAAAGTAGTCTACGTCATCAACGAAGTCAAATAATAAGCTTTTAATTGATTCAAAAAGAGCGGTTAAGATCCGCTTTTTTTGTGCATCTTTTTCCGTTAAAATGAAATTCCATGAGATATATATTTGTATCTGGTGGTGTAGTTTCTGGTTTAGGTAAAGGTATCGTCTCCGCTTCTCTAGGTTTACTCCTCAAATCTGCTGGCTTAAAAGTCACCAACGTCAAAATAGACATGTATTTAAATATTGACGCAGGTACTATACGTCCTCAGGAACATGGAGAGGTTTTTGTAACTGCAGATGGACTAGAAACAGATCAAGATTTAGGGAACTACGAGAGATTTTTAGGTTTGTCTCTCCGTAGGGAAAACTACATGACCACAGGTCAGGTGTACAAGACTGTTATCGATAAAGAGAGAAACTTTGAATACAAAGGTGAGGACGTAGAGGCCATTCCCCATGTCACCGATGAAATTATTAAGCGACTCAAAAAAGCCGGGCAAGTAAACAAAACTGATATTGTTATTGTCGAGTTGGGAGGCACGGTAGGAGAGTATCAAAATATTTTATTCTTCGAAGCCAATCGCATCTTAAGACTTCAAAACCCAGACCCTGTCCTGCACATTCATTTAAGTTTTTTACCTGTTATTAAGTCGCTAGGAGAACTAAAAAGTAAGCCAGCCCAGCAATCCGTCAGGGTTCTTCAGGGTATGGGAATACAACCAGATTTTCTAATAGCCAGATCAGAAAAACCCATAGACGACAAAAGACGTCAAAAGCTAGCTCTGTTTTGCAATCTAAAAGAAGCAGACGTTATCTCCTGTCCAGATGTAGAAAATATTTACAGTGTTCCATCTTACTTAGAATCTCAAAATCTAACCAAAAAAATAATCCAAAAACTTGGACTAAAACCGTCCTCCAGCAAAAAAGGTTTATCAGCTTGGGTAAAATCCACTTCTTGTCCCAAAGTGCTGAACGAAGTTACTATCGGCGTTGTCGGTAAATACTTCAAAACTGGTAGTTATACCCTCAAGGATTCATACATATCTGTAATAGAGGCTCTAAATCAGGCCGCCAACCACTTAAAAACTAAAATTAATTACAAGTGGATAGACAGTGAAGATGAAAACCTTGAGCAAGAGCTAAAAAATCTCAGTGGTATTTTGGTCCCACAAGGATGGGGAAGTCGGGGAGTAGAGGGAAAATTGAAAGCCGTTAAGTTTGCCAGAGAAAATAACGTTCCATATCTAGGACTTTGTTTTGGAATGCAGATGGCAGTTATAGAATTTTCTCGAAATGTTTGTGCTTTGGCAGACGCAAATACTACCGAAGCAAATCCTTTAACGACCAATCCAGTAGTCCATATCATGCCGCACCAGATCGAGTTTCTCAAAAAACACCAATATGGAGGAACAATTCGTCTCGGATCTTATCCCTGCAGGCTAGATACAAAGAGTCTAATTAGTAAGCTTTATAAAAAATATTCCAAAGCTACTGACTCACCTTGGTACAGCGATGGCCAAATCAGTTCTCAAAAGCACTCAGGGAAATATATTTATGAACGTCACCGACATCGATACGAGTTCAATAACGCCTACAAAGACCTGCTTACAGCCCACGGCTTGCTAATTTCTGGTACTTCACCAGATGGCGAACTGGTAGAAGCCATAGAGCTTCCAGACCACCCTTTCTTCATTGGTACCCAGTTTCACCCTGAGTACATAGCCCGTCCAGCCTCCCCACACCCTCTATTCTTAGGGTTCATTGAGGCTAATTCAGGTAAAAAAGTAGATTTTTAGGTGGTATAATATAGGTCAGTCGCATTTTTGAAAATATATAAAAAGGAGGTCTAATGGACCCAAAACAGTTTTTTAATGATATCCTTGATAGCCTCAAAAGCATGGATCGAAAGTATTGGTACGCGATCCTTGCCATCATCTTTCTGCTCGTTTCGGCATGGATTTATTTTGCAGTCCGAAACCGAAACAGCCAGGCCGCAGTGGTTTTGCCAGTTATTGATCCAAGTCTCATGGCCACCCCATCATTGGATCAATTACCCCAAACTCCAACTCCAATCGCTTCGTCTGAGTGGACTGTAGATGCCTTGCTGGGTGAGAGCACTGTGGACGGTTATACATCTCTTGATGTTAGTTTTAAAAACATAACTACGGGAGAGATCAAAAAAGGTCATTGCCAATCTCGCCACGATCCCGCACCGGTGTTGACCGATATCTATACTCTTGTCAACACAGGATACTTGGACAAAAACGGACAGGAGTTTTTACTTTTTGTTCCTCATATTCTCCACATCGAACAGCCTGATAAAACAATTTTGGTTGTCGAGGTAGGGATTGAAAGTAAATACCAGCGTTTCAGATTGATTCCGTAAATTTTTCGTACACCAGCCCGTTCTTAATTGAACGGGCTTTCTTTTGGTAAAATTACAAAATGTTAGAACAATCATTTTACGACGCAGCTGCCAAACAACTCGATTCCAAAATCTACACCCACTCACTTGCTCTTGTTGCATGTATGGGTGGACTTTACGATTATTTTTCCGAAAACAATTTACTTTCTCCAGATGAGCCAAAAAAAGACGACTGGTTACTGGCAGGTCTCATTCACGATATCGATTATTCTGGTGAATACAAAGAAACTCATCCCCAAAAAACTCGCGAAGTACTTGCCAAATACAATTTAGAAATTTCCGATACTGTAGAAAAAATTGTTAAGTCCCATGCTCCAGAGCTTACAGGAGTAAATCCAGCTAGCAAAGCTGAGTGGTCCATTTTTTGTGCCGACTCGCTTACAGGTCTAATTATGGCAGTTGCTTATGTCTACCCCAGTAAAAAACTAGCAGACGTCAAAACTAGTTCAGTCCTAAAAAGATTTCTCAAAGAACCCAAGTTTGCCGCGGGCACCAGAAGAGATGAGGTAATACTTTGCGAGAAGCCAGAGGGACTCAATCTTCCCCTAGAAAAATTCATCGAAATCTGTCTCACTTCCATGCAGCAAGTTGCTGCCGATCTTGGGATATAATTGCCCTATGCTAGACATAAATTACATTCGCGAAAATACTGAAGAGCTAAAAAAGGCTATTGAAGCCAAACAGTTCAATTCCTCCATGGTTGATGATCTTATTGGTATAGATAACGAGAGAAGGTCTTTAATTCAAAATGTCGAAGAACTCAGACGCCAAGGAAATGCTAATATTGCCGACCTCAAAGGCAAGCCTAGTGACGAACAAATTGCTAAGGGAAAAGAAATAAAACAAAAGCTTCAAGAACTAGAACCAAAACTAACCGAAATTGAAGCCAAATACCTGGAATTAATGTACCAAATTCCCAATCCTTCGGCCAAAGATGTTCCTTTTGGCAAAGACGAGTCGGGAAATGTAGAAGTAAAAAAATGGGGAACAATTCCAGAGTTTAATTTTCCAGTTTTACCTCACGAAGAGCTTGCCGAAAACCTCAGTTTATTAGACAACAAAAGAGCTGTTCGCATTGCAGGCAGTAGAGCTTTTTATCTCAAGAATGACTTAGTTTTATTGGAATATGGTTTGTTAATTTATGCCTTAAAGATGATGATGGGAGAGGGATACACACCGATGACAGTTCCTTGGATGG
>CAYTOI010000017.1:0-16432 GCA_964439805.1 uncultured Pseudomonadales bacterium | reverse complement strand
GTGGACCCTATCGGACTCGAACCGACTACCTCTTCTATGCCATAGAAGCGCTCTACCAGGTGAGCTAAGGGCCCAGTGGAGTTATTTTACTATAAAATAGTTGTATAAGGGCTCTTAGTTAAACGGTATAACATGGCATTCGCATTGCTAAGTTGGGGGTTCAATTCCCCCAGAGTCCACATTTTTGTTGATTCTCCTTTATTTCTTTACTGTTCCGGAGGTTGAGGCTGTTTTTGCCGATTCTAGAGCGTCTGTAAGTTTTTTGAGCTCTGCTGTCAGTTTTTCGTAGTCGGAGGAACTGGGATTGGCGAGAGCCACAGCTTGTTTTAGATTTGCTTCAGCTTTGAGATATTCCTTTGAGTCCATGTAGATACTGTAGAGATTGATGTAAGGAACTTCCCAGTTTGGTTTGAGCTCTAAACTTTGGTTGATTAGTTTTATGGCTGCATCTTTGTCCTTGAGGTTGAAATAGAGAATTCCCATTTGAAGACGTAGTCTGGGGTTAGTGGGGTCTAGTGAAATTGCTTGAGCTAAATGGGAGACAGCAAGGTTTGTAGCGCCTTCTGCGGCTCCAATAAAGCTTTGATAGATGTTGGAAAGATTTTCCCAAACCAAGACGTTGTATGGATCAAGCTTCGCGGCTTGTCGGCCTGAGTCTATGGCTCTTTGCATGGTTTCGATGGCGTTCTTTTTGTCTTGTTCATTGGGGTTTTCTTTTTGGAGATAAAAGAGTGCAACTTGTTGGAAGGTTTGAGAAATGACCATTTGATAAGTTGGGTCGTAGGTATTTAGTTTTTGGGCGGCTGTCTGTTTGAGGAATGAACCTGCTACATCGGTAGTAATTTTTTGCCTGGCTTGGTTTAAAAGAGTGGTGGCAGCATAAAAACGTGAGCCGAAGGTCCAGTAGGTAACCATTAAGACTATTGAAAGAATTAAGGAAGCAATGGGTAGGAAGTTGGAGATGGCATTGTTTTGGTTATCGTTTGTACTGATGTTGAAGTGGACTGATTTTACTTGTCTAAGACCTTCACCTTTGAGAATTTGGGTGATGATAGCGAGAAGTGTAAGACTAACAATAATACTTACGAGGCCTGCAGGAGAAATTGCAAATGCAATAATAAAACCAACTAAGGAGACTGTTACAAATGCGAGTTCTGGTTTTAGTTCTGAAGATTTTAGTGAGCGCAGTCCAAGGGTAATGCTTTTTATGAAACTTAGAAGAAAACTAAGACCACCAATGAGACCGGTGGTGGTAAGAATGGTAAGAAAGATAGAACCAGACTCACTAAAGCGAGAATTCCAAAGTGAAGGATTGAGATTTAAATAGTTTGGTCTGAGTCTAGTAAAAGTGGCGAGGTATGTTTCTGGTCCAGTGCCAATAAGAGCAGATCCTGGGTACTTAAAAATATCCAAAGCAATTGACCAGCTAGCTCTGAAAGGTAAGATAACGATAGGAGAAATGCCGTTGCTGGGCAGGAGAAGGCTGATGTTGATGATGCTGGCGGTAATAATGATTCCGGAGATGAAGAATAAAAAGATTTTGTTGAGTGGTTTGTCGGTATAAAAAATATAAGCAAGAGTGCCAAGGAGTAAGGGTAGGGAAAAAGCTAGGGCGGGAATAATACCGCCGGTTAGATTGAAATATTTACTTTTTAAGACATCAGAGGTGATGACTAAGTCGAGTAAATTAAAGAAGTGAAGTATGGTGGCAATGCTGACCAAGCCTAGGGAAAGTATCAAAGCGAAAATTTGGCGCTTAATAAGACTCGCACTTGGATTTGTGGAAGTGTAGGTGAGAATAATGATAAAAAGTGAGGTGAAGAGCGTGGTAAGGCCGGTGAGACTAAGAACTTTTACTGGGCTCATAAATAGAGCAGAGGCAAAGTGTGCAATGACCAAAACAAAAATGGCAGAAAGGGCTGGGGAAAAAGTAAGATTGATGCGCTTGTTAAGAATGTTGTTTAGACACCAGAAAAAAAGCGAGATGGTAGCAATGATGTTTAAAAGATAAAACTTGTTGAAGGCAAAGTAGTCAACTGTATTGGTGAGAAAGAATATGGGGACAAAGAAAAAAACTAAGGTAGGAATGTTTTGAAGGACAAAGAGGGTGATTTTCTCTACAAAGTTTCGCATTAAATTATTCTATTGATTGACTATCTGGTAGTCAACATAACGATCTGAAGTGGTAGGTGCGTTGGCACTGATAATAAATTGTCCGGCTGACTTGCTCTTAATAGTATATAGAGACTTGTCTTCTGGCTTGTTTAATAAAAAGATTTGGCTGGTTTCGAGAATTTCAGGGTCTGAAATTGGGTTTTCTGTTAGCGTTGCTGGAAGCAGTGCAGTTTTTTGGGTAGCATTGCTGACAGTGTCTGAAGCAACGGGTTCAGCTGGAACATCCGGGGCAGCCACGACCGGAGCTTCGGTAAGCACTGGTGGAGTGTTTGTAGAAAGAACTCCTTGAGGGATAGGAGAAATAAGGGTCCCCGTGGGGAGGCTAGAGTAGTAACCCAAGACTACAAGTGAGGCTGGAATGAAGAAGAAAAGACAAGACAAAACAAGAAGAGCTATTGAAAGCCCAGATTGGCTCTTGGCAGGTTTGGCGTTACTGAACTCGATGATCACAAAAACATTATAGCAAGATATGTATAGAGAACTCAAGGAATCAAGAGCTCAAGGAATCAAGAACTCAAGGAATCAAGAGCTCAAGGAATCAAGAACTCAAGGAATCAAGAACTCTAGGAATCAAGAAATGGAGAATAAATAGGCGGTAATATTGATGTATATGCTCAACGAATTGAATAAGGATTTGTGGACAGAAGAGATGAAAAAAATAAAGCCGGCAGTGAAAAATATTTTTTATAAAGGGAATATAGAGCTACTTACAGGAAATTATTCTCGTTTGGCAATTGTTGGGTCTCGTCGGATGACGGACTATGGGGGAAGAGTAATTGAAAAATGGATGTCAAAAATTGTTGACGCTAAGGTAGTTATTGTTTCTGGATTTATGTATGGAGTGGATCAAAAAGCACATTGGGAATGTATTAAAAATGGAGGAAAAACAATTGCGGTTTTGGGTTGGGGAATAGACTGGAAAGTAATGGACAGTGATGTAGAAATTTATAAGAAAATATTAGAAAGTGGTGGATTGATATTGTCAGAATATGAGGGAGACGCGAGGCCTGAACTATGGAAATTCCCTCAGAGAAATAGAATTGTGGCGGGCATTAGTGATGCGGTTTTTGTAGTGGAAGGAGCAATAAAAAGTGGCAGCATGATTACAGCAAAGTTGACAAAACAGTTTGACAAAAAACTATTGGCTCTTCCGGGAATGGTGGTGAGTAAAGTGGCTGAGGGAACAAATAATCTCATAAAAACTGGAGACGCAAAAATGGTGACGAGTGTGGAAGATGTTTTGCGAGAGATGAATTTGGGGTTGGGACAGATTGCATTAGATCTCAGTTACGGTAAAGATGCGATACTGGGGATTTTGGAGAATGAGTCTAAGAGTGCTGATGAATTGGCGCGAATATTGAGACAGCCGGTGCACGAGGTGCTTACTAAGCTAAGTAATTTGATCTTGAGAGGGTCGGTTGAAGAGAAGAATGGGAAGTATTTTATTCAATGACGAATATGGTTGGGTTGGTGTAAAATCTGGTAGTAAATTAAATTGTTAAGGAGCCAAGATGCCAACAGTACATACAAATCGATTTTTGGTCAAAAATGACGAGAGGATGCACAAGGAACTAGTAAAGCAGCTGAAAACCTGGTTTGATGGAGAGTTGGTCGATCGTTATTGCATCTATCAAAACGGGAAAATGGAATATTCATGTAGCACAATGAGGGTTGTTGTAAACGACTTCTCAATAAAGTTTTATTTTGAAGGTGACTTTGACTGTGTTTCGATTCCTATGGAAGGTGGTTTGATGATTGAGGACCCTGGAAGGATAACTTTTCCTTTTAAAGATGGATTCGTTAGCTTGATTGCAAATTAGGTTTATGGCGCCCTTTTGGGTGCCATTTTGATATATTGGAGTTATGCTTGCAAGAATTGAGAGTGTGGCTTGCGTAGGGTTAGAAAGTTTTTTGGTGGAGGTTGAGGTAGATGTGGCGGATAAAGGGTTTCCTAGCTTTAGTATTGTTGGTCTTGCTGATAAAGCCGTGGGAGAAGCGAAAGAGAGAGTAAAAACAGCAATGGTAAACAGTGGATTTAGTTTTCCTCAGAAAAAAATTATTGTCAATTTGGCTCCAGCAGATATTCCCAAAGAAGGATCGGCGTTTGACTTGGCAATTGCGGTGGGGATTTTGGAGGCAAATGGGGACTTGGAAGAACTCGAGAACTCAAGAACACAAGAAATCAAGACAGATAAAGTTAAAGATACAAGTGGAAGTATGTTTTATGGGGAGTTGTCATTGGACGGCAGCGTGAGGCATACAAAGGGGAGTTTGTTGGTAGCCTTGTTTGCCAAGAAAGAGAAAAAAGAAAAAGTATTTGTGTCGGTGATGTCGGCAAACGAAGCAGCTGTAGTGGCTGGTGTAGAGGTAATGCCGGTGAGAAACTTGAAAGAACTAATAACTCATTTTTTGGGGGACAAAAAAATTAATCCATTGAAAACAATTGAAGTAAAAAGTTTGGTAGAGTCGGCAACGCCTGATTTTGATATGGCAGATATTGTGGGGCAAGAGTCTGCCAAGCGAGCCTTGATGGTAGCCGCGGCAGGAGGGCACAATATGCTGATGTCTGGACCACCTGGATCGGGTAAGACAATGCTCTCTCGAGCTTTGCCGGGGATAATGCCACCGATGACCGAGGAGGAAAGTATGGAGGTGACTAGAGTCTATTCTGCGTCTGGTTTGATGGAGGCTGGGGAGGCTATAGTGCGTCGTAGACCATTTCGCTCTCCACATCACTCCACTAGTTTGGCTGGGCTAATTGGAGGAGGAAGTAGGCCATTGCCTGGAGAAGTGAGCTTGGCTCACCTTGGAGTGCTATTCTTGGATGAGATGGCGGAGTTTCCACGAAGTGTGCTTGAGGCTATGCGCCAGCCGATGGAAGATGGTCGTGTGGAAATATCGCGGGTGGCAGGGAGAATTTGTTATCCGGCATATTTTCAGCTGATTGCGGCTGTGAATCCTTGCCCTTGTGGGTTTTTGGGTCACCCGACCAAGGACTGCAAGTGTACAACGAGAGAGATAGAGAGGTATAAGAGACGGATAAGTGGGCCTATTTTGGATAGAATTGATTTGCATCTGAATGTGCCAGCAGTAGAGACTGAAAAGATTATTGGTGTAGTAGAAAAAGGAGAAAGTTCGGTGGAAATAAGAGAAAAAGTGGTTAAAGCGAGAAGGATTCAAGGGGAGAGGCTCGCAAAACACAAAATATATTGCAATGCTCAGATGAAGAATAAGCAGGTAAAGGAGTTTTGTAGGCTCGATGTGGATGGGGTGAGAGTACTGAGGCTAGCTATGGAGAAGTTTGATCTCTCGGCCAGAGCTTATTTTCGAGTGCTGAAGGTGGCTAGGACTATAGCTGATTTGGCTGGCTCTGAGGCTATATTGGCTGAGCACTTGAGTGAGGCTCTTCAGTATAGGGAAAAGGTTTTTTAAAAACTCAAAGTTCAAAAACTCTAAAACTCGAAATATGGTACAATTAAGCCTATATTGTTAAACATTTACAATTTAATCTAGTTTTTTTGGAGGCGTGATGACTGATAAGAAAGTAAGCAGTAAGATACAAGATAATTTTGAAATATTGCTTTACTCATTGGGTACTGTTATTTCTGGAATTTGCGTTTTGATTATTGTTGCAATAGCTTTGGGCCTGATAAGTTTTGTCTATTCTACTGGTGAAATTTCACAGGCTGCAGCAAAATGGCTTACAGTAATTTCTTTGGCACCGGTGGCAGCATTTTGCGCCATTGTGTACAAAATTTTTAATCCAAGTTCTGGAGGCAAGAAAGATGGAAAGTAAAACAAAGTTTTACAAAACATTTTTAGGTGAGTGGTTTGCAGTTGATCCAATGGCTGGTTCTAAGCACATGGTTTATTACAGTCGGGACGGTCAAAATTTTTGGCGGTTAAACGTTGGTGGTTTCAGTAGTTCCAATAGTATTGTTACTACATATAGCGTGGAGAGTCCCCACAAGGGTTTTAATTGGAATGGTAAATTTAAATTTGTCAATAACACCTTTGTTTTGGAAATAGAAGATTCTCCCCATCGTCCGATTTTTCGACCGACAAATGCTCCTGTGCATTTTGAAAAGCATCCATTGCCCCACATTACTGAAATAAAAGGCTTGTTCTCTTTGCCAGACGAAACATTTCTTTTTTACACTGGTGCCAGATATGACTTTGATCGTGAAGGGGTAAAGTTTTACCATGGCGAAATTGATAATATCCAGGAATACGAAGTGATTGGTTTTGATGGTTATGTTTTGGTTACATCAATTGGCAGTCTTACTGTTCACTCTTGTGGATTTGAGGGTTATAGACTGGAGATGTTGCAGCATAAAGAATATGAAGTCGAAATAGACGGCAAAAAAATTCGCTTGGTACATAAAAAATAGAGGAGAGAAAGATGGCAGAAAAAGATAATTTGTTGTTTTACAAGTCGCTGCTTGATACCTACCTAGCGATTGATAGTAATGTTATTGCTCCAAAAATTTACATTAGTATGGACGGTGTTGTCTTTCATGAACTTTTTCGGGAAAGATCAAAAGGTGCAGATAATTTTGCAGTTGAGAATCAGTTTGGTTATGCTTGGAAAGGAACGATCGTAAGGAATGGTGATGAGGTTACATTGTACGTTGAGAATGATAAGAATAGACCGGTTTTTAATTTGGTTAACTTTAATGAATTAAGTGGGGTGGAGCTTGTAAAGTTACCTTATACAAAATTTGTTAAGAAGTTGTACTATCTTGGGGATAGATTTGTTTGTTGGGTGGAATATAAATTCTATCCACTTCTTCCACCGGATATTTGGTTTGGAAAACGCGACTCAATGAAAAAATCTGAACCTGTAGTTGAACGATCTGGTGGTTTTGCAACCTCGTTTGGTTTTTTTGATCCTGGAGACGATTGGTTGGCCGGTTTTAAGCTTAGAGAATTGAATGAAAAAATGTTCAATGTCGTAATTGATGGCGAAAGCATGACCATATCTGAGAAGGAATAGGTGATATTTTTGAGCCGATGGGGAAACCCGGAGGCTCTTTTTTGTGGCTAAATGGGTTGATTATTGCCCCATAGTGTGATAGAATCGAGGTTGTAACATATTCTGAAATCCGAGGTGAGTACATGAAAAATCTGATTATTTTGTTTTTGTTGTCCGTTATGATGCTAGCGACGCCTTTGCCAGCTGGAGCCGCTCCTGTTACTCCTCCTACCGCAGTTCTTACTGTGGAGGTGCTTGGTGTTGTTGTTCCAGATGGAATGGTTGACGTAAAGTTGACAGCGTCTGGTTCTGA
The DNA here is from genome assembly GCA_964439805.1 of uncultured Pseudomonadales bacterium. Classification (GTDB taxonomy): domain Bacteria; phylum Patescibacteriota; class Microgenomatia; order UBA1400; family MFAQ01; genus MFAQ01. The sequence goes on along the minus strand of CAYTOI010000017.1, from coordinate 8,969 downwards.
TAGCCCTTTGGTTTATTGGAATATTAATATTCCTAAAACCACAGTTCGGGTTGAGCCTATGATTGTGTCCGGGGCGGGAAAGCTGGTTAAAAGCTTTACTAGTTCTAATTATGTTTACTTATGGAAAGAAAAAATGGGCCTGCGAAACGTGACCACGTCTGAAGTTATCTTCAGGGTCAAACTTCCCGCAGATTATGGCACCTACCCTCTGATTTCAATCTTTGATCTCAAGGGCAAGATTGTTTCTCAAAAAAATGTGGTCATAGAAAAACCACTTTTGTGGTTTACATATGTACCAAACCCTGTCACTTACGGTGGAAGGGATTTTGATTTTTTTGTAAATGCATCAAACACATCAAATACTGATGTTGCGTTTGATTTCGTGGTAAACATGATGTTTGCGGCAACAGACGGCACTTCAAAATACCCGATTGTTGATGGTGGGGTTGTAAGTGTGGATCCGTTTTTTAATCCAAACAAATTTATTGTCTACTGGAAAGGAACGATTCCTGCTGGTAAGACATTTACCCTTAAGCTGGGGACGGCTTCCGGTTCGGCTTTGGGGGAATTTGAACTTGTAAATGTTTTTGATAATTTTATTCAAAAACAGGTTGCAACTTCCACAGTGGTTTTTGCTGAAGGAAGTGGTGCGCCCTATGCCGTGATGAACATCAGAAGCAAAATGGATAATTTACCAATTAAAGCAGGTGACACTCTGATATATGAGCCTGAGTTTTATTCTGCAAAAATTGGTCAGTTTGTTTCTGAACCGACTATCTCGAGCAATTGTCCGATGTCGGATTTGCCTTCAGGGTCGGTGAGTAGAGCAAAGATAACGTACGTTAAGTATCTTTACTTTGTTACCATTTTGCCCATGGTAAAGCCAGTTGGGGTGTCCGATCCTTATACTGTCGAGTGCAAAATCCAAGTAAGAGTGCACCACCACGGGGATCTGGGTGGGGGAGACTCTGAGTTTGTTGGGGAAAAGACGTTTTTGGTATTAGTACCGTAAGTTTTGAGCCGATGGGGAAACCCGGAGGCTCATTTTTTGTGGCTAAATTGGTTGATTGTTGCCCCATAGTGTGGTAGAATCGAGGCTGTAAGTATCCTAAAAGTGAGGTGAGTACATGAAAAAAATAATGGGTTTTGCGTTTGCTATGATTTTCATCCTGTCTTCGTTCGCCCCGGCTTCGGCCAAAGGGAAAGCATCGGAAGTGCTCGTGAGCATTGCTGCTCCAAGTACGGCGGTGGCTGGAACCAGTTATGAGATTTTTCTTACAGCAAACAAGCTGGGGTGGAAATTAGGTGAGCAGAAACTGCTGCTCGAGTTCCCTTCTTCGATTGTCAAAACGGCAATTTGCCGAGATAGCTCTTGGGGGTGGCGTAGCAAAGACGGATCCAAAAATACTTTGCACTATGAGTGGAAGTTTAAACTTTCTCTCTTGTGGCCCATGGCGCAACTTAATTGCACCGTGACGTTGCGGGCAGGCTTGGCTGTTGGACAGGTCAAGTACCTCAGCTTGTTTGACAAAAAGGCTGAGATCTTCATGGGAAGATATTCCATCTCGATTATTAAGCCAAAACTGAACTGGTCTTCGATTTCCCCCGAATCTGTAAAAATGGGAGAAGTCCCCTTTGATGTCGTGATTGTGGCGAAGAATGAGTCGGCCTCTGACTTGCCAGTGGACATGAACCTTTATGTCTATTTTGATAGAGGAGCCACAAACGGGCATGTTAGGTACGAAGTGCCAACCAGTGGTGAAATTGATAACTTTAAGGCCGATGGTTATGGAGCCACAATGCATTGGTCCGGCATTGTTAAAGCCAGGCAGACTGCATATTTTGTGGTTCATCTGGAGTCGACCAAGGCAAGTTGGTCATTCCCAGGTAGTTATCAACTTTTTAGAATATTCGGAGAAGATGGAACATATCAATCCGAAATAACGAAGATAAGATTGGAGTAGGTTCTGCCAAGGAGTTCTGTTAATTCAGGACTCCTTTTTTTGTGGTTAAATTATTTTGATATTTGGAAAAAACTCAAGGACTCAAAAACTCAAGATAATGAAGACTAATAATAAATTGACTGGAAATAAGGGGGAGGATTTGGCTGTAGAATTTTTGCAAAACAAAGGATTTTTGATAATAGAGCGCAATTTTCGTACTCGATATGGAGAGATAGATATAGTTTGCTACGACAAGAATATTTTGATATTTGTGGAAGTAAAAACAAAAATAGGGCATGATTTTGGAGAACCAGAGGAAATGATAAATAAAAAGAAACTGGGGCAGGTGGAGAGGATGGGAGAAGTATTTATTGAGACAAAAATTCCCAAGACTCAGAGCGCACAAAAATCGTGCTCGCGCGTACCTGACTCTCCCGACGCAATACATCGGGATCGTATGGACATGACTGCGCGCGATTTTTTGTCGCACTCCTCCGTCTTTGATTTTTTGTCTCGTAAGTGGGGCGGAGGGTGTAGGGTGGACGTGGTGGCGGTGGTGCTGGATAGAGATTTAGAACTGGAAAGTATTAAGCATTACGAGGCGGTGTATTAAAACTCAAAAAATCTAAAAATCTAAAACTCAAGATATTGAGGTAAAATAGATGGATGTCTATACGAACAAAATTACACGAAAGATCTTTGGTTATTATTAAGCCAGATGGTGTGCAGCGAGGCTTGATGGGGGAAATTGTTTCTCGATTTGAGAAAAAGGGCTTAAAAATTTCTGCTATGAAAATGATTTGGCCAACAAGAGAAATTGCAGCCAAGCATTATGATCAGCCAGAATCTGCAATGAAGTTGTTGGGAGACAGAACTTTGGCAACTTATGCTGAAAAAGGCGAGAAGCATTGGTCCAGTGACCCAATGGAAATTGCTCGAGACATTCAGAAAAAGCTAGTTAACTATCTTTCTTGTGGACCAGTACTCGTTATGATTATCGAAGGGGCTCACGCTATTGCTCACGTTCGTAAAATCCGAGGTGCAACAAACCCACTTGGAGCTGATATTGGAACAATAACCGCTGATTACACCATTGATTCTTATTTTATTTCTGATTTGGATGGCAGAGCTATCCGAAACTTGGTTCACGCTTCTGGAACTGTAGATGAGGCAGAAAATGAGATTCAGATTTGGTTTAAAAAGGACGAGATAATGGACTACGACATGGCAATAGATAAAATTCTCTATTCTATGGAGTGGGAAGCTAGTAAATAATACTAGTCTATCGTGTTAGAATTTAAACTTACTGCTCGTTAAACTACTTTTGGAGGTGAATTATGCAATGTTGCCATAAATGTGGCGGTGGATTGATGTTTTGGGTATTTTACGAAAATTTATATCAGTGCTTGAGTTGCTCTGGGACTGTAAAGACGGCAAGTGTTGTTCTACTTGAGGCTTTGGGCAATGGTTGGGAAGTGATCTTTGCTGAGAACGAGAAGCAAGAGAAGCTTTATATGTTGCGCAGGGGAGAGGTTTTTGTTGGCACTCTGAACGCCTATTACAGCGGCATTGTTTACTTTACCGGATCAAACGTTGATGAGCAGTCCGAAGCTAATATTCTTACACTGCTTAATGCATTGCCTGCCCTGAACGTATATAACATGCTCAGTGGTAGAGAGTTAATAGTTTTAAATTCTGAAGGTTAGATTTTGTATGCACTTGACCTTGTTGTCTGGCCTTGAGGCTGGAGACAAGGTCTTTTTTTATGTCTAACAGTGCGTAAACATGTCCTTTGTGGTAAAATTATGGGGTAGTAATTGTGCCTAGGACGTTTAAAACTTAAAGTAAAAAGGAGATTTTTCGAATGAAAAAGATGATTTTGTTAGTTATGGTTTTGATTTTGACTGCGTGCGGAGCCCAAAAGGTTCCTGTGGAAGATGTGCCGACTTGGGAGGGGGTTTTGCCCATGCTCAAGGATGGCTCGACTTCACCATGTGATCGGGTTATGACAGAAGAAGCTTTTGCTCGCACTTATGATGGCAAAGAAGTGACTTTCATGGGTGCATACTCCAACGGAGTTGTTTATGCCTTTGAGGTAGATGGAGTGACTGTTTGTGCCCACAACTTCAATGATGAGGTTGCATCATTTCCCTGGTTTTCTCAGGATATCATTGAGAATGATGAACTCTGGCAGGATACCATGCCCATTATTGACTCAAGGGCAAATATGCTGATAGGAAGCTCAGGTATTTTGGAATTTGAGACTTACGATGATGGTAGTATTATTGATTTGAACGTACGCAATGCAACACCAATGCAAATTTATGGAAGGCCTGAAAGCTGCATCGATCTGGACAAGAATTCCGTTCAAAATTTTAATAACAAAGAGATCGTAGTAGTTGGTGCCAAAATTGATGAATATGGGTGGATGAATTTATATTTTCAGTCAGAGGGTGAAACTTATTGTTATGAAAAGGCATATGTTGTTTTGGTTAAACCGGTTACTGACATTTTTGGACAAACGAATTATTCCAACAGTGGAGGTCTCAGTTCAGACAGCCTTTTTCTTCTGATGAACCTATCCGGGATTATGCACTTTTATGATGATCAAACTGTTTCGGCTGGAGCGACACAATTTGCCCCCGAAGATATTCAAAAAATAATATTTATTCAGACTGATGTTATTCCTGATTATCAAGAAACGTCTCCAAATTTGGAAATGTTTGAAGTGTTGTCTCATGGTCTAAGTAATATTGATTATGTAGATGAGAATAACACCAGGGGTAAATATAAACTAATTAACTCTACTGAAAAGCCTGAAGCGGTAAATGACGGATATCTCTACGCCCCCAAAGAATATTTGGATGGTGGCGAGATTAAAGTCGGCACTGTTTTGGGAATTGCCAATAGCAAGTCTGTTGAAGTTACTGAAATCGTTTGTGCTTTAGGCGGGATGTCTTTGGTGCCAGTTTATAGCATCTCGTATTCAGGATCTGAAGGTAATTCATACACCTTGGCTGACCCTGACTCCTATCTCTACCTTGTGGAGAATGAGGGAGACCGTCAGACGATTATTTATTATCACATTCCCGCTCTTGCAGCGGAATGTCCAACATCATATTAAGGAGATATTCGAATGAAAAAGATTATTTTGTTGTTAGTTGTTTCTCTGTTTGTGTTATCGGCATGCAGTGATCCGTCTAAGGCGATACCTACGGCTACAGAAGTTCCAGCATCGCCCATTTTGGCTACTGGTAAGCCGGCTGTGGAAATGACGCCGAACGCTACCCAGTATGCTGATTGGGGTGAAACTTGCCCCGATGCACTTTCGAAAATTTCCGATTTGAAAGGGAAGGGTGTGATCACGAAAGTCATTACAAGTGACTATATTTGTTTTGCTGACAAGGTTACTGGAGAGTCATATTCTGTTCAGGATGTTACCAATATTACTATTTGGTATGTTGGGTATGAGTATGATGAAAATGGTTTTACCGCGCATAGAGATGTTGATCTTCGTGTCGGTGATGAAGGTATTGTCGTAATGGATAAAGACTATTGGGTTGAAATTGAAAGCGAAATAATGTCATTCGACAATGTTTATCCTTCAGAAATGGATAAAAAGTTCCTTCCTGTATGGCAGAAATTTCGCCAAGAGGGAATTGATTATTCCATTTCTAGGCAGATAGATAATATTCCATTTTTTCTTGAGCATGAAAATTTTTCTGAAGATTTTACCCCAAGTTTTGCCTGCGATGAATCTGTTAGGGCTTGGTCAGCGATGGTAAAAATTGACTCTCAGTTTTCCTTTTGCGAGCATCAGGGCGCCTATGAATTGGGTAGAGATTTCCGGATGTTTACCAATTCAGGTACTATTGGAGAGTCTGTAACTACCTCAGGCCATGAATTTTCTGTTTCATCAAGATTTCCGAACAGAATTGATTTACCAGGTACTCCTTTGGAAATCGGTAAGCTGTATGAAGACAGCTTTATTTTGGTCGGTTGCTATCCTGTTTTAACTGACAAAGGTGGTTATTTGTATTCAAACTATAAGGACTATCAGATTTATGGTCCAAGTATGGGAAATGGATACACGATCTTTTCACCTGTTGGAGTGGTAATTAGAGACTCTGATGGGCGAGAGTCGGGCAGGGTTGTGTCTTTTAATGCTCCAATTGTTTATTGGGAAATATTTAGAGACTCTAATCCGAAATATAGAGTGGAATTGTATTCTTTGCCGCCTGAGTGTGATTTCTCGAAGTAGTTCGTTGTTTTTTTGAGGCCGCCCGGTGGGCGGCCTTTTATGTGGCTAGATACGCATAAATGTGTCCTTTGTGGTAAAATTATGGGGTACTAATTGAGGTTAAGAACCTTTCAAATTTATATACAAGGAGAATTTCGAATGAAAAAGACAATTTTGTTGCTGTTAGTTTGTACGTTTGTATTGTTGGCTTGTAGTGATCCTTCTAAGACATCTGCCACTTCAGTTCCTGCAGTGCCTATTTTGGCCACTGGTCAGCCTGCAGTGATGGTAACGCTTAACTCCACTCAATACGCCGATATCGGTCTACCTTGTCCATCTGAGTTCACCAGTATTGCTGAACTGGAAGGAAAAAAACTTTTTGTGAAGACAGTAGAAAATGGTCAGAGTTTTTGCCTTTTGGACACCCATACAAAAAGTTCGTATTTAGTTAAAAATGATAACTTCTTTGCAATTAGATATCTTGGCTATGAACGTGATGATCTTGATTTTACTGTACAGTCTGATAGAGCATTGGCTTTAGGCAAGGAGGGTGTATTGAAGTACGTTGGGGATAATGGGGACTTAAAAATTTATGACCTGACGAGTATTGATAAGTCTTACGAGAATATTTTGGGGTCTTCGATGGATATCGCCATGATGAAAGAATGGCCGCTATTTCGCCAGAGAGTGATTGATCATTACAAAAATGTCATGACCATGCCAGACTGGATGATGTATGACATTGATGGAGAATTTACTCCATCAAGCGCGTGCTGGTCTGCTTCTGGCTACAAAGACGCAGTAGAGATTGGTGGCGGTTTGTCATTTTGCCAAGAGTCGAATGCTTGGGGGAGGTTGAGTGTTGCTTCGTATTTGTTTTTGGAAGGTGAACAGCCTCAGATTTTTTCACTGATTCCCGTATTTCCATATAACAGCGATGTGCCTACTGAAATTGAAATTGGTCAGAGCATAAACGAATTGAAATTTGTGGGATGTTTCCCGGTTGAAGGCGCTGAAGTAGTGCCATATTCCTTTTCAGATGGAAATCGAAACTACTTTACATATCAAGGTCGTAAATACTATGGACCTGGTGATGACCACGGCAATATTCAGATCAAACCTGTGGGAGTTATTTTTGAGTTTCGTGGCGGAACATTTGGAGAAGTGATTCCGTTCGAGTCGAACATCGAGTATAGCTCTTGGGTTGATTCGAATTATCAGTTTTATTTGTTCGGCTTACCTACGGAGTGTGATTTTACAAAGTAAGAAGTTTGGTTTTTAAGGCCGCCCGCATGGGCGGCCTTTTCTATGCCTAGATACGCACAAATGTGTCCTTTGTGGTAAAATTATGGGGTACTAATTGAGCCTGATCTTTTCAAATTTATATTAAGGAGAATTTTGTATGAAAAAGAAGTTAATGATGTCGATTTTTTTGTTTTTGCTGGTTGCTTGTGCGCCGGTAGCTCCTGATGTGCAACCTTCTGATCAAGTTACGTTACCAGTTGGTTCTGGACAATCTGAAGAATTCAGAACAGTGGCTGATCTTCCTTATGTTGATTCGCAGTATTTGCTTGGCAAGGAATTGCTGGTGACGGGGGTTGTCAATGATGATGTAGTTTTTGAAGATCTGAGCAATGGAAATGTTTTTAAAATCAGTATATATTCTGCACCTGTTTACAAAGGATTTGAACATAATTCTTTTGGTTTGACTGAAGAGTCTGATGATTTTTTGCAAATCGGATATCTCGGCGTGGTAGAGTGGAATGAGGCCAAGGATTGGCAAGTTCTTTATAATAAAGAAAAAACTTTTGAAAAAGTTTTTGGCTCTCCGCAAGACTTGGGTTTCCAAGAAGCCTGGTATGGTTTTGTGAATGATGTAAACGATTATTACTCCGAAACCAACATCGATCCGACTTATTCTACCTACTATGGACTTAATTTCTCTGAAGATTTTACTCCTAGTGAGGCGTGTAGGTTAGCTGAAAGTTTTTCTGTTCAGGTAAAAATTGACAGTGATTATTCTTTTTGTCAGATTTCAGATGCTGTTTGGTACAGAGATGTTGCAAGTGCAATTTTGTTTGCTAAACAGTTTGGTGACAAAATTGATTTAAATGCTGTTTATCCAAATCCTGGTGACAATCCAAGTGTTTTAGCTGTTGGCGAGAAGTACCAAGAAGTTACCTTTTTGGGTTGCTTTTCCTTAACGGAAGGTTCGTTTGAGTATGATGGTCAGCTTTTTGGCGATATAGATGAATCGAAGGTAAGTAGTTTTGTAAACCCCGTTAGGGTTGTATTTGCTACTGAAGATTATAAAAATTCAATAATACTACCATTTAAGGCTGAGATTGCTTATGAGCAGTTTGATGCTAGTAAACGAAAGTTGTTTTCATTGCCTCCGGAGTGTGATTTTCGAAGTAAGTAGATTTGTTTTTTTTGAGGCCGCCCGGTGGGCGGCCTTTTTGCGATTTAAAAAGTCGGGGTGCGCAGAATTGAACTGCGTGTCTCTCCGTTCCGAACGAAGCATGTTACCGATACACCACACCCCGAAATGTACTTCAAGATATTCTGCAATATTTTGAACTAAAAAGATACTACACCATATCCAGACGATAATGCGTAGCTATTATCGGCGCCAGATATAAGAGGAAGCGCAGGAAGATATCTCGATAATAAACAATTATCGAGAAGATAACGAGCAAGCTCTTACACCCCGAAATGTGCTGATGCCCAGAGTCGAACTGGGGACCTTCTCGTTAGGAGTGAGATGCTCTATCCGTCTGAGCTAC
>CAYTOI010000016.1:0-17285 GCA_964439805.1 uncultured Pseudomonadales bacterium | reverse complement strand
AGTCGAACTGGGGACCTTCTCGTTAGGAGTGAGATGCTCTATCCGTCTGAGCTACATCAGCCTGAGTCTATTTTACAGTGAAAAGCTACTTGAGATCAAACGAGAAGAGGTTGAAGATACTTGGTTTTTGGTTCAGGTTTGTAAGGGCAACGAGCTTGGTGCCGTCTGAACTAGGAATGGCAAAGTTGCTTAGAGGCATAGTGGGGTTGATGTTGATTAAGTTTTCGCCATCGTAGTCGACGATATTAATACCGTTGTCGTTGGTGACAATTATTTGTCTGGAGTTGCTGTACCAAGTGTAGTTGCTGACGAAATAACTTTCGGTTTGGGACTTGAGCTGCTTGAGTGAATCAATACTGGCTGAAGGGGTAGCTGAAGAGCTTACAATCAATTGTTTTTGAACTTCAGCTGAGTTGCTGGCCAAGTTTAGTTTGTAGTTGGTTCCTTCTTTGAGATCGAAGACGTAAGTTTGACCCTTGGAAAGATTTCGGATGTCTGGGGTGGAGTTGATATTTGGTAATGCTGATCCGATTTCGTTAGCTGGTAAAGACTGGTTTGATTTTGGGGTATAGATAACCTTTTCTTTATCTGGTGAGAAGAAAACATTGGTGGCATACTTGGTAAGGATTGTTTTTATGTATTCTGGGAAAAGGTTTAGGCTAGGAAGATTTAGTTTTGCGTATTGATCTTGCCATTCGGAGATGATGAGTGGGAGGCGAATGGTTGCGTCAGCAACGTTAACTGAGTTTTTTTCTTTGGTGGAGAGAAGAAAGGCAGAAGTGATTCTCTCGGCTGTTTTGGTTTTTTCGGTAAAAATAGCGAGGACTTGAGAGCTATCTGGAGACCAGATGAGGGTACTGTCGGCAAAATTGCGTCCAAGAATGTTTTCGGCGATTTGCAAGTTGCTAGAGCCAAGCAAGTTGCTGGTGAGAGAGTGAATATACAGACCATTACTGGTAGATTGAGGAGCGTTTTCTAAGGTGTAGGCGATTTTGGTACCGTCTGGATTAAGAGCTGCCTTTTTTACTTGGTAAAAGGTGAGGGGTGAGGTAGAAGTAATAATAGGGAAGAGGCGAGCGTCGGTGGAGGTGACAAGTTCTGTTTTGATGGGCAGGGTTTTGGTCCAAGTGTGGAAGCCATCCTTTTCGATAGCTACTTTATATGTACCTGGGGCTAGGTAGAGCTTGTCGTCGGTGACGGTGGTGAGCTTGTCGTTGATGATGACTCTGGCTGACTTGGGGTAGGAAGTGAGGCTAAGGAGGCCAGTGCCTTGAAGACTTTTGTTCTGGAGGTCGGGTCGGTAGCCTTTGGCAAACTTTATGGCTATAGCCGTGCCTATGATAAGGAAGGATATGGCCGCAAGGTTAACGATGATTCTCTTTTTTTTGGGGTTTTTGGTCACAAATCTATTTTAACAGAATTGGGATTAATTGGATGGATTTACCTTTAATATCTAAGTATTTGCCTTCCTTTGCAGGAATGGCAGGGTGTAGTTGATTTTATCCTATATTGTGGTATAATCGTGCCTAAGAATACATTCATAACTTAAAAGGAGCATTTTATGGAAGATGTGTTGATGAATCGAATTGCGCTTGGAACTATGTTGGCAGAAAGGATGAAGGAGAATGACTTCACTGACCACGATCGTTTGGTTTGGCTAATAAAGCAGATCAATCGAGAGATGCGTGGAGGGAGACGTGTTTACCTCATCCATCGAGGCGATGGTTTGCAGGAAACCGAGAGATCAGTTGATAATGGTCTGACAACCTTTTGGCTCGGCGACAAGATCAGTAAGTATGTTTTTATGCGAGTTCATGATGGAGCAAGTCTTGATGGTATGGTGTCTGTGAAGATGCATACTACATTAGACCACGGACAGGCTCAAGTGGTGATCAATGTTTGGCCAGTTAGCGAGACCGATGGACCCCTGGTTGGAACGCTTTGGATGACTGAGGGTTTTGGTCATTATGGCGGAAGAGGTAATGCGCCAGTTTTTGCAACTGAAAGAATATCAGTATTTTTACCATTTGCTAGGTTTGTCGGGACCTTGAACGGTTTTTGTTTCGGAGAGGTCTTGTTTGATGGATTTGGATTTGACAGTCAGGTCATTCTCAGCAATATGATGGAGATGGTCGCTGCCAAACTTGGTCAGAACGATCCGGAAAACGCTCTACCACTATTCGTTACCCCGCTTGGTGTAGCCCGAGGTAGGGTGAAGTCCGAGTACTTTATCCATGGAAAACTGCCAGCAGCAAAGCCTGATGGTTTATCGGCAGGGTACTTTGAAGTGTTGAGAGCGATTTTTCATGATGGAATTAAGATCGTTGGGTGTGAAGCTGTGAAAGAAATTTTGACAAGAATTGGAGTTGTTGAAGAAGTTCAGTTAAGATTTATTCGCAGAATGAATAAGATGTCTGATGAGGGGTGGTTTCAGATGGAAACGTACGGGAATGACACCTACTACATTCCAACTCCAAAACTGCTTGTGGTATTGAAGTAAAACCGAATTTTACGGAGGTATTGTGATAAAAAATATTGAGTTTAATGACGATCGTAAGTTTGTGAGGGAGCGGTACTCTGCCTTGTTCTCAAAACTGGTTGTTGCCGCCAGAGAACTTGATGAAGATGTCAATGATGCTGGGAGATATGTGGCAAAAACTGGTGAGTTTACGATATCGATACAGGTGGGACCCAGAACTGAACGTTCATATGATTTTCGCCGTCTTAATGAACTTCTTGAGCAAATGGGCGGGGTATTTACTTCGTTTACCCTCATCGTCACCGAAGAATTCCATGATCTTAGGGATAAATAGGTTTTTTGTTTAAATAAAACTCTTGGAGGATTCCAAGAGTTTTTTGTGGCTTGATGAGTACCATTGATATATATTGTTACCTTTTGTGTAGGGAAAGATATTGGTACAATGAGGCAATGGCATTTAGTTTTAGCAAAAAAATTGGGATAGATTTGGGAACTGCAAACAGTTTGGTGTATGTCGCTGGTGAAGGAATTGTTTTGGAAGAGCCTACTGTAGTCGCCGTGTCACTTATAGATGGAAAAGTTTTGGCTGTTGGTAGAGAAGCTCAGAAAATGCTTGGAAGAACTCCTGGAAACATTAAGGCCAGTAAACCAATGAAAGATGGAGTGATTGCGGACTACGCAGTCACAGAAGCAATGATGAGATATTTTTTGCGTAGAGTAGGAGCGAATAGCTTGTTTCGCCCTGAAGTAATGGTTTGCGTTCCTGCAGGAGTGACTCAAGTAGAGCGACGGGCTGTTCTTGGTGCCACGCTAGAGAGTGGGGCGAGAAACGCTTACCTTATAGAGGAGCCACTAGTAGCAGCCATTGGAGCGGGCATTCCCATTGCAGAAGCTTCTGGAAATATGATTTTGGATATGGGGGGTGGATCTGCCGAGGCGGCTGTTATTTCTTTGGGAGGTGTGGTGACATATAAAAGTGTCAGAGTAGCGGGAAATAAAATAGATGAATCTATTGCAAAATATATCAGAAGAAAACATAACTTAGTAATTGGAGAGGCGACCGCTGAAAATATAAAAATTCAAATTGGTTCCGCTATTCCCATTACTAGGGAAGAGCATATGGAAGTTACAGGTAGAGATAGTATTACTGGACTGCCTAGACAGTTTACTTTGAGTTCAACTGACGTCTACGAGGCCATCAGAGAGCCTTTGGGAAAGATTATTGGTATGTTACGCCAAGTAATGGAAGAAGTGCCTCCTGAGCTGTCATCGGACATTATTGATAAGGGAATTGTAATGAGTGGAGGTACTGCTACTTTGAGAGGGTTTGATAGACTAATAACACAAGAAACTGGAGTTCCTGCTTTTGTAGCGGAAGATGCACATAGGTGTGTAATAAAAGGTATAGGTATAGCATTGGAAAATATAGAGCTGTACAACTCTAGTATTAGGAAGTAAGTAAGTTCTCCCAATTCATCAAGTATTTTTTGGCATGTTATCAGACATGCTTTTTTATTGCTAATTTGAATTTTATATACAAATTGAATAATATTGAAATAATTTTATGGGATGACGTATTTATGAAGAATTTTTTAGGAGATATTTAAAATTGTGATTTTGAAAACTTACTTAGTTTTTTATTAAAAAGAGCTGTGATTTTTGGGACTGAATGATGTAAATATACTAAATATTTTTAATGTATGGATTCGGAGTTTTTATATATTTTTTGGAAAAGGGTAGACAATGTTTGCAATAAATTTATGATATTTGAGAAAATTTGCATTTTGTTTGAAATATTTTTTACTTTTAGTCGGAGATATTTAATGGATTACTGCATTCGGAGGAATGACTATAAAATATTATGATTTGCGACTGATTTGTTTTCACGATATTTATTTTTCGTGTGGGGGTATCTACGGAAAACTTGTCATTAATATTTTTGTACTGGTATGGGGTATGCACTATTATTCTTAAAATATTTCTTTTTCTTTTTTATATGTATGGGGGTGGGGGTATAAAGAGTAAAAATAGTCAAAAATCAAAAGTAAAAAACTCAAAATGTGGAGTTTTTCTTAGTTTTATTGCTTTTTTGCTTATTTCTTAAAAATATTTCTGACTAGTTGGGAATTATTATGTGATTTTGGATTTTTTGATTCATGTACCTTGATTAAAGATATATTTTTTTATTATTTTTCTTAGATTTTTTTCATCTAGGTTTGGTCTGTTTTTGCATGTTTGTTTTGAGTAGGAAATTTGTTGAAGAATCTTGATAGGCATGATTATTTTGGTTATCTTTTTTTGGCATTTAATTTGATTTTTAATCAGTATCAGACTATATAAACAAAAATTCAGTTATCGGATATAAATAATGTCGTTTCAAATATTTTTAATTGTTTTTGAATGTGCTATTGGTCAGCTAATAGATTTATATTATATCTATTTATTTTGATAGGTAAAATATTTATTAATATTTTTATTTAGCTTTAAAATATGTATACAGATATTGTTCTGAAATGTATAAATATTTTAATGTATATTTTGAAAATGATTTATATAGTATGGTTAAAAATTATTTTTATTACAAATATATAGGGGATATGATGAATAGTCTTATAAAGTATTGTTTTTTTACTAAATTTTGACCAATTTTGTCTGTTTGTTGATGTCTACCTGATTTTTTGGGGTATTATTGTTTGTTTTACACCATATATTTTATTTATAATTATTTTGATCATTGTCAATCTATCAATATTTTTTTGATACTTGCTCGTTTATCAGATTATATTGTTGAGTGATAATTTTGTGCGTAGTTGTTTTCTGTGTTGTAGTGTCCTCTTTCGCCATAGGCGAACACGCGCAGTGACAGACAAATGATGGGTTAAAATGAAGGAATGAGAGAAATTGTTTTGGGTTTGCCTATAGATGTACTGAGTAAAGAGGAAACGTTTGAGGTGGTTAAAGGATGGTTTAAAACTGACATCAAAAAGCCCAAGATGATTGTTACTGCCTACGGAATGTTTTTGGTGAATGGGACTAGAGACAGAGAGTTTGCAAAAATTGTAAGAAAAGCTGATTTGGTGACGCCAGATGGGAATTCGGTATTGGCTGCAGTTGAGTACAACCGAAGAACTCAAGAACTCAAGAACTCAAGAACTCAAGGTGTGGTAGGAAAAATATTGGAGGGGTTGAAGGTCGGAGGAAAAATTTTGAATGGAACTATAGGTGAGTCGGTTACTGGTGTTTGGTTGTTTGAAAAAATCACTGAAAATGCAGTTAAGAATAATTGGAGAATATTTTTGCTCGGGGGTAAGGATAATGTAGCCGAGAAAGGTTCTAAAATGCTTCTAGAAAGGTTTCCAGGTATCAAGGTGGCATATGATTCAGGAGAAAAAGTTGCAGGTACAGATCCGGAGACAGACAAAAGAGTTGTGGAGAAGATAAATAATTTTAAGCCGGACTTCTTGTTTGTTCAGTACAACCCAATAGTTCAAGAAAAATGGATAGAGTCACATAAAGAAAATTTGACAGTGAAAGTGGCAATGGGTTATGGAGGAACTCTCGATGAATATGTAGGAAAACTAAAGCAAAGCCCGGAGTGGCTTCAGTCTCATGGATTGAAATGGGTGTGGAGACTTGTGTTGGAACCTTGGAGGTGGAGAAGAATGATTGACGCGGTAATTGTATTTCCTTGGCTAGTGTTTTTGGAAAGCCTAAAAAAAACTTAACTGTTTGAGCTGGTTGGATTTATTCCTAGCATCCAGAGAACGGATTCTTTTTTGTATCTTCGATCACCTCGGGAATTAATTCTGATGGCAGGAAGCTTGCCTCTTTTGCCCCAGCGCTTGATGGTGAGAGTGGAGACACGGAGAAGAGTAGCGACCTCGGAAACTGTTAGCAAGTCAGGAAGATTAGTAAGATCTACGTTTTTTGTTTTGGTGATTGGGGCGGTTGTTTGGTTGTCCATGTCTGATATACAAGTTATCAGAAAGAAAGTAGATAGTCAATAAAATATTGAGAGAAATTACAGGTTGTAGATTGCCACAGCTTGAGTACAAGATTCGCAATGACGGTTGCGTTTTGCGGTTGAAATTGGGGGTGTGCAGGACTACAATACGATTTAGCAAGTAAATTTACATTGTGGAGGATTCTGTTATGCCATTGCCGAAGTATAGTGGTTTTGAACTTGAAGATTTTGTACCAAATGAGTTGATTGTTGACCAGGCTCCTGTTTCTTTAATTGCCAAAGGCGACGCGGCAGTTCCATCTTTGTTGGTTAGATATCATAAGCTACTTGATCAGCAGGCTGGGTACATTATCGCGGATGTGAAACTGAAGACTGGGATGCTTGTGGAAATTCCTCGATCGCTAAGGAACAGAACTAAAGTCACTATTGCAACTGGTTGTTTTGATTTGCTTGAAGCTGTTAGTTTTAACGGGTTAAACTCTCGGCAAAACTTGATGGTGTTAATCAAACGACCAGATGTTGCTTTGCGCGTTGAGTACGTAAACAAAAATCATCTGACCTGCGTTCACTACCATACCTTTTAAGTTGAAAGAATGATTTAGATTAAAAAATCCCTCGCCTAGTGCGGGGGATTATTTTTGGGCTTGACAGGGTCATCTGATATAATATGGGTTAAGTTGTAAAACAACAAATCTTTGAAATTTATTGGAGGACATTGTGGTTAAAGTTAAAGCGTTAAAGTGTGTGCAGTGCGGTGGTAATTTGGTTTTTGAAAATGGATTAAAAGTTTCAATTTGTGGATACTGTCAAACTCCAAATGCAACCATTGGAGAGAATGGAGATCGCCGTCAGGTTTCTTATTTCCCGGTTGTTAACGGTGGGGGTAAAACTCAAATCCCGTTGCTGCTTAAGCTTGCCAAATTTATCGAAGATGAAACTGATTTCTGGTCTGCTCCCTGTCAATTTAATGACAATGAAGACGAGGCCCTTAATGTCAATGACGAAGGTGTTGTCGCACGAACCTGGGGTATTGATGCTGCAAGTGGCAAGTTTTCAATTTGTAAGGTTTTGGTACAGACTGAGAATCAAAAGGTCCCTGTTGAAGGTACAGGTGGATTGTTCAAAAAACCTGAATACAAAAATGTCGATGTTGTAACTGGCAAAAAGGTTAAAATTTTGGCTCGTTTGCATGTTTTTCCTGTTTATGATGAGCCTGGTGACAATGGTGTGTTGGTTGGACATCGCGTTGAAATTTACGTTCGAAACGAATGTTGGATTGGTGAAGTAAACGCAATTTCAGAATTGATAAAACAGAATTTTGGAGTTGTTCCTGAAGTTCAGCTTTCGTATATATAGTTAAACAAAAAAAAGACCCCCGCCTTGGCGGGGGTCTTTTCCTTTTGTTGGTTGAAATTATTTCAACTCAACTTTTGCTCCAGCTTCTTCCAATTTCTTCTTGGCGGCTTCGGCGTCCTCTTTCTTAGCACCTTCCATTACGGTAGCAGGGGCTTTTTCTACGAGGTTTTTGGCTTCTACTAAACCAAGATCAGTCTTGATTTCGCGGACAGCTTTGATAACTGCGATTTTGTTGGCACCGGCGTCGGTGATAACAACATCAAATTCGGTCTTCTCTTCTACTGGAGCGGCAGCTGCTGCTGCAACACCGGCGACTGCTACTGGAGCAGCGGAGACACCAAATTTTTCTTCTAGAGCCTTGACTAGTTCAGCAACTTCCAAAACGGAGAGCTCACTGACTAGGTCGACAAGTTTGGTTACTTTTTCGGTCATTTTGTTTTTTTTATTATTATTAATTTACGAGACTAAGCAGATAACTTAACTTTGAGGGCTTCGAGGCCATAAACAAAGTTTTGGATAGGAGCAGAAAGCTGTCGGACCAAGGCTTGAGCTGGGGCTTGGAGTTGAGCCAAGAGGGAAGCCAAGAGCTGATCTTTGCTTGGGAGCTTGGAGTAGGCTTTGATTTCAGCAAGACTGACAACCTTGTCGTCCATGATGGCGGACTTGATTTTGATGTTTTCGTGGTCTTCGACGAACTTGGACATTACTTTTGAAGTGGCTACAGGGTCAGATCCAAAAAGGACAGCGGTAGGTCCATTGAGAACGGAGTCCACTTGCTCAGCAGTTTCTTTGGATTTTTCCTTGAGAGCAATGCGGATTAAATTATTTTTGGCGACCATGAAGGTTCCACCGTTTTTGTCAGCTTCGGTTCGGAGATTGTTTTGGTCGGTGACTGTGAGACCAGCGTATTCAGTAAAAATTACTGAGGAGTAATCGGCCAAGTTTTTGGTTATTTGGGCGAGTTGGTGTATGTTTTTTTGGTTTGGCATATTATTTTTGTTGTTATTTTTGTTTTGTCCGCCATAGGCGGATTGCGATTACGCAAAAAAAATCACGTAGCAAGACGTGTAGAGGGGTGCTCTATCTGGGGCTTAGTGATTGCCCAGAGTCTTGGAACTTGGGTGAGTATAGCATAGGCTAGCGTGAATAGGCAAGAGTGTATTACGTTTAAGATGGTACAATATGGGCTGTAAGCAAATTTATATTCCAAGGAGAGTGCTATGAGTGATTTAGATAAGATTTTGGAGAAAATTAAGAAGGAAGCGGGAAAGTTGGGCTTTGCTGAACTATTGGCCTGGGCGAGCAAACAAGACCAGAAGATTGAACATGCTGATGTTCTCGTTGCCAAGCTTGTGAGCAATGGCTCGGTGAAGATCGACTATACGCAGGGTGTGTACGTTTTGGCTTAATTGTTTGTGTTTGGAACGCCTCCTAGTGATAGGAGGCAATTTTATGGCTTGACAAGGCGTCTTTGTGTTAGAATATACCCCATAAGTGTTACTTTAAAAACTTAATCTTAATATCGAATTTTTTTAGAAAATAAATAAGGAGATTGTTATGGCTGAATTGGATGAAATGCAAAAAGAGTTTAATGAGTTGTTTTTGAAATGGTCCGTAAAATTTGAGTTAAAAAATGATCTCAGGGCTGCATTTATGTCTGCGTTTGAGACCATGCCGTTTCCTCATCGGTTGAAAGTTATACGTTTGGTATCCAAATCGGAGAATTTACATACTGTATTTGGATTCATCAAAGAGTTGGTCACAGATATCAAGATTGTGTCTCTCTTAGATCGCTTGCTAATTGAGCGCGATGAGGCTTTAAAAGTAGCTCCAGCAACGATCATTTTACCGGCACAGGTCTCAGCAGGCACGAAGCCAGCTTTTAGTACTCCCGTTAAAGCTGACGATCCACAAGTTTTGCCTGTTTCTGGTGCACCGACTGTTTTGCCTGCTTCTCGGTCTCGTCTTGTCCAGTCTCGACCGCCAATTGTTCGTGAAGATGCAAGTACTGACGCGGCTGAAGCTGCGACAGCAGCAGAACCTGCCAAGCCTGAGAAGAAGGGGTGGTTGGATGGTTTGAAAGAAAAAGCCAGCGCGATATCTTTGCCAAAGCTTCCAAAGAAGGATAAGAGTAGCAACACATTTTCCTCTCCAAAGACATCTCGTTTTAAAAGTGGCTCAAGTTTTTCTTCTGGCGGTGGACTTGATGTGACGAGTAAAATCAAGGAACGTTGGCAGATTTTTGCTATTGGATTGGTGGCAATTTTGTTTATTCTCTTTATTTCATTTTTGGGACCAATTTCTGGTGGCCATGAAGAAGTTTTGAGTACTGGTGCCCCAATTGACAAAGTTCCTGTTATTGCCTTTTTTACGTTATTGATATTGGTTCCGTTGTTTTTGGAAGCAAATTCTCGTGGTGATATTTCAGATGCAATATTTGTTTTGGTATCTGTAGTTTTGTCGTCCACAGCTAATGTTTACAAGGACAAATGGTCAACATTAATGGCGGGCAACGTGCCCTTAGGCACATACTTTATTGGCTTTTTGTTCTTTGCTCCGTACTTGATCATGATAATGTCTGCAGTTACAAATAGAACTAGAAATGTGTTTGCAAGAAGAATTTTTAGTAAATTAGACTTTAGTCCTGTATACATGACTATGCTAATATTTTGGGCTTTGGCAAAGACTCATGTTTATTGGGATTGGGTTCCAAATCCGTGCTTTTTGCCTGAGAATTTCTATTTAAATGGCGGAATCCTTTTCTTGATTCTTGAACTTTCAGGCAATTTTGTTAATTTGGCCATTGCGTTGGTCGCAGGTATTTCCTCTGGCTATTTGATGTTTGATCCTACGTATTTCTATATTGTGTTTATCATCTACATGGCAGTCATGGGATATGCATCTACTGATTGGGCAACTAAAGAAATGACTATGAATGTTGATGCTGCGCCCAGTACAAACGCAGAGGGGGGAACTTCTTTTGGTAGAGGTGTTCAATCTAAGCGCTTTGTCCCATACGACTTACTAGCTGGTGCGTTGTGGTTTACCGCTATTACTGTTGTAATTCTTAAGGGTAATCCAGCATTTCCGTTTAATTTACCGTTTTAGTGTTAGTTTTGCTTGGCGGGGTCTATGACCCCGCCTTTTTTCTGGCAAAAAGGGGTTGGGTTGAGGCTAATTGGTGCACTGGATTGCCACAGCTCGGAGTACCGAGATTCGCAATGACGAGACCTATAGTATTGACAAATGGGGAGGGGTGTGGTAGGATAGGAACAATTGAAATTCTGTTTTTTTGCCCCGCCATAAGCGGGAGATAAAAGGAGAAGAAGATGAAAAAAATAGCGATATTTATCTGTGCATTGGGGTTTTTGATTTGGGTCAACCCCTACCTCGAACCAATCAAAAACATGATCATCGAAAAATTATTCGGTGGTTAAAAAAAAGACGGCGTGCGATGCCGTCTTTTTTCTTGGCAAAAATTACTCGTCTTCTACGCCCATGAGAAGTCTAAGGCTAGAATGGCAGTTGTCAGGGTAAAGCTCGTTCCACTTGGCTAGGACTATTTGCGCCATTTCGGCATCTTCCGTCAGCTCGGCTGATTTGGCGAGCCTGAGGATATCTCTTTTGAGCTGCTGCTCTTGGAATCTGCCTGAGTCAATTATTTGTTCGTAGGACACATTTTCACCTTCTGTAGGCGTGGGGATGTAGCCATAGGTGGCTTGGAGGATTTTTTCGGCTCTTGATTCTGCGCTCATGGAGCGTATTATACAAAACTAACGTATAATATGGGATATAAAGAACCTGAATAATATATAAAATTGGCTTTAAGGAGCGTAATATGAGTGTTTTGATAATGCAGTTGAGAACTGGGTTTAAGATTTTGGCAAAAAACAAGTCATCTGCCTTGAAAGCTGTGATGAGATTGCCTGGTAAGGAAAGAAATCTAGATCTTGTGCCTGATAATCATTTTGAGTTTATGAAATATAAAATGAAAGATGGTAAAAGGCGGTATGATTTTGAGAACTTGACTACCTTGGAAGACGTGTTGAGACATTGGTGGTGGGAACCTGAGTTTGATGAATTTGGGAATATCGTAAAGCTCACCTTTAATGGACTTAGCCTTGGCGACAGTGACATTATGCTGGCGGCCATTGCTCCTTGGGTGGAAGATGGGAGCTTTGTTGAGTTTGCCACTGAAGAAGCGCTAAGGTTCCGCTTTGATTTTCAAGGTGGCAAGATGACCGAAGTGAATCTCAAGAAGATAAAGGGCTTAGAAACCACGGATTGGGATACGTTTTGGGCAGGAAAGATTGTAGTTAGTGGCGTGTTTACGCACAGAAATGAGCTTTGGAGAGTTGAAAGGGTTAAAGTTAATCGTGCCTTGTCTTTGGAGTTCACCAAAGAGGAAATTCATTCTCAGATCTTTTTGGAAATAGTTCCGAAAGAAGGTGCTTTTATTTTTGCTACTCAAGAAAGTACGTGTTACGTGTTTAGAATAGGTATATCAAAATCGACTAAAGGAGATAATTTCCCCTTAATGTATTTTGTTTGTAAGCTGAAGGATTAAAAAAAATCCCCCGAAGTTCGGGGGATTTTTTCTTGGCTTGAGGCGGTTTTTAAATTGTGCCGATGCTCAATTTGACACTTGGGGTGTGGGTGCAGGAGAGGTAAGCGTTTTTGATTTTGGTGACACCGATACTTCTAAGAGCTTCAGCGATGTTCTCAGCTAAGTCACTGTTGTTTTGGTTTATGGAACCAAGATTTAAGTGAATGATAGGGAACTTGGCTTCGGTCTTGTATGGAAGGGTTCCGCCAGAAGAGAGTTCTTCGGCTCGCTTCTCAGGATTGTCTGTAATGGTTCCAGATCTAGGATTTGGCATTACTCCCTTAGGTCCAAGGATGCGGGCGAATTTGGCCAATTTTGGCATGTCTGCGGGGGTAGCCAAAAGGATGTCGAAGTCGATTTTTCCGGAGTTGATGTCAGCAGCGACTTTGTCGGAGAAAATGGCAATCTTAACTTCCTTGCCTGTGGAGTGAGGGAGCTTGAGCTCGCCTTTGATTCCAGAGTCTCTCATGTTGAGGTGAAGTTCGACTGTTTTGAGCTTGGTAGCCTTGCTGAGTTCGGCCAAGAGCTTAATTCCGTCTTCAATACTGTAAAGCTCATTCTTTTTGACCTTTTTGGCCATAGCTTTGTATTTTTTGGAACGAGATTTGGCCTTGATGACTTTTTTAATTTCTTCTTTGACTTCTTCAACAGCTTCCTCTTCGGCGACTTTGGTGGCTACTGGAGCAGATTCGGAGGTGTAGATGGCGCGGATGGCGTTGACATCTTCTTCTTTGATGCCTTCGATAGCCATGAGTTCACCATCTTCTTTGGTGATGAGTTGCTCAGGCTTGATACGAGCGGTTCTGAGAGCTTCAGCTACATGAGTAGGAAGGTCGTTGTAGAGGTTTTTCCAGACGATTCTTACTGCCTTTGGTTTGGTTTCTTTGGTTGTCATATTATTTATTCAACAATGTTAATTCCCATTGATTTAGCGGTACCTTCGACCATTTTGACGGCGGAATCGACGTTACTGGTGTTCATGTCAGCTAGTTTCTTCTCGGCAATAGCTTTGATTTGGGCTTTGGTAATAGATCCAACTTTCTTTTTGTTTGGTTCGCCTGAACCTAGTTTTAGATTTAGAACTTGTTTGATGAGAGCAGAGACTGGAGGAGTTTTGAGCTCAAACTTGAAAGATCTGTCTTCGTAGATAGTAACTAAGGCCGGAACGATTTGGCCTTTCATGTCGGCTGTTTTGGCGTTATATTGCTGGATAAACTCCATAATATTGACACCATGCTGACCGAGAGCGGGACCGACTGGAGGAGCAGGGTTGGCTGTACCACCAGGCAGGTTGAGTTTTAGGATGACCTTGACTTTTTTTGCCATGTTTTTTTATAAATAATATGTTTTTATTGCATTTTTAGGTTCGAGCTTCATAAATTCGTGCTCGCGCGTACCTGTCTCTCCCGATGCAATACATCGGGATCGCATGGACATGACTGCGCGCGAATTTATTTCAACTCTGCACCAAATGCAATAAGTTTTCTAATAAATAACTGACACAAAAAGGAGGTTTGAGAACAGATTTGATGTATTAGTTAGTAGAATGATCTGTTTCGCGACTCTTTTTGAGTAAGCTCCCTCGACATAGCGAGGTAGGTGTATTTTAACATAAAAAATCCCGCCGTGAGGAGGGTGTGGTTGAATATTATAGGCAGGATGATGTAAAATATGGGGGTAATTATCTTGAGGTATAAGGAGCTGTTTAACATGTTGTTTGCGCCTAAAGAAAAAGGTCAGGGTTTGGTTGAGTACGCGTTGATTTTGGTTTTGGTTGCGATTGTGATTATTGCTGCCTTGCAGATTTTGGGATCACTTTTTGATGGCGAGCGTAGTTATGGCATCATGCGATTCATTTCCCGCTATTGGGGATATGGCGTCGGGATCTTTGTTTTTTCTTTCTTGGGATGTCTTTTGGCGATTTCAGTTGACCGTTGGTGGAATGGTAGATAGTTTTGCACTATCCCGTTTGAGGCTCTGCCTTGGACGGGATTTTTTTGTTTAAAAAACAAAAACCCGCCTTGCGGCGGGGTGGAACGAGATGCTATTTGGTAGGATTGGAGTTGGATTTTTCCAGAAAATAAGTGATCAAGAAGACTGTAATTGAGCTGGAAAGAATGGCTAGGGCGCTTGTTCCGGTGGTGGGGAGGCCGACGCCGTAGAAAAGGCTGGCGTAGCCGAGGAACAAAAAGACAATGAACGACCAAAAGCGATTCTGGTTGAGTGACTCTTTTTCGAAAAAAGTAATTGGTTTGCGGTTTTTTGCTTCAGACTGGGCTTTGAAAGCAACAAAAACTAGAAGGCCTATCCAGAAAAAGAAACCCATGTGTTTTTCTCCTTTGCATACAAAATTTTAGGGGACGCTTGGGATTATTTTAGCATTGAAATGCTTATCCTTAGTTTGAGATGGGGAGTGATATCTGAGATGGCTTTTGGCACTCGCCAGCAATAGTCTTGATGACTTTGGCTAAGCCTGCCTCACATGCGTTTGAATAGGTGGTGTTTGTGGCTGGGTCGCAAACTGGTGAGTACAGATCAGAGCAGGCTATTTCGGGAGCTTTGGTTTTTGGAGTGATGATGGCACTAGGGGTAACGATGACTTTTTTCGGCTCTGAGGCTCGAGAGCGAGGATCTGCTGTGATGGTAGGCATAACTACCACGCCTACAATGAGGACGATAAGGACTAGGAGCATGGGTAGGAGGCTACGGAGCACTTGTTCGGAGTTGTTCATCTGAGTTTAATATGGCAGAAATATTGCTTTTACGCAAGTTTTGTGATATATTACAGGATAGATTGAGCACGAAAAATCCACTGGAGGAGGAGAACCTTGAAAAAACTTATGAAGGGGCTGGAGAGAAAGATAATAGTATTCCTGGTTCTCTTTAGTCCAGTATATGTTGTCGTTGTAATTATTTTTAAAATTGGAGGAAAGTGAAATGAAGAGAATCTACAGAGAGTGGCTTTACATGTCTCTATTTTTTGCGGTTGGTATGACTTTTGCAGCCGCTTATGCATGGCATTATGTAAATGCCGAAACCACAGCAATGGCGGCAAATTACTCGTTTATTGACAGCAAAGCCAAAACTGCTGGTCTTGCTGCCTTTTATTACCTGTTTTTATTTTTGGCTGGTTTGGGTAATTTGGCAGTTGTTAAGAATGCCTATCATTTTTTTGAGTTGAAATTGAGTCTCAGGAAAGTGATTTTTGTAATGGCCGTGCTTGGCGCGGTGCAAGTTTGGTTCATCTTTTTTTAATTAAAAATCGGAGGCTAATATGTCTGTCGACTTTGACAAATTCTTGTTGGGGGTTGTATTTTTTTTGCTAATCATTGGCAGCTGCTTGTTGCTGCCAATGTTGATTGGGTAATAAGGTCCGGCGATGAGCCGGGCTTTTTTGTGGTAAAAAAACCACGCCTCAAGGCGTGGTTTTGTTTTATAAAAAGAGTGTAGTTATCATGTCGAAAAGAAAAAAGATGGCAAGCAGTATTAGAATAATTGACTGAGATCTTTTTCCTGATTCATTGAGAAGGTGAGACATGATGGTAAAACAAAGAAAAAGCAATCCGCAGCAGGTGGCTATAAATGGCAAAAAGTCGCGAAAGTGCTCAGAGTAAATTCCAAAGGATGGAAAGACAAAAAGAATTACAGTTAAAGCTTGTGAGTAATAAAAGGCTGTGTCAAAGAGTTTTTGAAATAGTTCCTTTTTACTAAATTTTGCGTACAGAATTGCAGCTAAGGTGAGCAAAAACATCATTGTCCATGCAACCTTAATATTCGAAAGAATATCGTAAAACATTTTGCCTCCTAAATTAAAAATTCACCCCCGAGGTCGTCAGGGGTGAGGTTTGTATTTGTTTTATCGGATACTGTTTAGCTGAATTAACGATAAGTAGTAGAACTTGGTTATAGCCAAGGGTAACATAAGTATAAATATAAATAATATTTGCGTTAGCAAATTGTTATTTTTCTTAAATTCAATGTAAATGTCAACCAAGCTTAGAGTGAAGAAGATAAACGCTATGATGGTAAGACTTGGAAAGGCTGCATCGATTAAGAAATTCCAAGTTTTTGAGTCAATATTTAAGGTCTTTGATACTTCTGGGAGCAATAAATAAAATACGATCCAGATGATAAATGTAATTGCGGAATTGATTCTCGCACCAGTAATTTTTTGTTTATCGATATTTATTAATCCTGTCGTTTCTGTGAACTGAAAAACTACCATAACCCAGGCAATGGTGCAGAGGATGATCAAAATGGCGTTTTTTCCCAGAAATGCAAGAATATCTGCGTTTTCAACTGTGATTAGTTCCGACATAAAATTCTCCTGTTTGTAAAAGATCGGATGTTGCAAATGGGCGGTTAGTTTTGCGGTACTTCTGTGGGTACTTCTGTAGGTATTTTTGAATTATCTTCGAGTTCCCATTCCCAATGATCCGGGGATTTTTTTCCAATAACTATACCCATCGCCTCAAGCGCAAGAATAGCGCTTAAGTACATAATGGAGCTGGGAGTTTCGGCAATAGCCTTGTAAATGTCATTTGTGAAAACAAAATAAGTTGAGCAAAATACAATGAGTGTGGCAAGTGTGAAATTTCTACTTTTAGCTAGAGCGTATCCCGCTGTAAAACATACAAGTACGTGTATCAAAAAATCTGTGGCTGTGATCATAAAATTCTCCTTGAGTTTTAAAAGTTCGGATGCCGCCAAGGGCGGTTAGTTATTGGAACTGAGGTCTGTCGGCGTGGTATTAGTTGGAACGGGCGCTGTTGGATCGGTTGAGCTTTCTTCTGGTGTTGAGTCCATTGACGAGAGGTTTGGGAGGTAAACCCCAATTGCCATTCCAATGGCGATTGCTACAACAAGCAGAAAGATATAAA
>CAYTOI010000015.1:0-17511 GCA_964439805.1 uncultured Pseudomonadales bacterium | reverse complement strand
AGATCATCAATAACAATGTCGCCATTGGGATATGATTTTGAGACATTTACAAATTCAATCAATTTATTTGGATGCTATTTTGGTAACGGAGCATTTAAAGTTTCAACTTTTGCGCGACCGACATCCATAAGCCAGCCAGCCTTTTGACCCTTGAAGGTTTCTCCCCAAACGGTTACTTGGTGACCTACAAGAGAATCAAGATCTATTACAGAACTAGTTAAGTATGCTGTTTGAGAAATTCCGCCTGGACGGACTAGCTTGTGAGTACCCTCGCCGTTGATACCACCTTTGTCGATTACACCAGTGGCAGAAGTATTGAAGGATTTTTCATTCGCTGAACCAAAAATGTCGCCGACCTTAACGCCAGATTCTGGAACATCTGCTTGAATGCCAGAAAGTTCAGGAGAAACCGAGCCACCTTTTGTAGCCATAGAACTTTTGAGCATAGCTCCAGAATAAGCACCTAAAGCAATGACAAGAATGAAACTAATAGGGAGAACAAATTTATTGGTCATTTTTGGAGTAGTTGGATTGATTTCTTCAGTGAAGGCGGGCTTGGTATTTTTGATAGTGCTTGCAGAAACTGGCTTGTCGGGATTAATCATTTTTATTTCCATATATCTAGTGTACCAAAGATATAGATAAGAACTCAAGAACTCTAGGAATCAAGAACTCAAGATATTGAATTTGCTGCGAAGAATTTTAGTTCGGCTTCAATGAAGTCATCCAAGTTGCCATCTAACACTGAGTCTGGATTGCTGGACTCGTATTCGGTTCTGGTGTCTTTTACTAGTTTATAAGGATGCAAAACATAATTACGTATTTGGGTTCCCCAACTGGCTTGAGTAGTTTCTCCTTTTATTTTGTTTAGTTCTTCTAACCTCTTTTGTTCTTGAATTTCCCAAAGTTTACCTTGCAACATTTGCATAGCAATTTTTCTGTTTTGGGCTTGGTATCGCTGTGTTTGGCATTCTACAACTATGCCGGTAGGAAGATGTTTAATGCGCACGGCAGTACTAACTTTGTTTACATTTTGGCCACCTGCACCACCTGACCTGCTGGCGTCAAACTCAATGTCTTCATCTTTTATTTCTATTTCTGCTTCCTCTGGCATAACTGGAATTATTTCTACTCCAGCAAAAGAAGTTTGCCTCAGCTTGTCGGCGTTAAATGGGGATTGGCGAACCAGACGGTGGGTGCCCTTTTCTCTCTTTAAGTATCCAAATGCAAAGCGTCCGTGAACGATATAAGAAATAGTTTTGAGACCCGCCTCTTCACCAGCTGAGTATTCGATGGTTTCAAAACTCCAACCTCTTTTTTCAAAAAACCTTGTATACATACGGCTCAACATACTGGCCCAGTCCATAGCCTCGGTACCGCCCTGCCCTGCCCTAATGGATAGTATGGCGTCGGAAGGATCGTATTTTCCTGACAAATAGGTTATTACTTCAATTTGTTCTAGTCGCTTATCTATTACTTGTTTGAGGATTATTATTTCTTTGTCCAAGCTTTCGTCTTCGGTGTCTCTGGCTAAGGTAATAAGTTCCTGAAGGGAGTTAAAGTCTGAAACTATCTTTTCTACTGACTCGACAGTTTCTCGGAGGGAGCTGATCTCGGACATGACGGACTTGGCCTTGTCCTCGTTTTGCCAAAACTCAGGCTGGCCAGACTCGTATTCTAGATCGTGCTGGCGGTGTTTGAGAGCTTCGACGTCGATTTTGCTGGTTATGCCAGAAAGCCTAGCCTGGATGGACGGAATATTTAGCTCAGAATCAGAGATCATGCCTATATCTTATCAGTTATCGATATTGTCTCTTTTGAGAAGATATCCGCCATCGGCGGTAATTATTTGCCCTACTATATAAGAGCTAATGTCGCTTAGGAGGAAAATTATTACTTTGGCGATTTCTTCTGGCTCGGCCAATCTACCTAAAAGTAAATTTCTTTCCATAAATTTAATTCCATCAGCATCAAAATCATCTAGCAACATTTTTGTTTTTGTCCAGCCTGGAGCTACCCCGTTAACTCTGATATTTGGAGCATATTGCTGTGCCAAGTTTTCTGTTAACTTTGAAAGGGCTGCTTTTGAAACACTGTAACTAGCTATGGTAGGTTTTGCCATACTCGCTTCACCCCACATAGAACAGGTGTTTACTACTACCCCTGATTTTTGTATTTCCATTTGAGGAAGTACATATCTACAAGCATGGACGGCACCCATGATGTCTAGGTCAAATGATTTTTGCCATTCAGAGTCTTCATTTTGAATTGAGGCCCATCCTCCGCCACCGGCATTATTTACCAAACAATCTATTCTGCTGTGCTTAGCAATAATAGTTTCGATCATGGTTTTTGTCTCATCGGCTTGGGAAACATCGCAAACATAAAAATCATCAGCGTTTATTTCTTTGGCTGAATTTTCCAAGGTCTCTTTTGTTCTGCCGTTTAAGATTACTTTGGCACCTAAAGTCTTTAAGAGTTTTGCTGTGGCAAACCCAATCCCCTGTGATGATCCGGTAATTAGTATTACTTTGTCTTTTAAGTCGTTAAACATGATTTATTTTAACTTAAAATTTTAAGATGAAGAGCTTGTTGAGGGGGTGGCGTCTTGAGTGAGAATGGTGATACCAGAATCAGTTGAAGATTCATCATCTAGTCTTATTTCCTCGAAAGGTGTTGGAATCATGATGTCTGGAGCCTGGAAAGACTTTACATCTCCTTCTGGTTCTGGAATATAAAGACTTGCGTAATAGATGGCTAAAGCAATAGAAATAAAGGCAAATAAATAAATTGCCAATTTGTGACCTGTGGAAATTTCTTCTTTTTTTACCTCTGACATAGCCAAATTATATCCGCATGAGTTACAATTATGGGTATGAGTGCTGTTTTTGGGTGGCTGAAAAAATATTGGTGGATAATTTTGATTGGCATTGTTGTCGGTGGACTTTGGTATAGAAATGTAGAAAGTAAAAAGGCTAAGGATCTTAAAGAAAAAACATATACCGTAACAAAAAAAGATTTAGTAGACTCTCTAACTATTGCTGGTGAGATTGATGCTAAGGAAAAAGTTTCTCTAAAGTTTCAAACTTCGGGCCTACTTACCTGGGTGGGCGTAAAAGAAGGTGACACTGTAAAAAAATACCAAACTATAGCCAGCCTGGATAAGCGCGAACTACAAAACTCCATGAACCAACTACTTAATAACTATAGTAAAACCAGAGCTGACTTTGAACAAACTCACAGCGACAACAAAGATTGGGAAACAAATGGAATGACTGACGTAGCTCGCGAAGCAATAAAACGAACTTTATCTAAAGAACAAATGGACTTGAACAATTCAGTACTCGCTGTAGAGGCCAGAGACTTGTCTCTTAAGTTTGCGAGTTTATACACTCCTATTGCAGGACTGGTGACAAAAGTAGATTCGCCCGTTGCCGGACAAAATATTACCCCATCCACTGCAACCTTTGAAGTAACAAACCCTAATTCTCTATATTTTTCTGCTCTAGCTGACCAGTCTGAGGTGACAAAGTTTAAAGTGGGACAAAAAGGTTATATCACCATGGATTCTTTCTCTGACCATAAATTTGGAGCTACTGTTGAGTCTATTGCTTTTACCCCAAAGTCAGGTGAAACAGGAACGGTTTATGAACTAAAAATTATTATGGATAAAGAAGGAACTGATTCTGGGGACATTCGGCTAGGAATGACTGGAGACGTGGAGTTTGTCTTTAAAGAAGTTAAAGATGTTGTAGCTATTCCTTCTGCTTATGTAATTAAAGAAAATAATAAAAATTTTGTTACAGTAATGAAAAATAACAAACAGGAAAAGAGAGAAGTGACAATTGGAGCTAACATCGATGGATCTATAGAAATAATTTCTGGTTTGCAAGAAAATGAAGTCCTCTACAGTAATTGATCTTGTCAATGTAGGCAAAGAGTATCTGCTTGGAGATGGTACTATCTTCACTGCCCTTAAAGATATAAATATAAAAATAACCGAAGGCGAGTATGTAGCTCTTGTGGGACCTTCTGGATCAGGAAAGTCTACCTTGATGCATGTAATTGGCCTGCTGGATAAACCCAGTACAGGACAAGTGATAATAAATGGTAAAGATATTTCTAAGCTAAACGATGATGATACTTCTACTCTGAGAAGTGAGTTTGTGGGATTTGTTTTTCAACAGTTCAATTTGATAAATAAACTGACAATAAAAGAAAATATCATGCTTCCTATTGGCTATGCCAGAAGAAAGTTTGACTATGACCCCGAAGAAAGAGCTGAGTACCTGATGGAGAGATTTGGAATTTTGTCCAAAAAAGACTCGTTCCCGAACAGAATTTCTGGTGGTCAACAGCAAAGAGTGGCCATAGCTAGATCACTAATCATGAAGCCTAGTCTAATTCTTGCTGATGAGCCCACAGGTAACCTGGACACAAAAACAGGTGACGAAATTATGAAACTTTTCGGAGAACTAAATGATGAAGGGATCACAATTTTGGTGGTCACCCACGAGCCCGATGTTGCCCAAAAAACAAAACGACAAATAAAAATAAAGGATGGGGAGGTGGAGAAATGAATTACTTTATAAACATAATTCGTTCGGCAATTACTGACTTTGGCAAAAACAAAGGTAGAACTTTTTTGACTTCTCTGGGAATTGTCATTGGAGTCTTGTCGGTAGTGCTACTTATGGCAGCTGGTGCAGGACTTTCTATTTATATCAAACAACAATTTGAAAGCTTGGGAACTAATTTGGTTTATATAATGCCTGGAAGTGTGTTTGGTAAAGGTGGAGGTTTTTCTAGTGGACCTGGAAGCATGACAGGGCCGGTCTTTGATGAACGAGACGTGGTTAACCTTAAAAGAGTTAATGGAGCAGAAATGGTGGTACCAATTTATTCTAAATCTGCAAAGACAGAAGCCGAAGGAAAAACAGAGTACGCGACAATATATGCCACCGCAGCAGAGATATTTTCTGGACGTGGCTTAAAGGCTAGCTATGGAACTTTGTTTACCGAAGCAGATAACTCGGCAAGAAACAAAGTTGTATCAATTGGCCCCAAAATTGCGGAAAATTTGTTTGGGACCGCAAGTCTGGCTGTAGGTAAGAAAATAAGAATAGAAGGTCAGTCATTTAAAGTTATTGGAGTAATTGAGTCTAAGGGTGGTGGAGGTTTGGGAGGGCCAGACTTTGATTCGTTTATTTATATGCCTTACAAAACTGGTTATATTTTTAACACTGATAAGAAATTTATCCAGATTATGGCAAAGGCAAAATCGGAAAAAGATGTACCTGCTTTGAAGGAAGCACTTAAGGTGGACATGTTGAAGAGGTATAAAGAGGACGAGTTTTCGGTAATTGAGTCCACGGAAATATTGGCTGCCATTGGCTCGATATTTAGTATTTTGAATGTGGTTTTGGTTTCGATTGCAGCAATTTCTCTGGTGGTTGGTGGAATAGGAATTTTGAATATTATGTATGTTACGGTGAGTGAGCGTATCAAGGAGATTGGGGTAAGGAGAGCACTTGGAGCTAGAAGAAACGATATTTTGTCCCAGTTTTTGGCTGAAGCTGTTGTACTTTCTGTTTTTGGAGGGGCTCTGGGACTTTTAATTGCTGAAATAATTGTTTTAGCAATTCAAAGTATTTTTCCTGCTTACATTAGCTGGCAGTCTATTGCCTTGGCCCTTGGGACTTCATCCGCAATTGGCATAATTTTTGGAGTGTTTCCTGCAAAAAAGGCAGCCGACCTGTCCCCTATTGATGCTATTAGATATGAATAGTAAAGAACTCGAGAAATCAAGAACTCAAAAACCCAAGATCCAGATTGTTATTGGAGTGGTATTTCTGGTAATAGTATTTATCGGTTTGGGGTTTGTTTTTTGGAAAGGATTGGAAATTTTGAAAACCAAAAATTTGCAACTTTCTAACCTGGAGATCAATCTTAGTGGCGAAAAGCAAAAATCGGATAATATTGTGGCGAGTTTGTCCGCTGAAATTGAGAAACTCAACAACGAAGATCTTCGAAAAACTAATAATGGAGTTTTGAAAGAGATAAATGGTTTGAAAAGTGCCTACAAAAATACTCTCGAGAATTATAAAAAATTACTAGAACTAAAAGAACTGACAAGTAAAACCGCAGCTCTCGATAGCTCTTTTGCCAGTATTCTGGAAGCACTGGAAAAAGATAACTTAGAAAAACATGCCAGCTTGAGCGCAAAGTTTAAAACTGACATTGAGAAGGAACTAGCCAAACTTGCAACTGCAGTAAAGATTCCAGCAAACACCGTAGAAAAGAATGAAGCTCCAAATTCCGGATTTAGTAGACAAAAAGTGACTGTGGGAGCCAACTCTTACCTGGTAGATATTATTGCAGCTGACTTGAATAGCACTAAGGTTATTGTGGACACAGCATCTGACGGAACTTGTACAAACGATTGCCCGGTACTGCCTCTGGCTACTTATGTCAGCAGGAGTGGAGCTTATGCAGGAATAAATGGAACTTATTTTTGCCCCGATTCTTACCCAGACTGCGCTAGCAAGAAAAATACTTTTGATGTTCTGGTAATGAATAAAAACAAAGTTTATTTTAATTCAGATAATAATGTTTACAGCACTGTCCCGGTTGCAGTTTTTTCTGGAAACTCGGCAAGGTTTATTGGCGAGTCCAAGGACTGGGGAAGAGACACTGGAGTTGATAGTGTAATTGCAAATAGGCCGCTGCTAGTTTTGGATGGTGTGGCCAGATTTAGTGGAACTGGTGAACCAAAGGAGGGAGCAAAGGGCAATAGAAGCTTCTTGGGGAGCTCTGGTAGTACCGCTTATATAGGAATTGTTCATGGAGCGACGGTGGCAGAGACGGCAACAGTACTACAAGCCATGGGAATAAAAAATGCGATTAACTTGGATAGTGGTGGATCTTCGGCACTATGGAGCGGTGGATATAAAGCAGGACCAGGAAGAAATCTTCCCAATGCGGTTTTGTTTGTGAGGAAGTAACTAGAGTGATTTGGCGATAGTGATGTTCTCGATATTTGGACCCATCTTATCTGGACCTGGGGTTTCGAGGATTAGAGGTAAGTCTTTTAAATTTTTATGATTTACAAAGTTACTCAGTCCTTCAATACCAATTTTTCCTTTTCCCAGATCAGCATGATTGTCTCTGTGAGAGTCCAGATCGGTTGCAGAATCGTTTAGGTGAATGCATTTAATCTTGTCTAGAATATTTTGGGACTTTAGCTCTGAGATAAACTCCTCTACCACTTCCTTTTTTCTCATATCCAAACCACCTTCAAAAAGGTGGGCAGTATCGAAACAAATTTTTAACCTTGGATTATTTACTTCTTTTATTAAATAAGCGATTTCTTCCACTGAGCCGATTTTGCCGTTTTGACCAGCGTCGTTCTCCAAAAGAAAATCACAATTTTCTGTCTCGTTTAAGATTTTTTTGAGTGAGCTTACGATCTGGGCCTTTGCGGTGTCAAACCCTCTACCCTGATGAGAACCAATATGCACAATTACCCCTTCGGAATTTATTTGTGCACCATTTTTGATATCTGTAACCAATGACTTTTCGGATTTTTCCAAAAGCTCTGGATTGTCTGTTGCCAAATTTACGAGGTAAAGCGCGTGGATAAAAACCGGGTTTAAGTCAGTTTCTTTGGCTTGCGAAATAAAGTTGTCGGCATCATTTTTGTTCCACAAACTTCTGGCCCACAACCTAGGGGAGCCGGCAAAAATTTGCATACAGTTCCCACCAATGCCTTGTGTATTTTTTATAGCGTTTGCTATTCCCCCGGCGATGGAAACATGTCCACCAACTTTTCTCATTTTTCGATGATGTCCACTGAGCTAAGGATGACAGCTTCAACTGGTTTGTCTCCTGCACTGGTTTTGACCGTAGAAATTGTGTCAACTATTTCTGAGCCTTTGATTACTTTGCCAAAGATAGTGTGTTTGTTGTTGAGCCAAGTGGTAGGAGCTACTGTAATGAAGAACTGTGAACCGTTGGTGTTTGGACCGGAGTTTGCCATGGCTAGCATGTAAGGCTCACTAAAGTCGTAGCCGTTGTTGAATTCATCTTCAAATTTGTAGCCTGGTCCTCCGATACCTTGACCTAGTGGATCTCCTCCTTGAATCATGAAGTCGGGAATAACTCTATGAAAAACTGTTCCTGCATATAGAGATTTACCGGTCATCTTGTCGCCTGTTTTGGGACTGGTCCATTCTTTGGTTCCTTTGGCGAGACCTACGAAGTTGGCTACTGTTTTTGGAGCGGCCTTGGGGAATAGTTCTACTGTAATGTCACCTTTGCTGGTTTTGAAAATAGCGGTAATGCTGTCTGAGACTTTTGCTGCGGATGAAGGAGAAGCGGCTGGAGTGGTTGTAGGGGTTATTGTTGGTGTTGTGGTTGTATCGACCATAGTTGGTTTGTTTATAACTTCTAATTTATAAGTATCTTTGATTGGGCTATTTTGGCAGGCCGAGAGGAAAAAAGCAAACAATAATAGAGTAAATATTTTTTTTATCATAGCTTTATTATGATAACATGAACCTATGCAGATGCCGGTAATCGTGGGAATTATATTGGTAATAATTTTTTTGATTGTATTTTCTGAGTGGTTTTATCACAACTTTGTCGGATGGAAAGAAGTAATTTTGGATGACCAGTTTTTTAATGTGAGAATCTTGGGAGCAACTTTGGTTTCAATGATGGTATTTTTTGCAAGTTTTATGGGTGCTGCATATATTACAAAATGTCCTAGCGCAGAGAGAGAAGGAATTTTTGAAAAATTAAACTGTGAAGAGTATTACAAGATTAAAGTTCAAGCAGATTCACTTTCCAGTAATTTTTCGCTCGATCCAAAGAATTAAGTTTTCTATCCATTTTTCGAAGAACAGTTTTTTTACGGCTGTTCTTTGATAATTTCTAGGGTCATTGGGATTGGCATAATTCCACCAAGCTGAAGTAATAATCCAATCCCCTCCTTGGCGTTTTACAGCAGCGACTATTTTGTAGCCATTGATGGTTTTGATGTGCTTGTTTGAATCTGTTGTAGAACTTTTTACTATTTCGTCTGGAAAGCGTACAGCCTTATCGACCAGAGATGGACTTAAGCCTCTTTGCTGGATTCTTTCTCGAAGATGATTTGTCCAGATTACTTGCATGTGTTTAACCTATGGTTTTTACCAAATTTGGATCTTCGGCAAAAGGGCTAGCTGCTGGTGGAATAACTGGTTGTTCTGGAGCTTGTGGAGCAATACTTTCTAAGGGAGGAGTTGAGACTACGTTGTCGATAGGAGTTACAGGTAAAGGTGGCAAGGTTCCCATAGGTGGGATTGCTGGAGCAACGATTGACTCTTCTATTATTGGTGAATTAGTAGAGTTTTCTGGAACAGCTGCGGGAGTTATATCAATTACTGGTTCTGACTGAGGAACTGGAGCTAACGGCGCTACTGGTGTCGCAGGAATTTTGTCAAAATCACTAAGCGAGCCGGGAGTTATATCAATTACCTTATTATCTGGAAGAACAGCGTCATCTATATGACTACTGGATGGTGCAACTGTCGGGACGTCGGCTGCACCTGGAGTGATATCTACAAGATGGTTTAAGGAGGCAACCGATGCCTGTGGGGCTACAGGTGAGGTTCCTTGTGGGGCAAGCTGACTTGGGTCGATTGCTATATTACCTCCTGTAGTGTTGTTATCCATGAATTTGTTATATCACAATTAAAAGGTAGGGGCGACTTTTATTTCCTCTATCTTTCTTTTTTGGGCTGCTAATAAATATAGAAGTATGGCCGTAGAAAGAAGAGAGATAACTGTAAAGACAACAGAAATGTTTATGTAGAAAGCCCTTTGTTTGACAGTAAATTTGGGAGTTAAGTCTTCTAAGGTATTTATTTTTGCTTCTGAAGAATCGAGATATTTTTTGGCTAATGGATGAAGAGGGTAAAGATCCAAAACTTTTTTGAAACTTTCCTTGGAATATTTAAAGTATCCTAGCCAGTATTCCTCCAAACCCTTTTTCCAGGTTGTAAAAATTTCACCTTGTTCTAGATTTAAGTTTTTGCCTGCTACCAAATCTTTGACATCTTGAACATCTCTTAAGTAGTTATAAGAACCAGAACCATCTTCTGCAGCTACACCGTAGGTAGCAATTCCAACGACTCGACCATTTAAGAGTATGGCAGGACCACCACTGTTGCCATGATTGATAATGGCGTCAGTTTGAATAAGCTTTTTTTGATTTCCCTTAGCTTCTTTGATAGCGCTGACAACGCCTTTGGTAAAAGTTGGCTCTGAAAGTGAGTTGCTATCCAAGAGAAATCCGGCACCCATGGCAGCGGCTGGAAAACCAACCACTTGAAGATTGGAACCTACATAGGCATCGTCCAAACCTCCCAGCATTAAACCTGGAAAAGCACCTTTGTCTGGTTTTAGAAGTGCCACATCGGAACTGACAAAACCAGTCTCAGCGTTGGATTCTTTGTAATCAACATCAATGAGATTGGCTTTTATAATACCATCGGTTTCTTTTACACCTGAATCAGTAATAGCAGCGGCTTCGTTGCCCACTTGAAGATAGTAACTATTTTTTTCGTTTTGAAACTTAAGTAAATTTTTGGTATTTAGATCAGCAATTAATCCACCTAGTTGGTATAAAACTTCTTTATTGCCATGTGCCTCAGTAATTTTCTGCTTTGCCATTTCATCTGTTAGCTCAACGCCTGTTGATTGTGCTAAATAAAACTTAATAAAGTCAGCCAATAGCAAATCTAGCTTTCCTGAAGTGACACCATAAAACAAAGCACTTTTGGGAAGATTTTTGACAATATGACCATTTGTAGCAAGGAGACCATCGCTACTTACAAAAAAGCCACTGCCTACTGAGGTTAAACAAAAAGGATAAACTTTGTCGGAAAGTGGAAAGTTGGGAGTGTTTAAGAACTTTAACTCGGCGCAGTAATGATTAAGTACCATAGCTACAGAAGGGCGAACTAAAGTAGCTAACTTGGCAGAGTCATCTGGATCGGTAGTAGCTGCCAAGACTGTGTAGGACTTGGAGATGGAGCTAACGAAATCTTTTGTGTCTGCAATATCTGAGGTTAACTTACCAACCTCTAACACTCTTAGATTATCTCTAATCCAGAGGTTAACTTTTTTATTTTCCTTAAAAAGGACATAACTATATTTCTCCAAGGTCCAGTCATCGAGAATTTTCTGGTCTTTACCAAGTAGCTTAGAATTTACAAAATCTTTGCCCAAAGTGGAAGAAATTGAGGCAGTATCAAAAGAACTATTTACCAATCTAATTGTGTCTGAATTTTTTGAATTGACAAAAATACCATCTTCGATTTTTAGCCAAAGATTGGGATTGTAATTTAGATCTTGAGTGGTGGGCTGGTATTTTTCTAGAGGTTTGGTGGTGAGCTTACGAGAACCGGTACTGGCTCTACTAGAAAGATCTTTTTTGTCATCTATAACCAAAACAACTAGGCTAGTAGCGGAAAGCAAGAAAACCAAAATGGAGACGGCGACCATTCCTTTGAGTCGATTCATTAATTAATTCTACAAGAAGTTTAGTATTTTATGACTGATGATTCGGTACTTGAAGAGTTGTTTAAAGTTGGGATGCTGCTATTTGTAGCTTGCATTAATGTGGGGGTAGGCTCTAGATCCAAACTGGAGGTTTTTGGGGTAGGAAAAACCATGGTTTTGTCTCTATCAAAAAATTTAAACTCATCAGTGGGGCTTTTGAGCCAAAATTTGGCAAAGAAAAACCAAAGTAAGGCAAAGAGAATGATGCTGATCCAAGTAATTTTGTTCACTTAGTTATTTTAACTCTTTAAATCAAAGAATTTTCGGTAAGAAACTTAGCTTGCTCCGCAATAGTTTTATCTGGCAAAGAGCTAAAAAATTTGAATTCTGCGACTTGATTGTCGATTTTTATTTCGCTGGAAAGTGGAGCACATAAGAAAGCTAGTGAGATGGATTGACCATAACCCCTTTCCTTCTTTTCACTGTGATACTCCATATAGTTAAGCAGTTTTTCAACTTTTAGTTTTATTCCCAGCTCTTCCATGGCCACTCTGTCTATTGCATCTTCAACTTTTTCGCCAAGATATACTGTGCCTCCTGGCAAATGCCACTGTCCCACCCAGCCATTTTCTTGGCGAAGTGTTAGAAGAACTCCTTGTTCGTTTTTGATTATCAAATCCACGCAAATTCTAGGTACACGAGAATAAATTGATTTAAATTCCTCAATGGAAAATGGTTGTTTGCGGGGCATTAGTTTGTTTTTGGATAATGACAGGATTTCCATTTTTTGCCACTGCCGCACCAACAAGGATCGTTGCGGCTAATTTTATTGGCAGAAATGGTGGTGTTTGGTTTTTCTGATGATCCATCGATAGATTTTTTGGTAGCAACTCCGGAGGGAACTGCTGATTGTGGAGGTTGCTGAGAAAGTTGAACACGGAAGATGCGATGGGCAATAACAGAGTCGATTCTTTCTAGTAAACTTTCAAACAAGGAGAAAGATTCATGTTTGTATTCTACGAGCGGATCTTTTTGGGCATAACCCCTGAGCCCTATTCCATCTCTTAGACTATCGATGGCATCTAGGTGACTCATCCAAAGTTCGTCGTAAGTTTCTAGGGAAATGAAGCGCTCTACCTGGCCAATGTATTCACCAAATTGTTTACTTTGAGATTTTCTGGCTTCGGAAATAATGTTTGCAAGAAGATCAAAAATCTCTTCTGAAGATTTTCCTACCAAAGTTTTTTCCAAACCATTGGCAGAGTTGTGATCTAGTGGCAAAATACTTTGAAAGTCTTTGGTTATCTGATCAGCTTCTACTTCGTTTACTCCAGAAGCAGCATAAATGCCTGATAAATACTTTAGTTCTTTTTCTAGGGCTTTTTCTATCTGAACGGTGGTACTAGTTCCATCACCAGAAAGTATTCCTTGTCGGCGAGTGTAAAAAATTTGACGTTGTTTGTTCATGACGTCGTCGTACTCTACCAAGTGTTTGCGCTGATCAAAATAGAATGATTCTACTTTTTGCTGAGCAGTTTCTATGGCCTTCATAACCATACCTGCTTCCAATGGCTGGTCGTCTGGAACTTTTAGGAAGTTCATGAGCTTGGTTACCTGATCGCCACCAAAAATTCGCATGATGTCGTCTTCTAAGGAAATATAAAAGCGAGAAGATCCTGGATCTCCCTGACGACCTGAGCGTCCTCTGAGCTGATTGTCGATGCGGCGAGATTCGTGACGAACTGCTCCAATGATATGAAGTCCTCCTAGCTCTCGAACCTTATCTGCGTCTTGCTGCCATTTTTTTGGTTCTACTCCGGTAGGATCTCCACCCAAAACAATGTCAACACCACGACCGGCAATGTTTGTAGCAACAGTAACAGCACCCAGCCCTCCAGCCTCGGAAATTATTCGAGCTTCGTTTTCGTGATTTTTGGCGTTAAGAACTTGGTGAGGGATTTTTTTCTTTTTTAAATACTGACTAACAATATCGTTTTGGTCGATTGACTTGGTACCAATAAGAACAGGTTGACCTTTCGCGTGGACTTCTGCGACTTCGTTAACAATGGCGGTGTATTTGGCTGACTGAGTTTTGTAGACGGTGTCAGTATGATCTTTTCTCTGAGTTGGTTTGTTGGTAGGTATTACAAGAACCGTAAGATTATAGATTTTTTTGAATTCTTCGGCTTCGGTAGCGGCAGTACCTGTCATACCTGAGAGTTTTTCGTATAGACGGAAATAGTTTTGCAAAGAAATGGTGGCCATGGTGCGACTTTCTTGCTGAATTTTGACTCCTTCTTTGGCCTCTATGGCTTGGTGCAAACCATCTGAATAGCGTCGACCAAACATTAATCTTCCTGTGTGGTCGTCGACAATGACAACTTGATCATCTTTGATGACGTAGTCTTTGTCGTTTTGAAAAAGTGTTTGAGCTTTGAGAGCTTGCTCTAGGTGATGAAGAGTTTGGTAGTCTTGCTGATAAAGATTTTCGACGTTTAAGATTTTTTCTATTTTTCTAAGGCCGTGGTCTGAGAGGTTAGCAGTTCTTTGTTTTTCGTCGACTTCAAAGTCGGTGTCGGCAGAAAGAGTTTTGATTATTGAAGCAAATTTTAAGTATTGATCAGTTGCCTCCATGTCTGGAGCGGAAATAATGAGTGGAGTTCTGGCTTCGTCGATAAGGATAGAGTCGACTTCGTCAACGACGGCAAAAAAATGACCTCGTTGCACCATGTTGTCTGCAGACTTGGCCATGTTGTCGCGGAGATAATCAAAACCAAATTCGTTGTTGGTGCCGTAAGTAATATCGCAGTCGTAAGCTTCTTTTCTGGTCACTGGCCGCATATGTTGAAGCCTTGTGTCTTTGTGAGTTGAGTCGCTGTAGCTCGGATCAAAAACTGCAGCAGGAAGATCTCCTTGACCAGAATAAATACAACCAACAGAAAGACCAAGGAAGTTATAAACAGGTCCCATCCAGCCAGCATCTCTTTTGGCGAGATAGTCGTTTACAGTAACGAGATGAGCACCTTTGCCAGCTAGTGCATTGAGAACCATGGCGGACACGGCTGAGAGAGTTTTTCCTTCTCCTGTTTTTTGCTCACCGATCATGCCTTTGTGGAATGCCAAACTAGCAATGAGCTGAACATCATAAGGTCGCATGCTCAAAACTCTTTTGGCTGCTTCTCGGACCATTGCAAAAACTTTTGGAAGTACATCATCTAAAGTTTTTTCACCTTCGAGTTCTTTTTTTATCTGCAAAATTTCTGCTGGGAACTCATCGTCTTTCATTTTGCTAACTTCTGATTCTAGAGTAGCTATGTGATCGACAATTTTTTGAATTTTACTAAGTTCTATTTTGTTTGGATTTAGGATTGAGTCTAAGAATGAAAACATACGTGTTTAATTATATCTAATTCAGACCAAAGAAACGACGACGTTTGTTTTTGTGCCTGTTTTGAGATAAAAGAAATGACGAGAAAGCTCTCTGAGGAAGAAAACCGTTTCTAGGTGGTGCTCGTTGAACCAAATTCTATTGATGAGAACATATTTTCCGTGAGCGTAGAGATCCTTTATGAAGGACATTTTTTGAAGAGCTTGGGGAATAAACTTGCCCACAAAACAGTCAACTAATATTAGATCATAGTTCTCAGATCTCAGATTGCAGGCGAAAGATTCGGCGTCTCCGATGATGATTTTTAAGTTTTTTACTTTATCTAGTCCATAATATTTCTGGGCAATTTCCACCATCTGATCATCGATCTCTACAGCTGTAATTTGTGCTTCTGGGAAATATTTACTAACTAGCTTGGTGTTTGACCCTCCTCCTAACCCTAGAATGAGAATAGTTTTTGGCGTGAAAGTCTTTGGTAAAAGATTTTTGATTCCTGTTTTCCAAATATGGGTAAGTAGGAAGCCGGATTCAACTAGTCCGTCGACTATTAAAGTTGGCTCGCCAACACCAAAAAAGATCTCAATATTTTTATTAAACTTGGAGTTTAAGATTTTGAGACTTTTGGGTATGAGTAAGTCAATTAATTTCATTTTTGCTTTTATCTTCTATAGCTTTTAGTTCTGCTCGAATTTTCCTAGCTAGATCTCCCCAGGACTTGTATCTTAAATTTAACTGATTTCTATTTAGAGATACAGGCTTTTGACCTTCTCTAATCAACGCGGCGTCCAGAAGATCGGCTGCAGCCCTATCGCGCTCCAAATACGAATCAGTTCCGGAGACAATAGCAACCAGTGAGAGGCCGTTATCGCTATAGGTAACTAAAGTGCTGTAGCCAGCCTCTTCTGTGTAAGCAATCTTTAGTCCAGTTACACCTTTATATACACCTAGGAGTCCGTTCCAATTGGGTAAATAATAGTAACCATGAGCTGAATTTGAAGCTATATCTACGTTATCTGAAATTCCTGCTTTAATAATTTCTGGGTAATATACTTGCGCATTATTGATTAATTTTGCAAGATCTGCAAGAGTTGAGTACTGATTTTGTTCATCTAAGCCATCAGGGTTAGCAAAATGCGAGTGTCGCATACCAAGTAGTTCAGCTTTTTTGTTCATTAGATAAATAAATTCTTGATTGTACAAACTTTGCTTGCGAGCGGATTCATCAGCTAGTACCTGTGCAGCGTCATTGGCGCTAGTGGCAATAGCTCCTCGCAAAATATCTTCTACAGTAAATGCTTCTCCTGTCTTGAGACCTAGTATAGTAGGCACTTTGTTTATAGACTCTGGACGCACTGTAATTTCATCATTTAAAGTGACCAAATCTAGCGCGACTTGCGCTGATAAAAGTTTAGTAAATGAGGCTGGAGAAAGTCGAAAATCTGCACCTTTGCTGTAATAGACTTTTTTGGTATCGGCATTGTATACGAGATACCTTGGGACCTTTTCTAGGGTCTCTAACTCTTTGCTGTTTTGAAAGTTTAGCTGATAGTCACCACTTAATTTTCCTTTGATTTTTTCGTTAATGTCTCTTTTGTACTCTGGAGAAATTAAGACAACTGGTTTTTGAGAATTTTGCCAAACAAACCAAGCACCAAAACACAAGGCAAGAAAAAATATTATGATTAAAACCTTTTTAGAGAGGCTTAATGACATCTTTGCCTACGAATGGAACTAAAATTTCTGGTACCTTGATGGTGCCATCAGCTTGCTGATAGTTTTCCATTATGGCTCCCAATATTCGAGGAGTGGCGACAACGGTATTGTTTAAGGTGTAGACAAATTTTTGAGTTCCATCTTTGGCTTTGTAGCGAATGTTTAGTCTCCTGCTTTGAAAATCGTTGAAGTAAGAATCGGAGTGAGTTTCTCTGTACGCGTTTTGACTTGGGAACCAAACTTCGACATCGTATTTTCGTCTCTGACCTGCACCCATGTCACCTGTACACATAAGTAGGACGTGGTAAGGTAGGTTGAGGGCTTGCAAGAGCTTCTCGGTGTGAGACAGCATGGTGTCGTGCATCTTTCTGGTTTCTTCTTCGTCGGCCACGGTATAGACCACCTGTTCCACCTTGTTAAACTGGTGAACTCTAAAAATTCCTTTGGTATCCTTTCCATATGAGCCAACTTCACGGCGATAGCAAGGAGAAATTCCTACCATGCGAATTGGTAAATCTTTTTCGTTTAGGACTTCGTCTTTGTAAAAAGCAGTGAGGGAAACTTCTGAAGTTCCGATTAAGCACTGTCCATCTTGAGTTTTGTAGTGATCTTCTTTGCCCCAAGGGAAATATCCAGTACCCCACATGGCTTCGTCATTTACCATCCAAGGAACTGTCATGGGTGTGTAGCCCTCCCCCATCATCATCTTTAAGGCATACATTAATAAACCATAT
Source organism: uncultured Pseudomonadales bacterium (assembly GCA_964439805.1). Classification (GTDB taxonomy): domain Bacteria; phylum Patescibacteriota; class Microgenomatia; order UBA1400; family MFAQ01; genus MFAQ01. The sequence goes on along the minus strand of CAYTOI010000015.1, from coordinate 129 downwards.
TCCAACAAAACCAAGTCATTCTTGAGATAAAAAGCTCTACTGCCAGCAATACGAACAGCTCTTTTGTTATCCAACAAGCTGAGGTTTTCGGCAAGTTCTTCGTGAGGTAAAACTGGAAAATTAAACTCT
>CAYTOI010000014.1:0-23719 GCA_964439805.1 uncultured Pseudomonadales bacterium | reverse complement strand
AATCAAGGGTGAAACGCGTAAGGCTTTAGCCGTAGCGCCAGGTATTAAGAGGCACTACAAACCAAACCCATTTCACCTTCAACTGACTCATTAGATATCAAACTAACGCGTAGTATAACACCCGTGCCTGTAGTTTGTCAATAACAAGTTATAAGTCTGGTCTAATACATCAAAGTACTAACTAGAATGTCAATATATGCTTAATTCAGAATCCAGAAAATAATAAAAATGCCCAAAAATGATAAACTAAATCAATGTCCAAGCTAAATTCCAAGATATATTCAAGCCTAGGAACTCTTCTTTGGGCCTTGGCTGCCATTCTTGCCTTCCTTCCCTCTTGGCCACACATTTATTACCGACTTTCTCCAAAAACTTCCCAAGCCCTTGCTTCCACACTAGCCTCCACAACGTCAAATGCAACTCCATCACTAACCCCAACCCCCACTCCACCTCCAACTGACATCCGAGATCTGAGATCTGAGATCTCCCTTCCTCCCCTAGATCTCTCCCTCCCTACCAAAAACGGCCTGATCATTGAGTCCATAGGCGTCAGAGGCGAACTCCAAGAAGGTGAAGACTGGCAAAACCTTCTCAAAAAAGGCATTTGGCGCGTCCCCAACTTCGCAGCTCCCAACTCCAACAACAACCAACCCATCATCCTCGCAGCCCACCGCTGGGGCTATCTAGAGTGGTCAAATAGCTTCCGAAAGCTAAACTCCTTCTACAATCTACCCAAGCTCAAGGAAAGTGACAAAATTGAGATCGTCTGGGATCAGCGCAAGTACGAGTACAAAGTTACAGGAATCTCTACAGGCACAGCCATAGAAAGCTACAAGCACGATCTGATCCTATACACCTGCCAGCTTTGGAACTCCCCAGTTCGCTTCTTCGTCTACGCCACCAGAACAAACTGAACAAACCCCGTCATTTCGTGCCTACAGCCTTGACAAAACACAGGCTATAGGTTATATTTACCAGTCATTTGCACTTACAATCTAAAAAAAACCGAGGAGAATCATTCAATGAAAAAGAATCTTGACCTATTTTTAAGCTTGATAGGCGGTTCAATAGCCGCAGCATTCACCGCTTTAAGCTGGAATTTCCCTAGCCTCACCAGAAACCATGGTGGCATCTATATATCTACCACTACGAAATTATCAACTGGATGAAAGGGCAAAATAGCCTCCACAATGTCTACACTTCGGATTTGGCGATGGGAACTTACGCTATTGGGCTTGTAACGTTAATTTTTTTGATCATTTTCGCCAACTGCTTATGGGAAGAAATCTGCCACATTGCAGAGATGAAAAGCCCAAAAAAATGGCTGACCACGTATATGGCCAGGCTCTACAACCACAAAACAGGCTTAAAATTCAAAGAAGATGTCTTCGAAGACAAAGAATAGCCTCGCCCGCCACCCAAAACAGCCTTGCAATCGCAAGGCTGTTCTTTAACCCCCCCACTTGACATTTGATACACTATAGGGTATAATCCACGCATGTAACATCATCCGGGGCTTCCACAGCTCGCCCCACAAAAAATTTCAACGGAGAAGAAAAGTGGACCAAAAACTGAATTTAACAAAAAAACTGTTCAAAATGACCGGGTTAGTCCAACTCGTTGGACTACTGGCCATATCCTGGCCAAAAATTTGCTGGGCTCTGGGTTTTAGTTTCACCCAGAGGTACAACCTGGTCGGGTGGGGCTACACCCACCAATATTTAAATTCCGACGTTGCAGTTGTCGGATTAGTTATGATTTTTTGTGCTCTTTTCACTTGGATTACGATATTAATCGTAGTCCCAAATCATAAGTGAAACCATGGACCGCCCTCAATTCATCGAGAGGCGGTCTTTTTTTGCCTATAGGTTATAATATGCCCTATCCAGCACCTTACCTTTATACAGGAGATATTACATGATCCGTCGCATTTATTTTATCCTTGCTATTTGTTTAATTGCTTCATTTTCTGCTCTATATTTCAAAAGCCCTGCACCTGCTGACAAAGTCTCAACTGAGGTCCCCACTTCGACACCAGTTGTCTCTATCTCTACATTAGTTGTCACAACTACAGCTCCCCCTACTGAGATGCCAACATCAATCGCCACTTCCACTTCAGCACCTATTGCCTATCCAGAAAACTGGCAAGATCTTCCAGTAGTCCCCACCCTTAGCCCAAAAGCTTTAGAAATTTACCAGCTCGGTCTAAGCAAAGGCAACAACCCAAATAGATTTACAAAAATTGGTGATGGCGAAATCTCAGCCGATTGGTTTTTAAAAACCTTCGACTTGGAACCCACATACTACAACCTCGGTGAGTACAAAGATTTAAGTAACACTTTGGATTATTTCTCTGGCTCCTTCAAACATACTAGCCAAGCTGCTAAACGTGGATACAACACCACAAAAATATTAAGCCCCAAAGAATCAGACAAAACTATTTGTCTTACAGACGAGTCCCCACTAGATTGTGAGATTCGCCTTTATCAGCCAAGTTTTGCCATTATTTCCATGGGCACCAATCAGGTCTGGGACAGTGAAACCTTCAAACCAGAATTCAAAATAATTCTGGACACCCTCATCAGTAACGGCATTGTCCCCATTCTCTCCACTAAGGCCGACAATCTGGAGGGGGACCACAGAATAAATAAAATAATTACCAACTACGCAAAAGAATATCAGCTACCCGTCTGGAACTTTTGGAAAATCTGCCAAGATCTTCCGCATCAAGGCATGCAAGAAGACCTTGAACATCTCACTTACATCAACAGTCACGATTTTTCCGATAAATATATTTTTCAATACGCATGGCCAAACCGAAACTTATCAGCCCTGCAAACCCTCGAATCTGTCAGACAAGGAGTCATCAATGTACCGTAGAATTTTTTATGTGTTCTTGCTTGTAGTTATTCTCTTTCTAAGCTTTGTATTTTTAGTCAGCTCAAAAGCAACCTCAGCTGCAACACCAGAAACAGCCGTACCCACTCAGACAGAAAAGAAAATTGTTATTCAAACCACTCGCACACCCTCACCTGCTACCCCCACGCCTGTAGTTATTGAAGCAACCGCCACACCAGCAACCGAATACACAGTTCTCCCAGGCGACACCCTGCAAAACATCGCTCTCAAGTTTGGAGTTGATATCGATCTGCTGGCCATCTCAAACAAACTAGAAGATCCCAATCTCATCTTCCCTGGTCAAGTCCTCAACATCACCAACCCTAAAAGAGATCTGTCAGTGGCCACTCCAATCGCCAACTTCAACAAAAGTTCAGACAACAAAAAAATTTTAGTTGTCCTTTCAGAACAAAAACTTTACGCTTTCGACGGCGACAAGTTACTGGCGAGTTTCTTAATTTCTTCTGGCACTGCAGATCACCCCACTGTCACTGGCAAATTTAATGTTTGGATAAAACTCGAAAGTACCAGAATGACTGGCGATGGCTACGACCTTGCCAACGTTCCATACACTATGTATTTTAAAGGCAGTTATGGAATTCATGGCACCTACTGGCACAGCAACTTCGGTGTTCCCATGTCCCACGGCTGTATCAATATGAAAACCGATGAAGCAGAATGGCTCTACAACTGGGCCGAAGTCGGCACTCCTGTAGAAGTAATCAGCTAAATATAAATTAAAACCCCCGCCATATGCGGGGGTCTTTTTTTATTCAAATCCTTTTATTAGATCAGGCCGAAAAAACTTTACCCAATTCATATACACGGACCATTTACTAAACGGCTCATAATTGGCAAAAAATTGTCGTTGTGCTTCGGTAAGATAGCTGGGGTCATAGCCAAGCATTGCTACTGCATAAGCAAAATCTTCATGCGGGTTAAGATCTCTTTCTGCAAAAACCCTTCTTCGCTCACCTGTATAGCTAAATGCTTTTCCGTCAAAATTCCAACCGGTCTGCTCCATAAAGCGAAGCAACAACTCAAAGTTTGCATGAGCATAAGAATGAGCAAATTCATGAAGCACTGTAGAGCCCAGTTCAGAACTTATGCTTTTATAAATATCAGCTTCATAGCCCACGGCAACTGCGTCATACTTAAAGTCAGAAGGGATAAAAAGCCAAACATGTCTATCTCCATAACGACCTCCTGATCCTCCAGAAGTATCAACTGGTTTCATCAAATAAATTACCATCGGACTCTTTGCACTATTCAAAAACTCTTTTGGCATCGACCCTAGCTTCGCATAAACAATTACAAGCTCTTCATAGCTCCAAGGAAGATTAATTTTCCCAGATTCATCATCAACTCTTGGCGTAAACACCTCTATTCCATACTCATCTTTAAACTTCTCTATCAACTCCTTCATCTTGCCAGAATACTCGAGCGAATCATCAACAGAAGGGTAAACTACCAACACTCCAGGTGTAGCAGATAACGCCTGATAGGTACTTGGGTATATCTGATAATAAACTTTATAACCAATAAAAAGTCCCACAAAAACGGCAACCAGTAAAATAAACACGAAAATCAAGGGAACTCGAATTTTCAATTCAGCCTCCAAACAAATTATTTAAGTGCAATTAACCCAAATTATACCACCGACTATGGGACAACAAGCCTATTTCCCCTTACTAAACAAGTCCTCCATAATCTCATCCAGAGGCACACTGCGCACATCAATATCATCTACGTTGTACTTTTCCGTTAGCTCCGTCATCACCTTACCCTGACTTTTTTTCGTCACTTCTAGTGTCACCGACAACTCTTTTTTACTTATTATCTTCCCTAAGTGTTTCAGTTCACCACTCTTTACTGGCTCAAAAAAAGTAACCGTCAAATACTTTCTATCTTTATAGTTGTGCAATAGTTTATCCAAAGAATCATCAAAAACCTTCTCTCCAGAATTAATTACTATTACCCTATCACTCACCATCTCTATATCCGCCATTTCATGACTTGTCAGGAGAATGGTAGTACCTTCTTCTTTGTGCAAGTATCTCAAAAAGTTTCTCACCTTTCTTTTCGAAACCACATCCAATCCTATCGTCGGCTCATCCAAAAACAGGAGTTTTGGCCTGTGAAGTATTGCCCCTACTAGCTCCATTTTTAGTCTCTGGCCCAAAGACAATTTTCTCACTGGAGTGTCCAGTATCTCGGTAGCATCAAGTAGCTCCGTTAGTTCCTTCAGTCTTTTTTGATAATCACTTTCTTTAATTTCGTAAATTGTTTTAAATAGCTCAAAGCTCTGCCTAGCTGATAAATCCCAAGACAAACTATTCTTGTTCCCCATTACCAAAGCAATCTGCATTAGAAATTTTCTCTTTCTCTCTGTGGGTACAAAACCCAATACTTTTAAATCCCCACCAGTCGGATACAGTAACCCTGTTAACATTTTTAGTGTCGTCGTTTTTCCAGCACCATTTGGTCCAAGTATAGCCACAGACTCACCCTCTTCAATCCCAAACTCAATATTGTTTACGGCCACCAAGTCTTTATTTTTGGCAAAAAAGATACTTTTCCAAAAGCTTTGCTTTACTGGAATTTTATAAACCTTAGTTAAATTTTTTACCTCAACTATTTTTTCCATATCTTAATACTAATAATAATCTGATATCTGAGATCTGACATCTGAGATCTGTTCACGATGATGCAGAAGAATATTGGCGCAAAGCCAGTTTCCACGCTTTATTTTTAATAATCAAAAAAGCCACCATTACAACAACCGATAGCCACACAAATCGGATATCTGTAGTTTTCCCTAGCAAAATAGAAGTTGTCAGTGCCGTGTGCAACAAAAAAGGAGCCACTGTCAAACCAAGGCTCATAAACACTTTTGGATATGCTTCAAAAGGGATCGAGGTTCCAAAAAAAGCAATTTGATAAGACAAGCCATTAGCTCCCCCATAATCTCCTAGCCAAAAAACAGCCAATCCAATAACAAATTGAAAACAGTGAATAGCAATATGACCAGTTACAAAAACAACAATCCCCAGCAAAAACCCTCTTAAAGAAATTACATAGTTTCCGTTCTTAAATACCAAATAAATTAAGGGGATAGTTGCTGGCCACATCTCAAACAAAAGCATAAACAAGTTTACTTTCTGAAAAGTAACTTGCCAAAGGGCAGGTAACGGCTTTGTCAGTATCAAGTCTAGCCTTCCACTTTTTACATCCTCACCCAACCTATCAATATTCGTAACACTCCAAATCCATGATAGATAAAAATTAAATTGTCCCACCAAAGTCATAAAAAGAATTTCTCCATAATTGTATCCTGCAACAAGTTTTACCTTTCCAAATATCGCCGACAAAAATATCAAATAGGTGAGCATATAAACAACCGTCGAAGCTAGGCCACCCCAATTATTTAGGCTATATGCCAAAGACTCTTTCATGGTAAACATTGTGTTGGCCTTAAGAACCACCCATCTTATTTTTATCTCTTCAAATACCGATAGCTTCATATCGCCTTAGCCCCTTTCTCCAAAACCAAAAACAAATTGGTAACAATATGGCGCACCAAATAGTCGTAGAAACCAAAACCGTCATCATCTCAACAGTAATTGTTTTTGACTGAATCACCATGGCCGGCAAATACCCAAGCGAAGGAAATGGCGACCGAATGAGCACCTCTCTAGCCGTCCCAGAGAAAAAACTAATCGGAATCAATACCCCACTAAAAACTCGTAAAAAATGAGACATAACATTCTGAAAATGGTGAGACTCAGGACTCCAAAAGGACAGAGTCCCAATAAGCATATTAAATATAAATGCCACGACAAAGGCAAGTGCCACACAAACCAAAAACAAAAAAATCTGCAGCACCGTTACTGATTTCAAAAATAAAAAGCCAATCACAACCAGTAATAAAGTCGTCATCATACTCACTCCCCTTGTCCCCAAAAAGTTAGCAAAAACAAACATGACGGTATTTACCGGACGCAACAGATGAGCACTTAACCCACCAAGCTTTACCTCTTTATTTATAGCTTTTGAAAAACGAAGCGACTCGGCATCTACCAAACCCTGAACTCCATTGGCAATAAGAAAATAAGATATCAAAAGCCTAGTCTCTGCTACATCACTAGAAATCCTCCCTATTATCGACCACAAAAAAATTACGCCACTCAAAGTTATTAATTTATTTACAATATTTAGCCAAATATCACCTCTATAATTCGTCACTTGGGTAAGCCCAAACAACAAGCTCTTTGTATAAACTGCAGGTCTCACTATGGTACAAATGGTTTATATCTCTTGGAAATTATCTTCATTGCTTCAGGGGCGTTGGTGTAAAGATCAGTACGATACGTAAATTTCTCTGATGGCATATCAATGTTTGTTATTGGCACATCACCCAAATCTCTACTCAAATTTATTCCCTTCCACGCCACAAACGAGCCATTTCCCAAAAATTGAATATCAGTCTTGTCACATTGAGTATCTGAGTTTGCATCTGCACAAGGAATGTTTATATTGTCAGCCAGGTACCAACCTTCCGCTTTAGCAACAGTTGAAGCAAAGTTTATATCTCCACTCGCAATCACTGACATATACGCACCCACAGGTACAGTAATATTTGCAGCACTTATTGTTACATCCCCATCCACCAAGAAAATTACCTTCTCAATTCCTGCAGGCGAATAATTAAAGTTACTAAGGTCTCCAGATACTTTTACAATCTCAAAACCACTTCCATTATCAACATAGGTAAATCCTCCTATACCATTCCAAACAGTTGACGGGTATTTTTTAAACTGCAAGGCAAAAAAGTCATAGTCATATATAGTCCCTTCATAGTTACTTTCTACTTGCCAATGATTAGCACTAACTTCTGCATTGTTTTCTGAACCAAGCATCTGAGTAACGAATGTTCCATAAGAAAGCACTCCACTTCTGCCGTTAATATCTCGCAAAATCAATGACTTTTCATCTTCATATGCCGACGGAATCTCACTTTTTATACCACCCTCCGCGTGCACGTTTCCACCCTTCACTTGCCACCAACCTCCAAAAAATCTGTTAAAGCCAAAGCTCAAATTTCGAACAGTACAGGGTTGAGTGACGCATGACGAATCACTTCCGGATACATCAGCAATTGCACTAACACCATCACCACATACAATTTTTGGACCACTTGAAACAATATAAGTATCATTCAAAGAACTAAAGTCAAAAGAATAAGTAGATGGAGCATAGGCGGAAAAACTATATTTTCCGTGTAAATCAGTAGTTGGTGTCAACGGTGCCCATGGAGGAGTATAAGCGTTCTGATCTATAATTCCAAAAGTTTTATTGCTTATTACCGGCGTTGTACCAACCGCAAAATATCCGGTATTAATGTCATACGCAAAAGGACAAACTGTACCTGTAATATCTGTTGCGTCAAATAGTGTTCCTCGAATTTCCGCCAAACAGTCTTGAGTTTGAGTCAACACTCCATTTACAACTGAGGTAGAACAAGCAGACCCGCTACAATTTGCAGGGTTAGCAAAATATGCCGTGCAATCATTGGTTCCACAAGTTTCTGTACATGTTCTAGATCTCTTGTGATCGGTACAAGTAGCACTCCACTGAGATACTGTAGGATTAAGCGCTTCTACACAAACAGATTTCTTAGTCGATCCGGATTCCAAATCACCATTATTTGCAGCTACTGCCCATTCCACCAAAGGGTCAACTACAGAAGGAGTCCATTGGTATGACGTAGACACACCATTCCAAGTTCCTACATATTTACAGTTCACATCTTCATAGCCAACACAAAGAAAATATTGATTATTTGAAGTGGTGCAAGAAGTACCCCAATCTGCCACTGGATTCCACGTCAAAGTTACTGGTGTGTTCACGTAAACTTCTGTCAAGTTTGCAGGTGTACTAAGTGTCGGATTCTCTGGAACCGCAGGAGCACATAGCTGCTTACAATAATATGACCGAATATTTTGCCTACATGTAGTTGTGTAATCACAAATATAATCAAAAACGTCAGGCTCAAACTCTCTTTCTACATTTCTACAGTTATAGGGAACATTTCCGATATATGTATCCAGCGCGTTATTACAAACAGTAGGATTGCAAGGCCAAGGGCACTTAACATCTCTGGTATACAGACTTCCTTCAGAATCTGTGTAGCTTTCTTCGGTGTTAGGAGGGCAACACTCTACAGACTTAACTTCAGAAACCAAACAAGGAACTTCTGGATCTGTGTAATCATAGGAGCAACAACCAGTCACAATTTGGGCTGAACCCATAGGACCGCAATATGTTCTTCTGCTGCAATAAGGATTTGTAGCATGAGGATAAACATCAGTTGTAAGCCTATTTGGAGAAGGAGTCCAGCCGTCAGGGCAATTATCCGTCCTTGTAGTACAAGAACCTCCTCCATTACTACTTCCACCTCCGCTCATATCGCAACAGCCTCTATTACAAACGTACTTCCCGGCAGGACAAAAATTTGTTCCCTCATTCAAACCTTCACACGATAATGCCAAGGGGTGATCGATACAGTACTGATTTGCATCATCACAACCACTTGGAAGTCCTGTACAAAACTGAGTAGAGTCTCCAGTAACAGGGTCTACAACCACAAACTTACAATCCCAACCAGTACAGGACATTCCTATAGCTTCAACATTAGAAGTTCCAACAAATGAAAATAATACAAAAAAAACGATGAATAAAATTACTTTTTTAAACATTGTGCTTTAATATTTGACTGAAAAAACAAATACCAATCGTAAGCCTTTATTTCTCTGACCTTCCCAATATTTCCACCATTTTCAGCTACAGCTTTCGTTAGACCCACGTATTGACCTATCTTAACAAGATTCTTCCAATCACTTAAATCTGGACTAATAATATTTTTTGGAGAAAACGATTTTCTTTCATCCATTAACTTGTAGTTATCCTCGTTACAAACTGCAAACAACATATAAACTGTAAACTCATCTACCTCAAAAAACTTTATTCCTTTTCGTCCCCAAACCCAAACTCCAGGCCTACCTTTTGTGATTACAGCAGCTATTATTCCGCTATATCCATTCGTACCTCCAGCATAATAAAAAATATCCTGTGCTTTTTTTTGCTGCTCGGCGGTCAATTTACTTATTTTAGTGGCAACACTTATATACTCTTTAAGCCCAAAAAAACTGTACAGAACTCCAAACCCAGCCAGCAAAATAACCACAATAGATACCAAAAATATATACCACTTCTTCACAATTTAATTAAAGCACAAAATCAATTCAAATTCTCAATTTTCTCGAATTGTGAACTTATGGGATATAATATGGCCAATCACCTTAAAATCTTAATTCAAGAGGAGTCCTATGAAAAAGTCTTTCCTTGTTTTTGCCCTACTTTTTATCATTTCTGCCTGTGCACCAGCCTCTCCCAGTTCAGAAGTCACCATTCCCAAAGTCATTTCGTCCGCACCATCGACTCCGCAACCAACAGTGGTCGCATCAACTCAAGAACTTACCCCTGAGCCCACATCTACCAAGCCTCCACTTTATTTCTTCCTCACTGAGCAGGAAATTATCGAAAAGGTTCAAAGTGCCGATGGTCTCGTCGCTCGAGACGGCTTCCATAGCATCTATATTCACGAAGTAGGCATGCCCAGAAACATTGGCGCCTACTACAAAGAAAAAGAGCTTCTTAATGGTGCTTCCACTATCAACATCGCCATTGCCACAGTGGTCCTGAGGGTTATGGAAAAAGAAGGTATCGAACCAGATCGAATGATTCTCGAAAATTCCAACCTTACCATTTCTGATCTAGTCCACGACATGCTCGTAAATCACGATGGCAGTGCCAAAGTCTTTTTACTTAACTACGTCAACCACACCCTTAAATATAATTTCGACGACGAGCTCGCCGAATTGGGTTTACCAGACTTCAACGTCAACATGGGTCTAGTCACCGCCGAGTCTATGGGCAAGCTGGTCGAGAGAATTGTCACCGACGATCTTGGCCTAAAAAACAACCAATACCTCTACAATCTTATGAACGAACAACACACCCCAGTAGATTGTGCCTCAGACATGACCTGGGCTATTAGTTGCTCCCATCCCAATATTTACCTTAAAAAAATTGGCTTCATCTACAACTTCCCCCAAAGTATTCCAAACGATCTGACAATAAATTTCGTAACCTCTGATGTCGGACTTTGGATCAGCCCAGAAGGCCACAAGTTCGTTTATGTCCTCATGGCCAATTACGGACCAGAAAAAGATTTCCGCATGAACAATGACTTTACCAATTCTGTTTTTGAGGTTCTCACCTCTCGAGTTCCCTAGTCAGTTATTTTCAGCTTTTCAGCCCCGCTCACGCGGGGTTTTTCTTTTTTTCCACCAAGTTACCAGCAAAAAGATCAAAAATGCTATTGTCTTCATCTCCTTTGAAAGCCTCTCATAACTCCATTTTACACCCCCATTTCAGCCTCAATTTAACCACAATCATCTATCTCATATATATAATATTTTCTGTATTGTATATTACAGTTTTTTAGCCTCTTGTGTCTAAATTCAGGCTTGACATTAGACCTGTAGTGTTATAGAATACGCCCTATATGAAATCACTTCTACCCCTAATCGTAGTTATTTTGCTTCTTACCGGAGCCATTACCTACACCCTATCAAGAAATTCCATACCTAAGGTCGTCACCAAACAAGAGTCCGTTTCACCAAACGAGCTTGAAGTTGACAGCTTTATGACCCCTACACCTACCCCTACAGTCGTTTCAGTGGCAAAAGTTTCTCCTACCCCAAATCCTACTCTTACAGTCACTCCTACCATCAAAACCGGTGAAGGTTTAGCTTCAAAACCAGTTGATTTGATCCCAACTATTACCGTCAAAAAGTCTCAATCAGACGAAACAGAAGGTAAAATAGTCGACAAAACTGCTGCTGAAGTAACCACAAAGGTTACCAAAACAACCGTATGTACTCCTGTTTATGGCATGGCTGACTCTTGTGTAGAGCACATTGCTGTCGACACTGCTGGTGAAGAAACCTTGTTCTTAAACCTAGCTGGCTTCAGCTACCTAGCTGGCCTCGCAGCCTTTGTTAAGGCCAAAAGAGCCTAAAGGCTCTTAAATAACTGAGAATTACCCCCTGGGCTTATAATCAAGCCCAGAAAGTAGATCTCAAGCACTCGCCTGAGACTATGTACGTTAAAACATTGAAAAAACGGAAAAATTCATTCAAACCGCCCTCAGGGCAATCATATCTAAAGGAGATCATCATGTTACCAATCGTTCTTTGTGTTGTGGCATTTGCGCTTAGCGCACTTGCCGTTATAAATTTCTTCAGAGGCAGGAGTACTGCCAGCGTCGCCATCCCGGGTATATTAGGTTTAGCTTGTCATGCGATAGCAGCCTGGATCATGTTCGGACAAATGGTAGTCGTTTGGGCAGTTCTTGTAGTTAGCTTGATTGGATGGGTTATTATCGTATTTGCAGATGATTTCTGGGGACAATTTCCAAGAGTGCCAGCGTGGATGACAACAGTCACCCAAGGAGTTGGAGCAATTGTTATCCTTCTCGCTATCGTTGCCACCTTCTACAAAGCGTACAATATGTATGAAAGCTCAATCCCTGAAGCACCCACCACTGAAAAGCCTGTAATTGTCGCGATTCCCCCAACAGACTTACCTAGCCCGACCCCGACATATTACGTTGCTTTCACAAGCACCCCTCAGCCGGCGCAGCCGACAGTTGCATCCACAATTCCTCCGACCAACACCCCGATCCCGGCGCCAACAGAAATGCCAGCAACGGTCGTGCCCGCAGATGTTGCCTCAAGCCCTGATCCATCAAGCTGCAACTCAGCTACGATCAAATCAGACCAGACTCATGGCGGCAAAGTTGAAGCAGACCTCAATGACGGCGACCCGTTCGACTGGAGCCTCACAGTTATCAACCCCGACATGCCCACAAGCACAGACACTGTAGTTGTACTTACTGAGAAAGGCTACATCTTTGATGTGGTTTACCCAGTTATGTACTTCACCAGTTTCCGAATCCAGGGATCACAATCTCAAGCAATTTGTACCGCTTTAGAGATGGGTGGTGATAACGCCACGTACTTGTACGCTGGCAAACAAACAAGACCTGACGGGTTTTTCCCAGTCAGTGACACATCAGGCTGGTGGACAAGTATGGAACAGAAGCAGTACGATGGGGATGCTCTTACTCCTGGAGGTGAATGGAAAACCTTCCAAATTGCCTCTGATGACAAGGATCGTGATATCGAATCTGGTTCGTTAACTTATTACGGACAGCTTTGGAAGTCATCAGTCCCTGGCGTTGTAGTACACTTTCAAATTGAGCCCAGCAAGATCCTTAGCATCCCTACCGGGTGGCAAGGCACTTACTACTCAGTTACTGGCGCAGACCCGACTATCCTTCAGGAGCGCTTTATAGAAGCCTCCAAAGAGGTTGTCATCCGCGACAAAATTAAGTCAGGCAATATTACCTTGTTTTATTGCGGTAAAACTGTGACTGAAAACAAATTGACAATTGACGACCCGTCAACGAATTGGGTAACCGATCTGTTGAATGGCAATTCCGTCAGTTGGACGGACAGTCTCGAAGGCTGGACCTGCAAATAATCCGTTTCAATGTTAGCTTTAAGCCCCGTCTCAATGAGACGGGGTGTTTTTTTATCTACCCATAATCCACCATTAGCAAACAGCCTCAAACTCCTTGACTTCCAGGCTCATTCATGATATTATAGGACTAGTGAAAATGACCAATAAACCACTAGTTTCCGTCATTCTCCCCGTTTACAATGCAAACGGGTTTCTTCCTGCAGCCATCGAAAGTATACTCAACCAAACATACAAAAACTTTGAGCTTATTGCTATAAATGACGGTTCTACCGACAACTCATTAGAAATCCTCAAAAAATACGCCAAAAAAGACAAAAGAATCAAAATAGTCAACAACAAAAAGAATCTAAATATTTCCAGATCACTAAACATTGGTATCATATCTGCCAAAGGTCAATTTATTGCTCGCATGGATGCGGACGATATTTCCCTCCCAAACAGACTAGAGTCCCAAATAAAATACCTCTTAAACCATAAAGACATTGTCATCCTTGGAGGCCAATGCAAAACAATAGATACGGATGGCAAAATAATTGGTCACAAACTTTTCCCAGTAACAAATAACAAAATTTGTGAGGCTTTGTACTACGAAAATCCTATTCAACACCCTACCGTAGTTTTCAATAAAAATCTTATTCCAAAAAACTTCACTTGGTACAACCCAGAATTGCCACCAGCAGAAGACTATGACTTGTTTTTCCGTATGGCAAAATTTGGGAAGTATCACAATCTCAAAAAATACGTTCTTAAATACAGACAATATCTTGGTTCTTCTACCTTCAAAAACCCCCTCAATACCTTTAATGTCACCTTAAAGGTTAGAAAGTTAGCCATAACCAAATATGGTTACAAACCTAGCTTCAAAGGCAAAGTCATTCATAAGATTCAAAAACTGACAATCAGTTTGCTGCCAAAAGTTTTGATCTACCCTACATACCTCTTAATAAGAGGCATCAAGTCCCCTCTTAAAACCGTATCCAATTATTTATCAAATAAGAACTACTTCCCAGCTCTTTCAAAGTAATTCCGAAAGTTGATATAATATAGGGTAAATTCACATTCACAACTTAATTCACAGGAGAAATCAATGTCTAAAGAAACGCGTATTATGCTTTATTGCACAATTATGGCTATCATAGCCAGCCTTGCAAGCTTAGCAGTTTTTTTGATGATGGGATATCAATTTGTATTATTTCCGACTCCACAAATAATAAGTCCGTCAATTTCTGTTCCCACAATCACTTCAACAACGGTTTCTGCGCCTGTCTACAACTTCGACAGCATCGCCGAAGACTATTTCGATGATAATAAGGATGTAGAACTTTGTCTATCACTCTATCCGGAGCTTGATTTGTATAGTTACAATAAGCACTTGTTATATTGGAATGAAACTACCAATCCAACAATCATCAATGTAACGATCTATCCAGAAGTTAGTGTCAGCAACCCAGATGGTCGTGTAATTTTTACGGCATACGAAGCAAATGTTCAAAAATGGATACCAACTGAAAATGGAAGAGAGACCCAATCTGTTGACATTACGGATCCAATCTATAACCAAATGCTAACAAATGCCCTTAAAAAAACCAATGGCAATCGCGGCTATAAAGCTTCGTGGATGGTCACTTTGGTCAACGGCAATCCTAACAACTATGCCTCAAGTGGCAGCTGTTCTCCTATTCCATATTAAGTTAAACCTTTTCACCCTACCGGCGCTTTCAACAAGCGCCGGTATTTTTTTGTCAAAATTAAACTCAAAAATGCTAAACTAAATTTGTGGGTAAAAAAAATCACAAAACACCTCACCCAAAACCAAAAAAAACAAACCTCTTTAGGTTTTTCTGGGCTGTTTTAAAACACAACTGGCCAGTAGGAATTTTAATTCTTTTTCCCTTAGCTTTAGCATATTTAAACTTCGATTCAAACACCTTTCTCACCGGCTGGGACAATCTCCACCCAGAGTTTAATCTTGGTTTAGACTTCCAAAGAAATTTCTTCGGTGTCTGGCAAGAGTATCGCAGCACTGGTCTTCTCGCTGGACAAGCTCATGCTGCAGATTTACCAAGACTATTAATTATTTACCTCCTCAAGTTCCTCAGCACTCCCACAAATTTCATCAGATATCTCACCACGTTCCTTCCGTTATTGGTCGGACCCGTTGCCGTCTATTTCTTAATCCAAGAAATTCTCCACGAAAGCAAACAGACCGGTAAGGTCATCAAAACCGGTGCTTTTTTGGCCGGACTTTACTACATTCTCAATCTGAGCACCTTGCAAACATTTTTTATCCCATTCGAAACATTTACTTGGTTCTATGGGACCTTACCGCTCATACTTCTTTTTTACCTTAAGTATCTCAAACACCCCTCTTTAGGCAAACTTCTCCTTATTTTACTCATCTCCTTTTTTTCCGGGACCGCCTTCTTTGTTGAAACAATTTTTATTGTTTTATTTTTATGTTTATTGCCTTTTGCTATAGAGTTTTTCTTAAGCAGTAAAAAAAAGCTTGGCTCTCTAAAAAATATTGTTCTTGGCGTCACCTCCCTTACTATCCCTCAGCTGTACTGGCTTATTCCAGTAGTTTTTTATGTAAAAACCAATGCCATCTTTACCACCCAAAACCGCATTAACCTAATCTCTTCTCCAGAAACATACTTTAGAAATCTAGAGTTCGGCAATCTTCAAAATGTTTTTCTCTTAAAAAGTTACCTCTTTAAATTCCTAGATCTAGGTCTAAACGGCAAGTACGACTATCTCTTAAGTGTCTGGCGCAACCACTTAAGTTTTGGCTTTATCTCTCTTATTGGTTATGCCATTTTCGTCATTATCGCCATGGGGGTTTATTTTTCTCTCAAAGAAAAATTTGCCTGGAATAAATCGTTTCTTTCTATACTACTTATCTGTCTTTTCTTCCTCCTTGGCGGCGGGCTTCTCATCAACAACACCATTCCTCTAGTAGGCGAACTGTTCAGATCACCTTTTACTAAGTTCTCCATCCCCCTCTCTCTCACCTTTTCCTACTTCTTCGCCATCGGCGTTATTTTTCTCTTGGATATTTTTTCCTTCTTAGACACTCGCCTCACCTACAACTTCACTCTCTACAGCGTCGTCATTGCCCTAGTCGTCTACATGTCTCCAGCTTTCTCCGGCAACTTTATTAGCAAATCCATGAGAGTAGCCATTCCAAACGAATACTTCGAACTTTTCAGCTATCTAGACACTCAACCAAAAGAAGCCAGAATTGCAAACTTCCCCCAAAATACTTTTTGGGGTTGGAATTATTACAACTGGGGTTACCGTGGATCAGGTTTTATTTGGTATGGTATCAAACAACCAATTCTTGATAGAGCTTTTGACGTCTGGGAAAAAACTTCTCAGGACTACTACGAAGAACTTTCTTCAGCCCTCTTTTCCCAAAACAAATCAGAGTTCGACAAGGTCATAAACAAATACAATGTCACCTATTTATTGGTCGACAAATCTATTATCGCTCCAGATACCAAAGCTAGTTTGGGACTAGATTATTTATACTCACTCCTCAAAGACAATCCCAATTACAAACTCGAAAAATCCTTTGGTGATAATTTGTTTCTTTATCGCAACCTAAACCAAAAAACAACAAATTTTTTAAGTTTGAGCTCTCCCCTGTCAAGGGGAGATCGAGAGGGGTTTCTGGAATCTTCAGTCCTCTCCTTCCCTCTCCGCCCAAGCACCAACTGGTACTCCAAAGCCGGTTTTCTAAACACAAACGTCACACTCCCTACACCAAGCACTGATAGCTCCGCACCAAACACTCTAGCTATTCCCTCCCTCTCCAAAACCGAAAATCTCCTGCCCTACAAAATAGAATACAAAAAAGTTTCCTCCAACCTTTCCATCCGTCTCACCCCCATTGTTCCTACCTTTTTTCTAAACAAAAAACAAATCGATCTATCCATTAAACCGCAAACAATTTCTATCCCTGTAAGCGAATTCAACAAAAATTACATCTTAAGTATCAACTCCCAGTACATTCCCTTTGAGCTACCATCTGAAATAAATGACTTCCCCAACTACTACCCTCTTACCGAAATTTATTTACCTACCCAAAAAAGTTTTGAGTTTAATCTCTATAACGGCATTCCCACCGAACAATTACCACTTATAAACTCTCTTGCCAACAATGTTCCCAAGCAGTGCTATACCAACAAAGCCAACAGAAAAATCGAAAAAATCCTCTCTCCTCGCAGCGTCACTTTGCTCGGCACAGATCTCGTTGCTTGTCTCTCTACCGATCTTCCCAACATTGTTTCCAACCAGTTACTAGCCATCTCCTTTGTCTACTACTCTCCCACCCTCACTACTGCCAACATCAACATTACCGACGAAAACTTTGGCACTAGCAACACCTCGCAACCTCTAGACCCCAGCAACACTCCCAGATTTGCTCAAATCTTTTCCAAAGCAAATATCAATAACAAACAACTAAATCTCATCTTAGAAGCATCCGAAACAAAATCAATTCAAGAAGTCACCTACAAAGACGTCTATCTCTCCACCCATGAATCCATTTTTGAAGCCAGTGTTTTCTTAAATCAAATTCCAGAAAAAAAGATTTCTTTAACAGAAGCCGAAAACAATCTCCAAATCTCACTTCCAAATACCAAAACCCAGTTCGATATTAGCCAAATCAGTTCCAGCAATGCTCTCTTCCCAGAAAGCAGAAACTGCGACCAGTTCAACAAAGGCGACACCGTAAAAATTGTAAACACAAACAACATTCTCTACCAAAGTCGTGATGCAAACGAATGTGACTTCCTCAATCTCCGTCACTTCAGTCACTCTCTCAACTACCTCATTGGCATTGACGCCAAAAACAACAAAGGTCTGCCACTCACCACCTGCTTCGAGAATCACGCCACCAGACGCTGTGATGTCTTCGAAAGGCTTACGGATGCAAATAGCACTCAGTATCTTCTCCAACCAGTTTCCAACCCGCAAGAGTCAAATGGATACACTCTTCACTTGTTCAATCAGTCACTAGGAAATCGCATCACCGAGAACCAATTAAACTCCATCACCATTCAACCCTTCCCTCTTACCTTTCTTCGCAGCATAGCAATGCTAAGTCCCGACTCACAGTCGGGGAAAGACATCACTGTCTCAGAAAATCAAAATAAATCTGACACCCGAGAACTGTTATCTGAGATCTCTTCCACCCACCCCGCCGAATTTTTATATACGATTTCTTTAAATCAAAACCCTGCCCTGTCAAGGGAAGGGGCTGGGAAAGGGTTTGATTCTCCCAATCTCTATCAAACCTCTTCCTCATACTGGAAAGCTTTTATCCTCCCCGAAAGTTACAAAAATTTAAATCCTTGGCAACTAACATTAAAAATACTTCTTAACTACAAGTCTCTCCCTCAACTAGAAAAAATAAACAACGACCAATGGTATAACACTTGGAATACATCCGTCATTGCGAGTCTCGTACTCGAGCCGAAGCAATCTCAAACCACAAATATTACTATCATCTACCTTCCCCAATACCTAGAATTCTTCGGTTTTGCAATTCTATTTTTTACCAGCATTGGACTATTAATAGTTTCTCTCATCAAGCAAACAGTCCACAAAAAAACCTCAAAGTAGGAATGACGATTGTGCCTGCCCGACTCAATCATCACCCCCACTCTGAGGCCTTTTGTTACAGTTGACAGCGATTTTACTGGATGTTAATCTGTAAGTGGTTAAAGACTTCTGTCCAGTCAATAACTAGAAAAAGAAAAGCAATGCTATTCGAGTTAGGCTGCGGTAGTATTGCTTTTTTCTGTGCAAAAAAACATTCCCCATCCAATCCACAAAAAATAAATTCAATCCCGAGATCTGAGATCTAAGAACCGAAATCTATATTCATTTACTCATCACCACCAACTGTTGACCGAATCGGCCCATCTTGGCGATCTGTGAAGAAGTAATTTGTGAAGCTACAAAAGCAGCTCTATTGTAACGAGAAACTCGAATGGTTCTTTTGGGAGCCATTCCAAGTCTTTTGAGCAGGTTTTTCATAAATTTTTAATTTTTATCGCTTATATCAGAAAATATAACACATCTTGTCAACAACTTCAACCCATAACCAATTTTCTCACTATCTCATAATTAATTTAGCTTCAAAATTTAACAGAAATACCCCCTAAGGGGTAGGATATAATAAAGAAAAAATAAAATTTCAGGAGGTTATTTTGTCCCCTTCATCGCTCGTTTACAACAGTTCGCCATTTTTCCCAAAATTCAATCAAGAAATATTGGTTCAAAGAATAATAGCTAGCATCGAAAAACCCATGGAGGAATCAGCTGCCATCTCGCTAAACATGGCAGCTATCATGAATCCTCACGCAAGCAAGTTAAAGCATTCGCCAGAGTCTACGCATCCTCACAACGCAAATGCCAAGGATATCGACTTTCTCACCATGGGTTTTCAGTACCCAATCGAATCTATTCTTGCTGCTAGTGTTTGCAAAAAAGTAGCTCTCGATTCAAGAAGTGGCCTATACGAACAAATGGTGTCAAAAACTCACAACTTTGATATTCTCCGAATGCAAGACAAAATCAAACAAGATCTAAACTCAACCATCAATCTATTAAATCTAGACCCTTCTTCCTCCCTACTCTTTAAATTTCTTGCCGATTACCCTTTTACCACAAATCCATATTTCACAGCAGGGATGGAAATTGCTTCCATAATTTTCTTTGGTCTTGCCTTAATGGTTGTAAACAAAACCGGCAAATCAGACTGGATAAACACCCCATACGATCCAAGTATGTTAGGCTAAAACAAAACCCTCCTTTCGGAGGGTTTTTTAAATCTTTTTATTCGGGAAAGAAATCCTTGTCTATCTTGTTATAGAAATCTTCGTTTCTTACAGGATCAATGACGCCCCAAACCAAACCACACACCTTCGCGATCCATCCACTCAAAAACTTACCAATTTTGCGCATAACCCAATCCTCCATTATAAAAGTAATACGTATACCCTATATTTTATACCAACCCCATAATGGCGTAAAGCAATTATGGTATTTCAGGCGGGCTTCGAATCGAGAAAATAATTCAAAAACATTTCGGGTACAATTTGAGATATGCCAAAATCCAGCGTTGTATTCTTTTGTAATAGTTGCGGCAATGAATTTGCTAAGTGGGCCGGTCAGTGCCCAGCTTGCCACGAATGGAACACTCTCACCGAAGCCACCCCCTTCCTCAAAACCGCAAAAACCAAAACAGGTTCAACTGTCAGAGTAAAGCCAGCCGAGTCATTTACTATCAAGGAGGCGCTATCTTCCCAGACTGGCTACACCTTCTCTACAGGCATCAGTGAGCTCGACAGAGTCTTAGGTCCCGGGCTTACCAAAGGCGGAGTCTATCTATTGGCCGGCCAACCAGGCATCGGCAAATCTACCTTGCTTACCCAACTCGCTATAAAATCTTCCCAAACCGTAATTTACGCTTGTTCAGAAGAAAACCCAGCTCAAGTAGCCACCCGCATCAGTCGCTTATCTCCAAAATCAGCAGACAACATCAAACTCCTAAACTCCTCTGCTGTAGAAAACATCATTGAAACCCTCAAAACCACTCCCAACAGCATCGTAATAGTTGACTCCATTCAGTCTGTTTACACTCTCACCAACGCAACAACGGCAGGTTCCCCTTCCCAAATTCGCGATAGTGCCACTTACCTCATTCAAGCTACCAAAGAGTACGGTATACCCATGATTATTGTAGGTCATGTTACCAAGGATGGAGATATCGCTGGACCAAAGATGCTAGAGCACATGGTCGACGCCGTTCTAGAGCTTTCAGGAGACCGACAACACCTTCTCAGACTCCTTCGCACCATCAAAAACCGCTTTGGACCCACAGACGAAACCGGTATCTTCCGCATGGACAGCCAAGGCTTGGTAGAAGTCAAAGACCCAGGCGCAATTCTTCTCGAGGGCAGAGTCGAAAACGCAGCTGGTTCGTGCCTGACCATGATCATGGAAGGCACCAGGCCTCTCACAGTGGAAATTCAAGCCCTCGTTGTCAGCTCCCCTTTACCCATCCCCCGCCGTATTGCCAAAGGTATCTCCACCAACAGACTTCAACTTATCTGCGCCATTCTCACCAAGCATCTAAATCTCCCCATTGTCACCAAAGACGTCTTCGTTAATGTCACTGGAGGCATGGAAGTCAAAGATCCAGGAGCAGACTTGGGCATCGCCCTTGCCATAGTTAGTAGCTGCAAAGACAAGCCCTTACCAGAAAACTCTATTTGTTTTGGAGAACTGGGGCTGCTTGGCGAAATTCGCAAAGTAGGTTTTACAGACAAAATGCTCAAAGAAGCTAAATCTCTCGGCTATTCCAACATCTACTCACCCCAAAGCAACAAATCCATAAAATCCATAAAACTATAGTTAGTGTTAAAATATTGATCCAGCACATTAATATGGAGGCATAATGGACAAATTGTCAAAAATATTTTTAACCGATGGTTCCCCGTTTTTACCAGAAGTAACCAAAAAAAGTTTGGACACAGTAGCCCAAATTATCAACAGTAAACAAGTTAATCCTGTTACCGCCATCGCCTACGAATGCTTATCTTTAGGCGAAGAAGCTTTTCAGGGATATCTCGAATCAGCAGAAATCATGAATGATTACTACGTGATAAAGACTTCAGATATTAAACTGTTTTTCCAAGGCTTCTCCACCCCTTTAATAGCGCTTAGTAGCTGCTGCGTCAAAAACGAAGGTAAGGCGGACAATGCCATTCTGAGTCTTCCCGAAATAGAGCCTATCGATAATCTCCACTTTTCCATCAACGCCTATATTCTGGATGTTATTCAAAAATTCAGACCAATACTCAAAAAAAGCACCTCCGAAACCCACATGTCCGGTGTTACCAAACTATTTGATCACTGTACAAACCTTCCTTACTCAAAAAACAGATATTACTCATTTGGTGTATTAGTTGCCCAAATCCTTTACAGAGAATTCTTCACCAGAATAGACATCTTCCCCAAAGCGTTTAGTTATCTTGGAGAGATCAAAAAATGAGCAAAGACGACCTTCAACGCTTTTTATACAACCATTCTCCGTTTTTAGAAAAAGATGAGTTCTTAGAATCAGGCACTGAAAATATTTTAAGACTAATTAGACACACAAAAGTTTTTCCTTTACATGCCATCTTTCACGAAATTTGTGTAATTGCCGAAAAGCTTAGCCTTGTTCAAGTTCACGAATACCTTTGGATAAAAGAAAAATTTAATTGCAACATAGATGATCTTGACTGGTTTTTTCTCGGCTACACTATGCCGGCGACAATAATTGTTTCGGCCTGCCTAATGGAAACCCAAACAGGGCTATCAGTTCTTAAAAACCTTAATCTATACACAAATGACAAAAGATTGGTTGAACTAAATTTATACAAATCAGATATGCAATCTGGGGTTTTTAGCCTAACCTTTGCGCACCCCAAAACCAAACCTCAAAGCATCATCGACCCTGTCTATGAATATATCAACGCAACCCCCTACAACCTTAAAACATTTTTTCAGCTAGGAATAGAGTCATCTCGCATAACTGCCAACGCGCTGGCAAAAAATGTCGAATCAAAATTAATGCCTTCAAACTAACAAGCCCCCAACTCGGGGGCTTTTCTGTACTCATTTTTGTTCGAACAAACTATCTTTTTTTCTTCTTCTTAACCTCTACCATAGGTGTAGCGCAACAATCTGAGCAACATCTACTATGATTCATAAGTTCAGCAACAGCCGAAACTCCTACTAATATATAAACCAATTTTTCAACAGTATCTGAATAACCAAAAATTGAGCTAACCAAATTAAAATCAAAAAGTCCAACCAACCCCCAATTCAAAGCTCCAACCATAACCAAAACGTAAGTTAATTTATGCAATGACACAAACATTCACCCCCTCTCATATTTCAATTTATTAAATGCTAATCACTATTATTAATATTACATCACCCATCTTTTACAAACAAATATTTTGCCCATTGACATAGCTTGATCAAAAGACTATTATTACCACAAGTTAAAGACTTCGGTTTTTAACCAGAGAAACTAGCAATAGTCAATCGGAACAAGGCCCCGCAAGGGGTTCTTTTTCTTTTTATA
>CAYTOI010000013.1:0-28132 GCA_964439805.1 uncultured Pseudomonadales bacterium | reverse complement strand
CGGCAAAAAAGCTAAGGGGCTTTTGAGCTTGTTTGTTTTATCTTCATATTGTCTGCTAAGGACAAGTGTTAATATACCAAATTTAGCTACAATACGCAAGCAGCAATTGCCACAAAAAATCCCCCTTTCAACTTTCGCATACTTGGGGGTTAGAAACCATTATCGATTAATGAGAATCGTCGGGCGACCATTGGAGTCTACGATCATAGATAGAACGCCTACAACTTGCATACCTGGAACCAAATCACTGTTAATACCGTTATATCTATCAACTATCGAGCCGTGGAAAAACGCAATCTCACCAGTATTGGCATTATGGACAATCCATGGATAACTCAGGGGTGCATTCCAGATCCAGAAATTGGCTTCGGTTCCCTCCCAGGCGCTTACCTCAACCACCTTCGGCATTAAATCTACGGGTACAATGACTATCCTTAACGCGCTCTCGTTTGAGGAATCAACCGCACTATTCATCGGAATCCCCATTTTGTAATCTCTCAAAACAATATATTCCAACGATGGATGGTTCTTTGTTTCCAAATTCCAATTGGATTTATCGAACATATTAATTGTTTGGAACTTGGGGTAAAGAAGTCCATCAAAATTATCAAAAGTTACCAGTACTACCTCATTTTCGATATACTGTGAATCCGGAACTACGGCCAGACGCTTACCATTAAACTCCACCATCAAATATTCTTCATGAAACTCAACAAACCTCAGAGTATTCATGTCTACATTTTCAAAAGAGCCCAGTAACTGGCTCACAGTAATTGCTCCTCTCGGAGTCATCGAGGACCACTGAGCAGTCAAACCAAACCCTAAAACCAAAACTAACAATATTACAAAAACATATCTGTTCTTCATTTTTTCACCTCAGAAATCAAATTTTAAGTTACAAAAAAACTAACTCATAGCATATTATATCACCCACCTGTAGAAACATTACAAGATAAGTATACAAAAAATCCCCCTTTCAGCTTTCGCTTACTCGGGGGACAACAGCAATCCCTTTACTTCTGCTTAACTACAATTCCTCCGAACCCAACCGCCTCATCGGGAAGATAGGTCAAGTTCCCCCAAATGGTTGAACCTCTGGCAAGATCGTATTGATTTCCAGATTTGTCTTCTGCGTAAGCGGATGCCATTATCGCTGTTTCACGAGTTTGAACGTTATAGACCACCATGGGGGATATTTGCGGATACTCCCAAAACACAACGATAGTCTCAGTTCCGCTCCACTTATCAGCACTCACAAAACGAACGTCTGGCTTATTGGCCAGTACCATGCTTTCCGTCTCAAGATCGTTTCGAAAAACATAGTATTCCATCGACATGTTTTCAGGATTTCTATCTCTAACAATATCCCAGATTTCTACATCAAAAAAATCTTGGCGACCAAAACTGATTGAACCATTGTTACTACCATCCCCAACATTTAGCCAGTATATGAGGCTCTCAGAACCAGACTTGGAAATAGAGATCCTTTCACCGTTTAGTTCAGCAATTACTTTATTGGGATGGAATTCAATCACCTTCAAAGTGTTGAGCTGTCTTCCATCAAGGCTTTTTAGCATTTCCGAAACTGTTACGGATTTTATGGCTGGAGTAATTGACCCGCATCCAAACATTGAGACAATGAGCAAAACAACAAAAAACAAGCCAAAACAAGTTCGAATCTTCATTTTTTCACCTCAGAAATCAAATTTTAAGTTACAAAAAAACTAACTCATAGCATATTATATCACTCGCTCTTAGAAACATTACAAGATAAACACACAAAAACCCGTGGCTAGCACGGGTTTTTAAGGGCGATAATTGGTATTTATCTAGAAGCCGAAACTGCAGCGGACTCAGAAGCACAAGCAGCTACTGTAAAGATTCCATTAGAGTCCTTCGTAATCTTGTATCCAGTAGTAGCGGCCGAACCTACACCTGTCTTAGGGTCAAAAGGAATACTCTTCAAATATGGAGCTAGCGCCGATGATAGATTCAAACAGGCAGCTGCCATAGTTGAGCATCCTGGAGAAACAGAAACACATCCAGAAGCAGCAGTACCAAGCTGGTACTCTACTCCAGCAGTCATGCTAAGTCCTGCAGCATCTCCACCATTATCAACAATGTATTCATGCACAGCAGTAAGTATTGTCTGGACGTTTGAAAATCGTTTACTATCTCTAGCGTCAGAAAGTCTTTTTGATGGGTTAAGAGCCACAAATACCGTTACGGATAATATGGAGATAATAAGGATTACCACCAACAGCTCAATCAGTGTAAATCCTTTATGTAGTTTATTCATTTGTATAAATTAATAATAATTAATGCTATCTAGATACCTTTATAGTTCCACCTTCAGCCGCACAAGCCTCTATTACCGTCATACCGTTACTTAGTAGAGATATTGAATACCCAGTGTGATTTGTAGCCACTCCAGAAGGGTCAGTAGGAATATCCACAAAATAATCAGCCAAGGTCGTATTTAATTTCAAACAGCTGGAGTCACTTGTAGCCCCAGTGCACTTTGCCTGGCATCCAGAACTGACAGTAGCCGTTACGATTTCATAAGTATTTCCTACAGTTAAACTTCCAAGACAAGTTGGCATAGTAGAACTGTCTTTTTTGTCAATTGCACATTCATGGACTGCAGTCAAAATTTGGCCTATGTCTTGAGCTCTTCTTGCGTCTCGAGTATCAGAAAGCCTTTGAGCTGGTTTTATAGCTGCCAAAACCACAATTGCAAGCAAGGAAATTATTCCAATGACTAAAACTAGTTCAATAAGTGTAAATGCTTTATTCTTTTTCATCTTTAATTTTTTTCACTACCCAATACTATAACTAAATCATATTTATCACTCGCTGTCAAAGTGCCTATACTTCCAACTTTATAATCAGTGAATGACTCTTTTGCTTTTGCTACCACATCCACAACAACCACTTCTTTTTTCTTAATCTCTGTATCAATCTGGGCAGGAGCATTCCCCACGTCTACTGTCAAAAATCCACTAGCCGCAAGCAAGGACTTAATTCTCAAAGCTTCTCCTGTAACCCCACTACCATTCAACACATTAACTTTATACTGACTAACATCCACTTCAGGAATCACCGCTACTGTAGGAGTAACAGTAAGTGCAACAGCCATTTCTTGAGGAATAGCTGTGACAGCAGGTTGTTTTTTTCTTAACCACATTGCCACTATTAACACTCCAAGTGACAAAAAAAGCAAAACTATCAAAACAATTGTCGTCTTAGACAACTTACCTTTAGCAATCTCCTCTCCCTCTGGGGTGGAATAAATCAATGTCTGGGGAAGATCCAGGTTTTCCGAAGAAGATAACTGTCTTTTTAATAGAGGAATTGTCAAAACCTGCTCATCACTTCCTCTAACAGCTTCATTAAAAGCTTCATTTGCCAAATCATAGTTCTCCGCATTTAAATTCATCTGCTCAATGCTTACATTTGCCCCCCATTTTGTTTTGACAAACTCTGATATTCTTTCGTCAGTCTCGCCTCCAAATACACTATAAGCAAAACCATTTATCGCCAGCACTGATAAATTTTCAAACCCACTCCACTTAACCTGTACCAAGTGATTCTTCCCCAAAGTCTTTTCGGCAAGCAACGCCCCCACAGGAACCATAAGCTCCAATCCAAATCCGTTTTCTCTTACGGCAGTCGACACGGCTTCCAACAACCACTTTTCTACAGCCACCACCTGTGCCGCTTTTTTCGAATCATAAACTCCCATCCGAAAATCAAAACAAGATTCACCTAGCTTGTACGGCAACCAAGTCTGCATCTCTGCCCCAATTTTATTTCTATCCCCATCTTCGTTTCCAAAAAAAGTTACGTTACCCAGTTCATTACCCAAAACAATTCTCAAGTTTCCAGAACCCATTTCTTGTTTTATTACTTCAAAGGTTTTTACCAAATTCAAACCATCCCAATCCAAAGATTTATCCAAATAAAAGACTTTGTTTTTTGTTAAGTATATTGTCAGTTTCATATCTCCAGCCAACTATTTATCGTCACAGTAGTGGTTCTTGTAGCGTTTACTCTAATATTTTTTTGATATCCAGAAAGACTTCCAGAAACACTAAAGTCCCAAATATTACCTATCTGTGAATTAATTGTAACAGTACAACTACCGTCGGGCAAAACTATACTTCCAGGCAAAGCATTGTTATTGTTAAGTCGTAGAAGTGCGTCCTGAGCGCAAGACTCCACAAATCCAATCACCTTTTCTTTCTGACTATCAGACGTAGATGACTGCGACTCATTTATAGAGTTAAGTATCACCGCCATTCCAGTAGACAGCAAAATTACTCCTATTACTAATACTGTTGACATCGCCACATACCCCCTATTATTCTTGAGTTCTTTCATTAGTTACTTCTAATCTCCGAGTTTCCAGTAAGTGACTGTGAATACCACCAGTCTTTACTGCCTCCATTATTAATACTACTAGTAGTTATTGCGTATTTTATTGATGCCGAACTTCCGCCCAAATCACTCATATTTGTAAACATAAGATTATCAACACTCACCTTACTACTCGTCAAAAAACATGGGGCAGATGTCGGGCAAGGTGCAGAAGCGCCCCACGCAATAGTTATTCTATTACCACTTTTTGCAATTATCGTCGGGTTTCTAGCAGCGTCACTATTTGCAAGACTTATGCTGTTAGCGCTCACTGAATTTATCGCCGAAGCGTTGCGAATTTCCAAAGCAATTCTCTTAGTGACAAGTCTATTATTAAAAATCACTTCTTGCTGCACTCTAGACTTAGCTCTCAGCCCTACCACCTCTATCCCCACCGTCACTACTCCAGAAATAAATATCATAAAAATTGCTACATAAAGTATCAGCTCTATCAAACTCATCCCCCCATGGGTCTTGATTTCTTGAGTTTTTGACTTGCCTGCCGGCAGGCAGGGTTCCTTGAGTTCTATCATGCTATTGTCTCCAGTACGCAAACGAATATGGGCTGGTAATACTTTGCGGCATCAGGGTTTCCAGCGCTGCACCATCACTATTTGTCCAAGTGAAAACTCCTCCAGAAGTCATCATCAACCTTTTTGCAAACAAATCGTTTCTTCCATCAGACGCAAACGACATCAGCTGGTCAGTAGACAAAGGATCCATTTCAGTAGCTAAATAACTTGGTCCAAACGGAGCAGGAGAATTTGCAAAATCTCCTTGTTTAGTAAACACAGCCACATTTCCCGTATACCAATCAACTGCGGAAGACCCTTGGTCAGCATATCGAATTATCGATCTGCTAGTCACTCCGTTTACCAGCCAACCAGTAGAAACTCTTTTACTGCCTGCTGTAGGTGTCATACAAGAAGTATCTTGATTTGCAAAGTTTGTCCAAGCACTTCCCGACCAATAACCAAACTGTAAATCCGACGCCGCATTACCCACAGAAGCAAAAACAATTTCATCACTAATAGGATTAGCAGAAATATCCATGTTGGTTGCATCATCAGAAAAAGTTGGTGGTGTCGTAACCAACCCCCAAGTACAACTCGAAGTTCCTCCTGTACAAGTTCGGTATCTAACTCCATTTACATTATTTGCTCCTGCAGAATTTGCCCACACTATCATTACATCCCCACTCAAAGATTCATACTCCACATCAAAGTCCTCAAGGTCTTGTCCTACTGCAATAATTTCTAGTGATGTTTCTGTTGCAGCCGCCGGCTCATTTCCCCATGCAGTACCACTCCAAACCATTGCCGACAAATCACTTTGAGCATCAGCCCAAATCGCTGTAATCAAATTTTGGCCTGCTCTCTTGTCCCACGCCATTTTTACCCACTGCACAGCACCCGCAGTCCTCACTGGATCCAAATTTGTCGACGCGCTCCAGCTAGCAGCCCCACAAGCAGAACCACCAGATTTTGTTCTATACGCCAATTCATTTGTTGTCAGAGAATTTGTACTATACAAAACCATAGCGTCCCCCGTAGTTGTTTCATACGCAATATCAAATCTCTTTGTTGTTCCGGTACCCCCCACCGTCACACTAAAATCATTACTCCAGCTAGTCCCATCAAAACACATCACTTGCAATACTCCAGCATTAGTCATATATCCAGCAATTGCTTCAGGCTTTATTGGAGATGTTCTTACTTGAAAATTTACACCTACCGCCCCAACTACAGTAGATCCTTCAGCGGAAAACGTATCCGCTGTTTTATCATAAGTTCTTCGTACTGGTGTTGTTGTTCCATCTCCATAAACCAAAATTCCTCCAGCCACAGTACTTACAATAGTTTTTACATAATTTGTTAAATAGGTATAAACACTGACAATATTATTGCGCACTCCACCAGGGCTCCAATTAACTGTCGACTTAGCCAAGTAAGTGTTTGTATCCACAGTTCCTCCGAGCATCACAATATTTCCAGAAACATCTCTTTCCACTGGAGTTACAAATACTTGCCTCGTGTATTTTCCAATCACATTATTCACTCCAGAATACCCCCAAGTTCCAGACACTGTCGCCAAACCACATCCAGTAATGCAACTAGTACCAAGAAATGGGGTTGCCCAACCTTGTTTTTTAATTGCTTTCAATGCATCCAGTCCTTCAGAAGCAATATTTGTTGCTGTTGTAACTTCATCAGCCAATCGATTTGTTTTCAAGCTACCTACAAGCATTACCGATCCAGAAGAAATCAATATTACCCAAATACCAATAGCCAAAATAATCTCAATCAAGCCAAAACCAAATCTCTTTTTATTAGAAAATATCTCCACAAATCATTCTACCAAAAACCAACAGGCAATCTAAGAAATGAAGCTAGAAACTTTTGCCACTATATCTCCAATAGAAGTATCACTTTTTACAAAAAAGTCCTTAGCTCCAAGGTTCTTGGCCTTATCCATATCTTCTTTCTGTCCTAGGTTAGAAGTTACAATTACCGGAATTTTGCTTAACTTATCACTTTTCTTAAGTTCTGCCAAAACTCCAAATCCATCCATTGTTGGCATAATCAGATCAAGTAAAATTACATCAGGGACAAAACTATTCAAGCTCTCGAGCGCTAATTTTCCATCAGTAGCAATTTCCACATCAAAACCAGACTTTTCAAATTTAATTCTATAAGCATTAGCCAAAAAATTATCGTCTTCCGCAATTAGTATTTTTTTATTCATATTTATTAGCTTAATGATACTACACCTATTTTAGGCGCAACTCCAGATAGCGGTATTGTAAACCAAAAGGTCGACCCATTATTTTCTTCACTTTCAAAACCAATTTTACCACCAGAAGAATCAATAATAATCTTACACAAGTAAAGTCCCAGACCAGTCCCATCGGTAACCTTCTTAATGATGTTTGAGGCTCTATAAAATCTTCCAAAAATCTTGTCTTTTTCAGATTCAGGAATACCAAAACCACTATCTTTGACCTCAATTTTCATGTCAGTTTTATCAAACGATACCACTACTGTTACACTGCCACCTTCATCAGTGTATTTATTTGCATTTGTGAGTAAGTTGGAAATCAATTCCCTGGTAAGTTTAGGATCAATGTTAATTTTGGGTAATCCTTCCGAGAAACTTACAGTCAAAACTTGTTTTTTTACGTCGAATATCTTTTTCATATCTTCTACAATCGCTCCAATCAACACTTTCATATCAATAATTTCCGGTTCTATCGAAATTCTCCCAGATTCAATTCTAGAAATGTTCAGCAAGGAGTTTACCAACTGAATCATCCTTTCGTTACTTCTATTAAGATTATCAATTGCGTCCACCTGTTCTTTTGTGAGCGCTCCCAAGTCACCTGTCTGAAACATTTCCAAAAACCACTTCATAGCAGACAATGGAGTACGCAACTGATGAGAAGCAAGAGAAATAAACTCAGTCTTCATCCTGTCAACCTCTCTTAATTTGGTTATATCTCTTTCTATAGCTACAAAAAACACCACCTCATTCTTATTGTTCAAAACTGGAGACACATGAATCTCAGAAATATACAATTCTCCAGTTTTTCGTTTATTTTCAAATTCTCCAAAAAAAGACTCTTTTTTATTTTTTATTGTATCCCAAAAAAATTCATACTTTGCTTTTGGCATTATTCCTCCCCAAAGATCTTTTGAACCTGATTTTTTCCCGACAGTTTCAATTTCCGAAAAACCAGTTATTTTCTCAGTGGCAGGATTTGCGTAGACGATTATTCCATCTGGGTCAGTGACAACCACTTGATCACTAGCATGTTCTACCGCAAGCTTAAACTTGGTCAAATCCCTATTTGCCTCCTCAGCTGACTTCTTCTCATTATTAAAGTCTTCAAGCAAATTAAAGGTAGCTTTTCGGAAAGAAGCCATTCTTTCCATATTACTTTCGGACTCGCCCAACAGTTTTGTTTTCAGCTCTGCAATCTCAATATTTTTTAACTCTAGATCAATTACTTCTTGAGATTTATTCTGCAGATTCATTTTCTTTTCCTTCCTTTAATTTTTTATTTTCTTTTTTGAGCTCCATCATTTTAATCTCTCTCCCAAGCATCAAGTCCATAGATTTTTCAATTTCAGCAGTTCGTTCCTTTACCTTCATTTCCATAGTATCTCTGTAAGAACTTAATTGATCTGACATTTCATTTATTACTTGTCCGAGCTCGCCAATTTCATCATTGTTCTTCACTAAAATTTTTTCTCCCGCCTTACCCTCACCTATCTGTTTTGCAAAAGTAGTAATCTTCTCAAGAGGGGCCAAAAACAATTTTATGATAAAGCTAATAATTACAATCGAAGCCAAAGCGGCTATCGCTACAAAACTAGCTACCATGGCTGCAGACCTAAGAGACACCTCATTCAAAAAGCTAGTATCTTGCTCTACCATCAAATAAAAGGGGGTACCTTCAATTTTATATAATGTCGTTGCCTCTTTTTTCTTGTCAACACTATCTTCCAAAGAAATTAATCTAGAAGAATTTGTACTGGCTTCTGGCAACAAAATCATCAATTCGGGATAATCCAAGCCATATATTTTTCTATTTCCATATCGCTTAATCTCTGCAATTTTATTTTTACTTTCATCACTTAGCTCAGATAAACTACTATAAACTTTTTCAGAATCAGTAGACAGAATTACCACTCCATACTCATCTATTAATGAAAATTCAAAATCAAAAGGAACACTTCCAAATAATTCGCGAGAAAGAACCTCTGGTTTTAATTTGTAAACTACCACCCCGATTACTTCACCAGTGTTACTCTCTTTTACTGGTGCTGAAAAATAATACCCCATCTCATTTGTCGTCACCCCCAAAGCAATATCGATAAAATTATTGCCCGCAATTGAAGATTTAAAATAATTCCTAAAACTATAATCTTGATTCAACAACCTTTTATCAGTTGAAGCAATTCCCACTCCTTGCCTATTTAAGATATATATAGCTGACGCTGAATTATTACCATCATGACTCAACAGCTCCTCGTCTTCAATTATGGAATTTTTGGGATCTTTTTCGTAATCAATCAAAAAATCTTTAACTACTGGGTCACTAGAAATACTATTTGTATTATTTAAGTAACTTCGAATTAGCTGAGATGCAACGTAGGATCTATATGGTCCAATTGTAATAAATTCCTCCTCTGCTTTTTCCACTAATATTCTTTTTGTGAGCAAAAATGTTGACACGGTTGCCAAACTTCCAAAAAAAATAATCATCAAAAATATCGAAACAGAAATCTTCTCCGACAATCGAAAAAAGGCCATACATTCATAATATCAGAACTCAGTTCACATCCACCATCCCAGATCCACTCAAAGTTACACTACTAGAACCCACACCACTTGAAACTACAATTGTAGATACTGAGCTAGGCAACCCCCTCAAGCTATCAAACGTTACAGAAGTAATACCGCTTATAGTTACACCTCTCGGAAAAGAAAAATCTTCAAAAAAATTTGGTGCTGCACAGCTCCCATTAAACATCCGAAAGATGCTACCTGTTACACACACACCCCACACATTACTTCCAGAAATCGTTTTGCCAGACATTGCATAGTTTTGGGCCTTGTACACTTCACTAGCCACCCTGTCAGTAGCTACATGCCAATTATTTCTGAGCATAAATGATGACATAAAAGGAGTAGTAGCTGCCATCAAAACACCGATAATCGAAATTACCAAAATTAACTCTATAATAGTAAAACCATTTTTCATCCCCCTATTCCACCGACCAAAGAGTAGATCGGACTAATAATTGCCATGGCCACAAAACCAACAACCAAACCGATAATGAGTAACAGCAAAGGTTCTAGTAAAGTAGACAAATTCTTACTCGCATTGTCTATCTCACCATCATAATAGTCAGACAAATAAATCAACATCTCCTCCAAGTTTCCAGATCTCTCGCCAACATCTATCATCCTTCTCGTCAGTTTATCAAACTCAGAATATTTATTTCTGCTCATCGACTCATAAATAGACTTACCTGTTTTTACTTTTTCGCGAATTTCTTTAAGGTCATCAATATACTTCAAGTTAGATAGCGTGTTGATGGTTATGTCAAAAGCAGTAAGTGTAGGTATTCCACTTTTCAACAATACTCCCAAATTTCTAGAAAATCTCGCAAGCTCGCCATCTTTAGCAACTTTTCCCAACACGGGAATATCAATAACTATCGAGTGCCAAAACTTTTTTACCGATCGTATCTGTACCAACGCAAATATTCCGAAAACAGTTCCCACCATTGCCAATACTGCAAACAGTCCATAATCTCTCATAAAAACAGCTAAGTTCATTAACATTCTAGTGGTAAAAGGTAGCTCCACTTCAAAAGAATTAAACAAATCAATCAGCTTAGGCAATACTAGCCAAGCGATACCTGTACCCATTATTGCTGTCGACCCCAACACCAAACCAGGATACATCATGGCTCCTCGAACTTTTTGTTTCAACAAATAATCTTTATTAAGCTGGTCAGCCAAAAAAGCTAAGTTGTTTTCCAGGTTACCAGACTCTTCACCTGCATTTATTAAGCTAATATAAAATCCATCAAATACTCTTGGAAACTTTGCCATCGACTTCGCCAAACTCTGGCCATTAACAACGTCTTTTTCTACTTCTTGCAATATTTTTTTTAACTCACCCGTCGATTGGTCAATCACCGTTTCCAGTGCATCATTCAAAGGAACTCCGGCTTTTATCAAAGTCGCAAAGTTTTTTGTAAAGAAAACTTTTTCTACAACAGATACACTCATCAACTTTTTATTACTCTTAATAACTCCTCTATCGTTGTTACTCCCAAACGCACTTTTTCCAAACCGTCCTCCATCATTGTTCGCATACCACCTTCCACGGCCACTTTTTTAATTACATCTGAGTCTTTCTTAGCTACCACTGCCTCCTTAACCTCTTCAGTCATTGGCATCACTTCGTAGACACCAATTCTTCCTACGTATCCACTCCCT
This sequence comes from uncultured Pseudomonadales bacterium, assembly GCA_964439805.1. Lineage (GTDB taxonomy): Bacteria > Patescibacteriota > Microgenomatia > UBA1400 > MFAQ01 > MFAQ01. Next base: position 16,696 of record CAYTOI010000013.1, on the reverse strand, counting down.
TTGCATACGTCACATCCTTTACCTTTATAAATTCTCACACCCTTACCTTCTTTGTCCAAAATCTTTTCTACTATATCTTCAGGTATTTCAGAGTCCAAATCGCTAAGTGCAATAGACTCACTTAATCGGCAACTTACACAAATTTTTCGAACAAGTCTCTGAGCCACAATCATATTTACAGACGAAGCCAAAAGAAATGGTTCAATTCCCATATCCAAAAGCCTCGGAACGGTTGTGGCCGCATCATTGGTATGCAATGTAGACAAAACCAAGTGACCAGTAAGTGCTGCGTTTACCGCAATATCAGCCGTTTCCTCATCACGAATTTCTCCTACTAAAATTATATTAGGATCTTGACGAACAATGGACTTTAGTCCCGCTGCAAAAGTTAAGTCTGTTTTTGGATTAACCTGAATTTGGTTAATTCCTTTTATCTGATACTCAACTGGGTCCTCAATCGTCATTATGTTTATGTCTCTCTTGTTCAAAATCTTCATAAAAGCATACATTGTGGTGGTTTTTCCCGAACCAGTTGGTCCAGTAGCCAAAATCATTCCATATGGCTTGGTATAAGCTTCTCTCACTTTTGCAATATCTGCTGGACTAAGCCCTAGGTCTAGCAAGGCAAACTGTCTTGTATTACTTGCCAAAAGTCTCATCACCACCCGCTCTCCTTCTGTCGTTGGCAAAATAGAAACACGAACGTCAACTACCTCAACTCCAGCTACCTCAAAAGTAAATTTTCCATCCAAGGCAGAGTTGTGTTCGTCTGTAGGTAAATTAGAAATAATTTTTATTCTACTTATTATCTGGCTTTCTAACTCTTTAGGAAGTCTAATAACATCGGATAGAACTCCGTCAACCCTAAATCGAAACTGAACATGGTCTTCGTAAGGCTCAATGTGCACATCAGACGCTCTACTCTGATACGCAAAAACCATCATGGTATCAACGATTTTAATAATAGGTATTTCTGACTTAACCTCTCCCTTTAACTCTTCTGTGTGTTTGCTAATTAAATCTTCAAAAACGGAAGCTGGATCTCGTTGATAAGAAAACAAAGCAAAGAGAATATCCCTTTCAGTAGCATAATAAATTTTTACTGGTGTATTGAATTGCTTCTTCACAATTTCAAGTACGGGCAAGTCCATTGGATTTGCCATTGCAACATGTAGTGCCTCTTCATCCTTTTTAAAAGCTATCACCAATCGTGCTCTAGACATCTCCTCAGAAATAAGTTGAAGTACATTTCTGTCTATTACAGTTTTGGCGAGTGACACAAACGGAAGCTTAAGGATGTCAGCAACCAATACTCCCAAATTTTCGTCAGAAATCAAATCTCTATCGAGCAATATTTTCCCCAAATACTCTTTTGCATCAGTCGCCTCAGTGTAAGCATCATCCAAGAGACTCTTCTCAATAACTCCAAGATCAACCAATGACTTGTACAGGGCAGTATTATCCATCAATACTATTTAATCATACTAACCACTCTGTTTATCTCATCGATTATTTTATCCAATCCGATATTTGATTTCATAAAACAAGATTCAGCCCCCATACCAATAACTTTATCCACAGAATCAGGCAAATTAGTTGTCACAATTACTGGAATTTTCTTAGTAAGCTCGCTTTTCTTTATGCCTTCCAAAAAATCAATACCATTATATTTTCCCGGCATATACAAATCCAACAGAATTACATCTGGTTTAAACTCAACTAACTCTTTTTTGGCTTCAGACACATTACTTGCAATCTTAAAATCAAACAACCCTACAAATTTTTGTTTATACGCACTATCCAAAAGTTCATCATCTTCTACAATCAACAGCTTTGTCATAATGTTTCAAAGCTAAGCATTACTGACAGTTTTATTTCACTGCTACCAGGATTAACCGGAGTGGAACTTTCAGCCATCTTCAAGTCCAAAACAGCGGCAGATCTTGCGTACATAGGTACTGGATATCCATTTGCTGCACTCTCGGTAATATTTACTATCTTACCCAGTCTCATGCCTGCTAGTTTAGAAAGTTCCTCAGCTTTTTCTTTTGCTTCAGCAATTGCTTTTGTTCTTGCTTGTGCCATAGCCTCTTTTCTTTTCTCCTCAGACAAATCAAAGCTCACTCCACCAACCTGCTCAAGACCCAACTTTCCCGACAAGTCCATTGCATCACTAAGTTTTTCAAAATTCCCCTCCTTGATATTAACTGTTACATTTGCGCTCACTGTATATCCTTTGATAGTTCTCCAGTCATTAGTATCAAAATCTGGATTTACATTATAGTTAGTAGTTTTGATATCTTTCGCATCCACTCCCAGTTTTTTCAACTCCGCATTTAATTCGTTTAGAGTTTTATTTGCTTCATTTTGGGCCATCTTTACCGTTGAGCCACTTTTCCTTACTCCCAAACTAACACTAGCCTGATCAGGAACAACCACCGCTGTACCTTCAGCAGTCACATCAAAAGTATTAGCTTTCTGAGTTGATGTTTGGCTGACAACAAAAGGGATTCCTCCTACAAATCGGAAATAAACCCCAGCAACTCCAAAGACAACTATCGCTACCAAAAAAACTTCAACAATTTTTTTTATCATCCTTAATCTTACAATATCTTTTTTAAATAATAAATTTATATCCTATATTATTTACATACCCCCATTGCAATAATTATAAGTTATAATAATCGCCAAGTTCCTTAACAAAAAAAATTATTTTACTTTCGGAGGTAAAAATGAAAACACTATTTGTTTTTTTGAACGTAATATTAATGTCAACAATTCTTATAGGATGTAGTTTTGCACCACCCACTCAAGGCATTGATCCCACTCCAGTAACACTAAGTGTGGTCACAAGCACACCTTTACCAACTAGCTTCCCTACGGCACTACCATCGACACCTACAGCGGTGCCAGTACCAACCTTTATCGAAGAACCACGACCAATACTTCCAGACTCAGACGTTCCTCTTTCAAATGACATCAGGTCTCTCATTGCTCTTCGTGCCGCCACTTTGGCCATGGAAAGCATGCCAGGTCCATATTCTTGGGACGAGTTCAGAAGTTGTAGTACTTACGCTTCTGCTTATCTCAAAGAATTATCGTTTCCTGTAGGAGATCGTCATGGAAAATACGCGAATCATCCAGACCCCCTTCCTTTTTCTGGAGTTTTAAACCAGTTAGATTGGTTTGGCAGAAACTATCCTCAATTCGTAACTACTGCCCCACTAATCGATTTCCTCGAAGGCCGAATGTGGAATGTTGTTAAACCTGGAGACCTTATCTATTTTCAAACAGCCGTAGGACACAATGGCTATAACACTTATTATCACGTTGTTGTATTTTTGGGAACAAAAAAAGATGGCACACCTCAGTTTGCCGAAATAGCTGCGGGAATGGAAAATGCCTCAGTCAACAGAACCTTTGCCCAGACCACAAGTTTTTACAAAAGGCAATCAAACGGTTCCTGGAAAGTCGAAGGCTTCAATACCGGCACAGGCGAAATAACCCCAGTCTTGCAAGTCACTATTGTCGACCCTCTGGCTATCCTTAACCAGGGAAAACTTTGGCGCCATGATGGCATCGTTACTCCAAATGCAGATGTCCTAAGTAATTACGACCAGGTTGTAACAATAAATATCGAAAACGGCACTCTTGCCATTTTTAACAAAGTCGGAAACAACTGGTCTCCAGTTTTCATCAATGGTCGCAGTGAGTTTTATAGTGTTGTTGGTCGGCGTTTGCCGGCCAACAATACCATCACTCAAACCTTTTTTGACAATATGGTCGAAGTCTACGACGGTGACTACGGGGTTCTAGTAAAAAACAAAGTCTATCAAGACACTTGGTCTCCTCCCCTAATTGGACGTCTTACTGGTTTTGAGAGACTTAACAACTTTGGCGGTATCGGTGGCAGCACTGACACCAGCCTTTTTTACCCTCAAGTCTTAAACAAAAAAGGTGATATCGTCGATGACATCGATTATTCACCCTTCACTTTTCATTTAATACCTAATGTTGTAAATCAAGACATGCTTCTCAGAGAAGACCTTTTATCTATGGCCAACAACCCCCAAAGTCCATTTTATGGATCGGTAAAGGACTTGGCCAAAAAAGCAATTTCTCTGGATCCAAATCACACCATTTTTAACGAAAAAAATAAACCCACTGTTTACCTTTCGTCTGGTTGTATCAACTTTGATTTACCCACTTGGGAAATCATCAAAGGTTATTTACAAGGAGAGCTAGACAAAAATCAAAAGATTGCAGTCGTTTTTAGCTATCCCAATTTAGACCAAAATCTATTGCTCTCAAACAGTGTTTTTAAGTCCCCTTTCGCCAATCAAGTTTTCAAAAATTGGTGCAATCAAACCAAAAAAACCAACCCTTGTGACGGTCTCGATCGTCGCACCTACAGATATACCTACCTTGGAGACAAATACGGAGAAAATTATGAATAGAAAAACTTTAATTGCTTTTTTTGTCGTTTTACTTGCTTCTATCAGTTTTGTTGTTAGCTGCGGCCTAAATCAAGCAAAGGCTCACGAAACTGATGAAGTAAAAATGGAAATTACCTTCGAAAAGACCATGCGAGCAGAAGCAACTGCCACTCAAGAAGTTGTCGCCACCATGGCTCCAACTGAGATACCTACCGAAATTCCTCCCACAGTTGCGCCCACTCTGCTTCCGCAAGATTCCGCCAGAAACAAGTTAATCGAAGCACTTACAACATACGGCCAAGTGGATCCTTATTACATTTCAGATGAATATTGGCAAAAACTAGATGAAGATATCAAAAAATACGGTCCTGCAGAACGAATCCTCATTCTTGAATATCACGGTGACAATTACTGGATGTACGACGGCGGTTATTCCATGACCCCAGTAAGCTTCGAACACGATATGCGCTGGCTCCTGGAAAATAACTATCACTTTGTAACCGGTGCCGAAATGCTTGGCTTCTTGGAAGGCTGGTTAGATCTTCCCAAAAAATCCATCTTCTTAACTTCAGACTCAGGTCAAGGTTCAGACAAGTCCATGGGCCGCATTATTCCTCTCTACGAAAAGTTGGAATCTGAATATGGCTATCGTCCTCACATGAACAGCTTCATCTGGACCAACCAAATGGATACAGACGAATCTGCAAAATGCAAAAACGACGCCTGTTGGGAAACGTTCCGCAAAGTCAGAGACTCTGGGTTTTTTACCATCGGTACCCACACCGAGTCTCACAATGACTTTGAATTAAAAATGAACGAAGTTGAAACCGAATACGATTTCAACACATCTATCACAGATATTCAAACCAACTTAGGTTTACGTGTGTACTCTGTCACTTGGCCATTTGAAGCCTGCTCTGCCTTCCCCAATATTATCACCAATGCTGGTATCAAATACGGTTTTGGTGGCTGGACCAGAGAAACCCTTAAGCTCTATGGCTACAAAAGCGACAATATGCCTCTCTGCTTACCCCGTCTGTTTCCTCCAAACCCAGACGGAATCAGTGGCCGTCCGAACGGAATGACCCTCGAAGAAATGTTAATCCGTGGCGAAGAGTCACTTCCATTAACAAAATAATTTTTTTACCCAAACCCGCCTTTTTATAAGGCGGGTTTTTTGTTACACTTCTAAACATGGAAGTAATTACTTTGTCACTAGGAGAACAACAAACAAATTGTTATTTACTAATAGATGAAGCTACACAAAAAACAATAATCATCGACCCTGCTGATGAAGCTGACTTTATCTCCACTACCATTCTAGAAAAAAAATTAGTTCCCGAAGCCATCCTGCTTACTCACGGCCACTACGATCACTGCATGGGAGTTCTAGAACTAAAACTAAACTTTAATATTCCTATATTTCTTCACAAAGACGATCTCTTTCTCTACAAGAACGCCAACAAATCATCCTCCTTCTGGTCCAAAAATCAAAACAGATCTGTCATTCCGGGCTTGACCCGGAATCCATCCCCGATCTTAAAACTCCCCCCCATCAATCATTTTCTCACCGACAACCAAATAATTACTTTTGGAGAATCGAGTCTCAAAGTAGTTCACACCCCAGGCCACACCCCAGGCTCCTGCTGCTTCGTCTCCCCCTCCAACATTGCGCGAAGCACAGCAGCGCTGAGTCCCGCACGTCTCGGACAAAGTTCGATGGACTCACAGTCGGGAAGTGGCCGTGGTAATCCATCCTCTCACGAGACCTACTTGTTCACAGGCGACACTCTTTTTGCCACTGGCCCCGGTGCCGTAGACAGAGCCTACTCTTCAAAAAAAGATCTTCAAACTTCTCTCTCTCGTCTAAGATCTGAAACCAGCTTACCTGCAGGCAGGTCCGTCTCAATCTACCCAGGCCACGAAGTGTACGGCACTATGTTAAATCTCTAACCTTCTTCCAAACCTTCTCATCAGTTTCTCTCAGCAAATTTAGCATAAACTCTTTCATTCCACTTTCTTCAATTAATTTTTTAGTACCTTCAAAGTTAATATCAAATTCCCAAGAAAGCCAACACAATATCACGTCTCCTTCATTTTTCATAAATTTTCTGGGGACTAATTTCCCATCCAGATAAGCCTCCAGGGCACCTTCAGAGATCTTACCTTTTGGCCACTCATGATTTTTTAAATGATAGTGAAAATAATTTATCAATCCCAACTTGTCAGCATCTCTCACAAGCTTCGCGTAAATATTCTCCCCCAAATACTCTATTTTGCTATGTTCTCTGATCGCCTCAGTCAGCTCGTTATTTGTTATGCCTCTATTCTCATACTCATCAAATTCTGCCATTAACACTGTTTCGGCACCGCAATCAGCATGGTCAAAATTTGTTTCATAATCAGAATAGCTTTCAAAATGCGCTTGAGCAAACCTTCCCATGTCATGCAAAAAAGTTACCTCTCCTATAGCACCCAAGTTCCAATTCATTTCTTTTTCCCGACTTGCAATGTCAAATCCAGCCTCAACCACCTCCAAAGTGTGAAGAATTTTTATTAAAATCATTTTTTTAGTTTTTTCGGATTTTGCTTTCGCATAGTTATCAATCATTACTTCAAAGCCAAAATTCAACACCTCTTCCCTAATTCCATCATTTTTATATACTCCAAACAAATCATTAATCCACGCCACCAATTCCTCTGTTTCCAAATTTGTTTTTTCCAATATTATTAAGTCTTTATCTCTTCTTGCTTTCATCAACATCCAATTTTATCATCAGCCGTTAATTTATCCGTAATTTTATTTTATAGGGATCACTCCAAAAGCACTCAAAATCCCACTATATTTTTTACTATCAAATCTTTTATTCATTGGCAATCCGTTGCTGTTTAGCATAGGCTCTTCATCATAAGCTGTAGTATAGTTTTCAGAGTTAACCCAGCCAAAAAATCCTTCTCCTTCTACTCCCATCGAGTCCACTATAAGCATGTCAACTGTCCCATCATCATTATTTTGCATATCTAGTACTGTAATAAAGTGATAGTCTTTTACACCAGTATATTCTGAGTTTATTGTTTCTCTTTCAACTCCATCCCAACCCCTTTTCCTTATTACATGCATCATCATCACTCCCCCTTTATCAAAAACTTCCTCTTGAGTTTTCTTAACAAAACTATCCAAATTATTCTTCTTTATTGGTTCTCTGGTAATAAAGTCAGTTGATCCGTATACAATTTCCACATTCCACAATCCCAAGTCAGACCCAATCTCTTCAGCCATTGAATACATCGAGGCTGGGGACATCATTCCAAACTTACTAGAAAACACCAACCCCTGATTATTTAGTACTGTTTTTATATTCCCAGTTTCGTCAACAAAATAATTGTTTACCATGTCCACAACTCCTAAGCCAGTAGGCGTTCCAACTTCTTTCATCGACATAAAATCCATAATAGCCATCAGAGTCATAGGTCCACAAAAACCACCTCGAACATCTCTATCGCCAAAAAAACCTTTAATTGCAGGGGCAAAATCCCCCTGATACTCTCCAGAATCCATCTGTCTATGAATAAAGCTCTCAATGTCTACAGCTTCTACATTTTCAGCCATCTCTGTTTCCATTTGTGCAATCTTGTCAATTTCCTGAGCTGAAATAGTATTTGTAGTTACACTCTCAGTCGCAACACCAGGAACAACCCGATCTTCAGGTTCTACAGTTACACCGCTTTTAGCTTCAGTCTCACACGCCGAAAGCAATAAGCTACTTATAATAATGGCTGAATACAGCTCTTTCACAAGCTGTATTATAAATTATAAGGTTATAATTTGGTCAATTAGCCTAAATTGAACTCATCAACTTTCTAGCATTCAAAATTTCTTTATCGTACTGGCCTTCATTATTGTATTTGTCATAAATCTCTATTCCTCTTTGAAGCTCCACTTTAGCCAAATCACTTATCCCCAGTTGCTTATAGACTCTTCCCAAAGAAACGTGAGCATTTGCAAAATCATCCTCCATTCTAATTACTTGCTGGTACTTTATTACTGCCTCATCATAATTACCCATCAATTCAAGTATTCCGGCCGTTCTAAAAGCATATCCCCAAATCGAACCGTCCAAATCTTCAGATTTTTTACTCGCGTTCAAGGCATCATTCAATGTCCCAGTAGAATTTATCCAAGTATAAGAATCAGCTAACGTTGCCCACAACTCTGGGTTATCAGAGTCTATTTCCAATGCTTTCTTTATTGTTTTAATATTTGTATCATTCAAAGACTTTATCTTAGTAGGTTTGACGTCTACAGATTTCATCTGCTGAAAAAACATCATTGATTCATCATAAAAAACCTTTGCTTCTGGCTTAATTAAACTTTTCCAATTTGCAATTTTTTCTTGTTCTGTCATCTCAATAGTCGTATTAACTTTTACTTCATTAGTTATTGACTGAACACCATTCTGAAACAATTGACTCTTACCAATTTTAATCAGTTGCCCTCCAATTAAAACTACAATCAACCAACCCACCAAACTCACTACAAACATCCATGCCATGCTTACATTAGTGTCTTCTGTGGTTGCTCTTTTTGCCTGTTGATAAGTAATTACACCATAGACAATACTATAGAAACCTACAAACATACCAACGATAACTTTTATACTATTCAAAAACAATACCAATCCAAATGCCTGCGCAGAAGCTCCTTCAGAAAACGCTGCTACAACTATCTCTAGCAAATAAATAGGAAGTTGAAATCCAAGTCCAATCACCAGAGCTAAAAAAACCATCCTCAACAATACTTCTCCAAAATGTTGGGACATAATTTGAACACTACCCTTTAACGCTCTAAACCATTTTTTACCACCCAAAATAATTTCGTAAGATGCAAATTGCAAAAACAAACCAATAATTATTCCAGGGATCACAAAGACAAACCAACTTCCAAAAGTAATAAACCAAGCAACTACGCTCATCACCAAAACAGGCACAAAATATACCATCCCACCTTTTAGACAGCTACTCACAGATGGTTTTTCTTTGTATTTTCCCACGGCCAAAATTATTGCTAATTTAAAAATAGAGCTCAAAATCGCTCCTCCAATCAGCAATAGAGTGCTAACTACACCCAAAAGCAGCAATCTTTCAGGGGTTAAAAATGTCTGTAGTTTTTGTATCACATCTTGCTGACTTCCACCAATCTCATACAAGGCAGACAGGAAACCCATTCCTGCAATACCCAACAAAATTACTACCAATACCACTATGCCCAAAACTGATCCCAACAAAGAAATGATAAACAAATTCCCCAAACTCGCTTTAAATGCCTCCCAAGACTCAATTAAAAGTTCTTTAACAGAAGGCATCTGGTTGTTCATAGAGAAATTATAACTTAATTAAATAACCAAAAAATTATTTTTTTCTTAGTACCTTTTTGGTAATGCCAGGAGTAGTCTTTTCCATAATCTCTAATCCCCTAAGAAGCATAAGCGCATCATGCATATCCTCAGTGTCAGAAGCATTCACTGTTGGAAATGCCATGTAGTCTTTCTTATTTTTCCCTGGCAAAAAAATTATCGCTTGTCCCGGTTCCGCTCCAGGTTTTACGTTTCCCTTACCTACTGTGTCTACAGATGTCGCCCACCACCCAGGAGCTACTAACAGAGGATAATTTGTTTCTGCATTACTCCCATCAAAAAAGGTTCCATTACCAGCACTAGCCAAATGACCTCCTGCCATATAGCCAGGTTTTTCATGCATTTGTAAGTCATACAATCTCTGCAAACCCCACTCAGGTTTAGATTGGGATCCGTACCCCTCCATTCGATCTGCAAACGCTCCGGTATACAAAGGTTTTTCTTTTAGCTGAACTCCAGATGGACCAATAGATAATTTAATCAAAGATAAATGATGAATAAGTGGAACCTTTGTTTTATTTGCAACGTAAGAAGCTGGCGCAATAGGTGTGGAATAAATAGCCTTATTTATCCATTTCTTATTTTTATCATCATACTCCGACTGCTCACCAACTTTAATTGTTTTCTTCCACCAAGGATCTCTAAGAGATTCGTCCATCATCACCGCCAAGGTTTGTTCTTTTACCCCATTTACTAAATTTGTAAAACTCTCCAAAATCTCCATTCTGTCAGGAGACTTCCCTGACTCTTTATCTATCATGTTGCGCAAAAACACAAAAAAGGAATATGGATTTTCTGCCACTCTATTTACATACAGATTCAAATTTTCAATTCCTTGAGAAGTAGCACCTATTCTCGCATTCTGAATCAAATGTAGTGCAATTGGAAGATTAGTTTTAATATCATAACTAAGCGCGTCATACGGAGCTTTCATTTCCATTTTGGAATATGGATTTTTTATAGTTTCACCTCCCACAGTTACTTTTTCTATTGGTCTAACCTCGGTGTGATTTCCTCCTAGCCTACTTAATGCTTTTGTATAAAAAACTTCCGGAAAACTTTCAACTTTCTTTGAAATTTTTTCCAGTAGCTCACTTTTAATTCCTTGAGACTCTGATCTGTCTAGCAGTGTCATTGCTTGCATAGCAACTTCTCCGTGAGAAAGCGAAGCAAATGGATAGGACATTTCCTGTCTTCTCCCTACACTGGGTCGAATCAAGACTCCTTGACCTTGAGGATGAGGAAGTGGAGCCCCCAAACGAACACCAAAAGAGTCTCTGGGCAAATCCGGATTAGAACCTTTATATGTTCCTGAAGAAATATAATAAACTTGCTTTTTGGCACCAGCATAAATTTCTTTTGCTACTCCCATCCTATGTATGTGTCCACTAACCGCACCTTCAGGTCTAGAGCTTTCACTTATTCCTTGCATGGCTTCACGAAGACCTGCCACTTCATCGTATTTACTAGATCCAGGAGGATTATGCCAAACTTTTATTCTGTGCGTCGTCTTGTTTGGAAACTGAATTTCCAGCTCTCCGCCATTCTTGATAATAGGAATATCCAAATCTCCCACCATCGACCTCCAAGTGTTTATTGTAGTAGCATCGGCCGCCCAACCGGGGTGACCCCAATACTCTGAAACCATACCCAAGACTTTTCCTCTCTCCGCCAATGGCTCAAAAAACATATGTTTCAAAAACTCAATCTGTTGCTGAAAATCAAAAGGGGTTTTAGCTGTATTAGTACTTAAATATTTTGCTGTTAAACCTTCTAACTCATCTCCTGCAAATATTACACCCACATTATCGTTTTCAAGAATATAATCTCTCATTGTAAGCATCGCGTCCAAGTCCGACGCAATACTACCCAAATGCCAGTCAGAAGCAATTATTACCTGAATCGGCTCAGAAGTCTCCACTTTCCTAGTTACCAAATCTTTCCCAGAGTTATCAAGTTCCAATCTCTGAAGTCTTTCGAGCGCCTCCATAAAATCTTTTTCTCTCTCAGCCCAGGATCTAGTCTCCGGATTAGTTTTAGTAAGTCCAAATAATTTTGTCTCTGGTTTAGGCATGTATTCTTTTGTTAAAAAGTAATAATCTTTGGTAATCGTAACTGCAAAAAAACCAAAAAACAATGAGCAATTTACGAAAAAAAATATTTACACAAAAAAATTAGCCGTGCATCAATGACGCACGGCTAATACCTACAAAATTGCCCAATACGCACAACCAATTAAGGTTGAGCTAAAAATATTCAACATTACCATCGCCATTGGCTCTTCCAGCCGGCTAAAAGCCAAGGCTGGCAACGAGCCGACGAAAGTTATTGGAATAAGCACCCAAAGTGACAAAAATACATTCAAGGTTTGGGCACTTCCAGTAACTAAAAGAGTTCCTAGGGCAACCGCGTCAACCATGAACATGATTAGTGCCATCAGCAGCCCTGATGATGCTAACCAATTTTGCCAAAATGAAATACTTGTTCGTTTCCATGCCAAGCCATAAATGACGCAAATAATGGCTGGCGACAAAAAAAGCATTGAAGTCAAAAATTCTCTCATGAACAATCTCCTGTTTACTTAAAGAATGAGTCGGGAACACCCCGACAAGATATCTAGATTATATCAAATTTATCCTATAACTTCAATACTTACCCATCCATGTCTTAATAGCCTCTTGTACCTCCAAGGCTGAATTTGTCTGCACAAGCAGCTTTCTAAGCTCCGTAGCCTCAGGAAAGCCACTACAATACCCTACCAAATGCTTCCTCATCACAAAGAACTTCTGCTCGGGCAGGAGCTTTTCGAACACCTCAGAGTGCTCCACCGCCACCCTCAACCTCTCCCCAATCTCCTCCTCTTGAGTTCTTGATTCCTTGTGTTCTTGAGTTCTTTTTAATATCCACGGATTCCCAATCGCCCCTCTCCCAATAAGCACCCCATCCATCCTCCCAGTCAAATCAATCTCCTTACCAAAACTAGTCATTATCTTGAGTTCTTGAGTTTTTGAGTTTTTGAGTTCTTTTACATCCCCATTTCCCAAAAACAAAGCCCCACTCCTCCTAATAATTTCAGCTGCTTCAAATAGTGAATCCCAATCCGCCTCTCCAGAATATAGCTGTTTAAAAGTTCTTCCATGCATCGCGACAGCAGGCAGATTCATCCCCGCCAAAGTGTGCCACCATTCTTTATCTGGTTTGTCACTTCCAATCCTCGTCTTCACACTTACAGGTATTTCCTTATCTTGAGTTCTTGAGTTCTTGAGTTCTTGAGTTTTTATGTATTCAGCAACACCCCTTCGAGTTGCCTCAACCACTTCTACAGCATTACATTTATCGCGAATAAGGCCTGCTCCTCCACCACGTTTCTCTAGCCCAGGAGAAGGACATCCCATGTTTATATCTATTCCATCAAAGCCAAGCTCGCAAACAATTTTTGCCGATTCATAAAAAGATTCAGGATCACTTCCAAAAAGCTGAACAATATTAGGCCTTTGGGCCATATCAAATCGCAAATCCTGCCAAATCTTATTTTCCATCTCTCCTCGTTTTTTAATTCTCCACAGTCCTTCTGCACTTACAAACTCTGTATATATTATGTCAGCTTCTCCATATTTTTTGACAATAAAACGCATGGCCGCATCCGTAACGCCATCCATAGGAGACAATCCAATTATTGGTTTTTCCAATTCATTCCAAAATCCCTTACCTTTGTTCATCATCTTGAGTTCTTGATTCCTTGAGTTCTAAGTTAATAATTTAAATTCTAACCGCCATCATCCATTTATTATAAATCTCACCATCTGTACCTTTATCTATCCAAAGTTTTTCAAATTCAACAATTGGTCTCTTCAATACACCTATCCCAGAACCAGGAATGTATTCGATCTCAGCAGATGGGTCAATAAGCCACACAAATTCCTCATCGATGTCAAAAACTATAGAATAGTGACCACACTCCATTTTTTCAATTTCATCTGGCTCTCCCCAAGCCTGGTAACTAATCAGAGCTACCCCACCATTCTTCAGGACATTGTTCAAATCATTAATATCAGCACTCCATACTTCCAAAAAAGGAATATCTTCTTCGTCAAACAATTTCTTGATATTTTCAGACTTAGTTCCATCAACCTCATTTACCTCCAAACGTTTATATATTTCAGTTTTAAGAACATCTTCTCTCTGAAGCATCAACAAAAGAGTGCTCACCGCCGCTCCACCACAATCGTAATCAAATTTTTGCACCACCGGTCTTACTTCAAGATGTTTGCGCTCTTTTGAAGAGCCATTCTTTTCCACGGTTCTGTCATTTAATATTATTTTGCACAAATAGTCAAAACTATCAGCCTTTTCTCCCAACTCAAAGCACTTAGGGTACTTTTTCAGACTCTTCAATGCATCATTAGCTAAATTCCTCCCCACAAACAAAGTCTCCTCATTGTCTTTTGTTCTATATTCCTTGAGTTCTTGAGTTCTTGAGCCAAGCACCTCTCCCAATCTCTTGGCCAAATCCACTAACTCTTTTTTGTATATTATTTTCATTTTTATATAGCCAAATACCAATGATCGTAAACCTTCTTTTTTCCATCCTCATCTTTCCATCTGTCCTCAAACACCTCTCTTTTTATTTTACGCACTCCTTTTCGATAACGCACCCGAGATCCGCGAACATTAGGGTCAGCAAGCCACAAAAAGCCATCTTCAATCCCAAAAACAACTGAGTAATGTCCGCTTTGCAAAGATTCAAAGTATTTCTTAGCCCCCCAAGCCTGATAGGCCACCAGGCACAGTCTACCCCTCTTCAACTCTTTCTCTATATCTTTAAGGCTAGCCCCATACTTTTCTTTGACTTTAAACTCATAGCTAGAAAGAACTTCCTTTATTTTTCTAGGCATAGTGCCATAAGCCCTTCTGGTGCCCAATCTTCGCTTCAGGATCAACCTGTTGGACCTTATACCGCGAGAAGTTAATATGGTCTGTACGCAAGCCACCCCACACTCATAGTTATTCGCCTGTGTTATAGGCTTAACAGGCAGGATTAATATGGTTTCTTTTTCCCTATCCATGGCCCCAATTGTACCCATTTGAGCACAAAAAAGCCAGCTTTTATTAGGTATTTTGATTTTTATTGTGTATTGATCGAAGCTAAGATAAAATATAGGAGCTTCCAAGAAATCTTGGGCGTTTAGCTCAGTTGGTTAGAGCGCAGTCCTGATAAGACTGAGGTCTCTGGTTCGATTCCAGAA
The DNA here is from genome assembly GCA_964439805.1 of uncultured Pseudomonadales bacterium. Lineage (GTDB taxonomy): Bacteria > Patescibacteriota > Microgenomatia > UBA1400 > MFAQ01 > MFAQ01. Next base: position 1,600 of record CAYTOI010000013.1, on the reverse strand, counting down.
ACGCCCACAACAATATTCACCCTGGCGGTGAATATTTTTGTAACATATATTTATGGAGTCGAAAGCCAGAGCGCGACTGGCGCGAGGCAGGCTTTGAAGCAAACTTAGCAAAGTTTGGCTGAAATGCGATTCCAGAAACGCCCACAAATACAAACCATGGAATGGACTAAATACTACGAAAAAGACAGAATAATTCCTTTAGAAGCTCAATCCATATACTATTCTTACGCTTTAGAACAGTTCAAATGTTTCATTTTAGAAAATAAAACCGACTCAGAACAGGTGGTTGTCGCACTTGGCGGCATCCACCCCAAAGTAACCAGGCCAAATCATTTTGAAAACATATACAAGGATATTTTTCCTCCAGAGACTGTTTGCCCTGTAATCATCGACCAAAACAAAGAAGCTCTTGCAGATCTACCATCAGAAAAAACCTCCCTAATACACTCAAAGCTAGAGTCACTTCCTCAAGATTTTCCCTTAATCTCCGCCTTAATTTGTGACTACACCTTCGATTTTATGTCAGATTATCAACTACAAGAGTTTAATAATACTTTCCCAAGTCATTTAGATAACAATGGCTTAATGTTACTAACTGTCAAAGAGACAACCTTCCCCATGTTAATGAAGGTCGAGGACAGACTTTTTTACAGTGTCAGCACTTATTATCACAAGATCAGTAAGCTGGTAAAGGCACTAGACAGCTTCAAGCTTGTTTACGCAGCTTCTACAGCCAATAAAAACAATCTACTCATTTTCTCTCACAAAAACTCAGTGCTAGACGAACACACGGGTACTAACTTCCTCCTGGATCCAGAAATAAAAAGCCCCTTTCAAAACTGGTTAATTGGTCGTCACTGCAAATAAAAACACCCTCCCGAAGGAGAGCGTAATAAAAATTATTTACCGGATATTTTATTCAAATAGTTCCAAATCCTACTCAAAAGGTTTGGTTGTGCATCGCTTGTTTGTTCACTGAGATTCCCTTCACAGCCTTCCGCAAATTCTTCCATTTCTTCAAAGCTCATATCAACAACTACCCACTTCCCCACATCATACTTAATCAAGGTTACACTTTCAGGAATAATATCAGAGTATATATTCTTCTCAGTGTCAAAACCCACCTTGCGAAGGTACTTATCCTCTAGCCAACCCTCTCTTCTGGCATCTTGGAGCAACTCCACAGCTTCATTTACTTCAAATTGTGCCCATTCAAGAAGAACGCTGTACAAAAAGTCTTCATCAGATTTCCTTGTTTCAATATAGCCTGGAAACTTTTTTCTACCAATTTTTACATCCTCTTTCACAGCTTCAGCCATTTTATTCTCTCCTTTAATCAGATTTTCAATATTCTAGGACGATTTTACCACAAAAAATCCCCTGTTATGGGGAATTCTTGCATGTTCAAAAAAGCGAGCCCTGTCCCGATTTTACATCGGGAAGCAATATTTCCATATCATCTAAGTAGTGGAGAGAGTCAGGTAGATTGTATTTAGACACTCATCTACCAATAGTGTGGCGATCTTATCATCGGTCTCGTGAAGACCTACAACTCCTAGAAAGGAGGTGATCCATCCGCACCTTCCAGTACGGATACCTT
>CAYTOI010000012.1:0-38372 GCA_964439805.1 uncultured Pseudomonadales bacterium | reverse complement strand
CTTAAAATTTGTTTTAACATATCCAAGGACTCGGTAATGAAATTTTTACCCTTACCAGTAGAAGTGTCCTCGTCGGCCCACAACACATCGACTTCTTTGAGTTTGTGGTTATTTTTTTCAGCTAGGAATAGAAGTTCCACGTCGAACGCGGAAACTGTCCAGCCAGATTTGGCTGATTTTGGATTTTTGATTATTTCTAACAAGGGAAAAATTTCTTTGGCGACTTCGGTACGAAGAGCTTTGAAACCACATTGAGTGTCAACTACGTCGTGAAGAAGAAAAATACCCCTGACAAAACGAAAACCCCAAGAAGTAATCTGACGAGTAAGTGGGAATTTTTTGCGCATTTTGCCACGAGAACCAAAAACGACTTGATATCCTTTGTTAAACCAAGGAAGGAGCTTTTCGACTTCTTTGAGGGGGGTGGACTGATCCATGTCAGTAAACAAGACAATTTCCCCTTCGGCTTTTTGAATTCCATTCCAGATACCGGCCGCTTTTCCTCCATGGTTACCCTTGATTAGTTTGAAGCCTTCATTCTTTTTGACAAAGTCAGCAATAATTGCGTCTCCCCCGTCGGTAGATCCATCGTCATTGATAATTACTTCCCAAGTGTATGTTGCCTTTTTGAGATAGTTTTTCATCTCGTCTAGCACTCCTCTGTTGAGATTAGCTTTTTCGTTGTAGTTACTGAGGACTATGGAGAGCTTTTTTTTCATGAGATATTGACTACTTAAAAATGGCGTCTTGGTAATATTTTAACTCATTTATAGAGTCCAAGATGTCATCATAGGCCCTGTGAACGTAGTTTTTTGGGTAATCTGGAACTTTTGGATACCATCTTCTAGCAAGTTCTTTGACGGTATTAATATCAATAATATGGTGATGGAGGTAATTGTAAATTTCGGGCATGTATTCTCCCAAAAATTCTCGATCGATATAAACAGAAGAACCTGCAAGCATGCCGGATTGAAAGGAACAGTGTTTTTTGATGAACTTGAGTGTTTCATCGTAGGCTTTTTTGTGAGTTACCTTTGACGCTCTTATTTGCTCCATTAAACCTGACTGAGTAAAATGGTTTTGATTCCACATGACCATAGATTCTAGAACTTCCTCTGGCTGGTGAATAATGAGACTTGGCCCCTCGGCTTTGACTTTGAAATGACCATCCGTAATGAGAGTGGAAATTTCGACGATTTTACCTTTTTTGACATCTAGGTCAGTCATTTCTAGATCTATCCAAATTAAGGGCTGGTTAACGTTGCGTGACATTATTTTTTTGGTACTAGTTTGTAGATTTTTAAATTGGCCATGTTCCATTGATTGACTGTTTTTGACATTCCAAAAGCTGCAATCTGATAGGCAGGGTTGCCTTCTGGCTGGCATTTGTCTCCATCTTCACATATAACAAAGAGCTGATCAGTTAGTTTGTCTTCACTCCTTACCATTTTTGAAGACTTGTTTTCGAAAAAGTACCGATAGGATTCGTCGTAGTTTTGTTTAGCTATTAGCCCAAAATTGAATGGTTTGTCGCCAGACTCTTTGATAATTAGGTCGACGGCGCTTTCGGTATTTTTTAGCTGATTATTTGGCGTGTCTTTGACTGGTGAGTATTTTATGTTTAAGAAAATTAAGCCAAAAGTGGCAATTAATCCTAGTAACTTTACAAAAATACTTTTTTGGGAGATGAGTTTGCTAAGCAAAAATCCTAGCAATAGATAAACTGCGGGATAAATAAATCCTAGATAATGAATATAGACGTGCTGCTTGTAAACTCCTAGACCAAGAATAGAAAAACCAAGCCAGACAAAAAGATAAGCAAGTGGAGCTCTCTTTTTTGAAACCTTAAAGAAAAAGGCACTGAGGAGAAAAACAATAATGGCGATAGTGCCAGCATAAATATTTTGACGTGCCAAAAACAGATCGGTAACGGTGGTAATAATTACGGGAACAAAGCGATCGGAGCGGGCAGGATTTAAGTTTACAGTTGTTTCTCTATTGGTAAAAAAAGTTTTGAAGGCGTTGAAGTTCATACCTTGATGTTTGATATCAAACAAAACCAAAGGTGACATGAGAAGACAAAAACTCAAAAAGGCGAAGAGGGTATATTTGAGAAAACTCTTTTTCTGATCTTCTGCCTTAAAAATCTCTTTAAATGACAAAAGCCAAAAAATGCCAAGAAAAGGGATAAGGAGAAGGGCAAGGTAGTGCATCTGGAGGGCAAAGCCAAGTGAAATACCTGTCCACAGAATCCATTTGTATTCTTTTTTTTGCCAAACTCTATACATTCCATAAGCACAAATAAGTGCAAAGAAAGGGGTGGGGTTTGGATTCCAAGATGAGCGACTATAAATAATGGCAACTGGAGAGAGTGCGTAAAAAAGACTGGCGAGAAGCCCTGCTAACGTACCAAACCATTGTCTACCGACAAACCAAACACCAATAACGGTGAGAGTGCCAATGAGGGCATTCATAACGGCGGGTCCAACAGGGCTTAAGCCAAAAAGAGCTAAGGCTGGAGTAATAAGGTAGTAGTAGAGAGGACCTAGGTACATATTGCCGACACTGGTTTGGGGCCCAATAAATACCAGGTTACCTTTGGTGATTATGTCTCGCACTATTCTTACGTCACGGCCTTCGTCACCAAGGAAAGTAAGAAACTCGTTTATTTTGAAAAGCCTTAAACATAGAGCAATTAATATTATTGCGGAAAGCAAAAAAAATTCCGTTTTGTTTTTTTTGAAAAAGTTTTTTATGGTATTCATTTGAGTTTTCTCCAGAGGGTGAAGAGGTCAATAAAACTTTGAATAATAACATTTAGGTTTGCACCAGTCCCCTCTCCTTGAGTACGAGGATAGTGATGAACTCCGATTTCGACTATTTTGAATCCGGCTTTCTGAGACTTTATCAAAAACTCACTACTGATAAAAGCACCTCTCTTGCTTTGGAGTTTGTCAATTTTATCCACTACCTTTTTGGAGATTAGCTTAAAACCACAGTCGATGTCTTTGACCTTCAGACCAAAAAGCAACCAAACTATAATTTGCCATATCTTGGTATTCAGCTTGCGAGAAAAAGGAACTTGACGTTTTTTGTAAAAACCAATAACTAAGTCTGCTTTGGTTTTTTCTTGAGTTTTGACAAAGTTTGTAATTTCGGAAAAATCGAATTGACCATCCGAATCGATAAAAGATATCCATGGATATTTACAAGAATAAAGACCACTAATAAGAGCAGGTCCGTAACCTTGGTTTGGGTTGTGATGAATGGCTTTTATTCTGTTGTCTTTTTTTGCCCAGAGATTTGCAATCTCACCGGTTTTATCTTTGGAGCCATCGTTAACAATTATTAGTTCCCACTCTGCAAAGTTTTTCTTAAGATTTGTTACAACGTTTTTGACCGTTGCGTTTAAGTTTTTCTCTTCGTTGTAGGCCGGTAGAAAAACCGAGATTTTTTCTATTTGAGACATGATACTGACAAGTATATACTAAGAGGAGATGAAGCTATTAACTGTTTTGGTGTCTCTTACTTTACTTTCCATTATTATTTGGCTTCCTTTTGGGATGCGTGCAACTCTTCCGATGTGGAAATTGGATTTTTCGGAAGGTCCAATTGCGTTGTGGAAAAATTATGATGGACCGAATTACTTGATTGTGGCGAAGACATGGTACGACAAGGCAATGATAAAAGAAGAGTTTTCTGCACCATTACCTGTAGAGTATTACGCCGCTCATTTACCTTTGTATCCGGTGATTATTAGTGCCTTTGACTCGGTTCTCCCTGGTCCAAATGGAATGCTGGTAGCTACTTTTGTGGGTAGTTTGCTTTGCTTTTGGATGTTTTTTAAGTACTTAACTGAGTTTAAACTTAGTCTGAACCCTGTTTGGTTGTCACTAGTATTTTTGCTATTTCCGGCAAGATGGGTAGCTCTTAGAGCTATTGGCTCTCCTGAGCCATGGTTTATATTTTTTATTCTCGCCAGCATTTATTCCTTTAAAAAAGATAAATTTTGGATGGCTGGAATTTGGGGATACCTTGCCATGGTGACAAAAAGCCCGGCTGTGATTTTGATGGCGGCTTATGGAATAGTAGCTCTTATTGAATCTATAAAGGCAAAGAAAATATTGTGGAAATACTACCCGATATTACTAATGCCTTTGGCTGCAGTTGATTTGTTTTACTTTTATTACCTTAGAACTGGAGACTTTTGGGCATACTTTAATAGTGGAGATAACATTCATTTATTTTGGCCACCTTTTAGTATTTTTGCACCTCAAGGACAGTACTGGGTGGGTAACTTTTGGCTAGAAGATGTTATCTGGACTTGGATGTTTTTTGGACTGGGAATTTTAAACTTAAAAAAGAAAGACCTGAACCTTGAGTTTTATTTTGCCGGACTATATTTTCTGTCTACCTTGTTTGTGGCGCATAGAGATATTGGCAGATATATTATCCCCGTCGCCCCATTTGTACTAATCGGTTTGGACAAGTATTTGCAAAAGAAGGAGTTTAAGATAATGCTCGCGATACTAGTGGTGCCAATAATTCTTTATTCTTGGAACTTTTTGTTGCACAACATTAGTCCTGTTTCGGATTGGGCGCCGTACCTATAAATAGGTTCAAGAACTCAAGGAATCAAGAAATCAAGAACTCTAGACAGTAAAATGGATAGAACAAAACCAAGACTAGAAGAAAGACTTCCAATATTATTAAGATCGGTAGTTAAGCTTTGCAAAAAATACAGAGAAGATTTAATTGCAAAAAGAATAATACCTCAACTAGTAGCATCCACTGGATCAATTGGAGCAAATTACTTAGAAGCTACCGCAGCAATGAGCAAGAAAGATTTTATTAAATGCTTAAAAATTGCACGTAAAGAAGCCAGAGAAAGTTTGATATGGCTAGAAGGTTTAGATGAAATATCAGAAAGCAAAGACAAAATAATTATGGATATAATTCAAGAAATAAAAGAATTAAGTTATATTCTTACCAGCATAATTTCTAAAGCTGAAACTTAATTTTTTACTTTTTCTTTCTTGATTTCTAGAGTTCTTGCTTTCTTGAGTTCTTTGGTGTTTTACGCCATATTACCGTGTTGTAGATGAACCAATTTAGAGGGACGGTGATGAGAAAGACGGCGATGAATAAGAAGATGGTTCTGTAAGAGTCTCCAAAGGCTTGAGTACCTAAGCCAATAACGATACTGGGAATAATAATTCCTGAAACTACTGAACTTAAATTGAAAGTGGCAAACTTTTTGGCCAGCTTTGCTCCCCAAACTAATTTTTCGTTTTTGAAGGTCCAAAGATTGTTGAGAATAAAGTTGCTGATGATAGCAATTTCGGAAGCTAGGGCGTTGGCACTTAAGTTTCTTATTCCCACTGATGGAACTAGATTTTTTAGGGACTTGGAAAAAACATCCAATCCGATTTTGTTAATGGTGAAACCAAAAAGACCAATGGCACCGAACTTCAGAAATTTTTGAGTTGTGACGTCGTTCCAACGTAAGAGGAATACAGTTCTAAATATCTCTTTGGCAGTCTGAGGTTCTATTTTTGATTCTCCAGCAGCTCTTAAACCGAACTGTAAAGGAATTTCTTTTACCTTGGCCCCTAAGAGTATCATTTTGTAAAGAAATTCTAGCTTGTAGCCAAAACTACGGGTGTAAAGATGGTCTATGTCCATGGTGTCAACAAAACCCTTTACACGAGAAGCCTTGAATCCTGTAGTGGGGTCGGTGATTCTGAAAAAGTTTTTGGTAGGGAAAAACATTATAAAGCGGGCGACAAAACCTCCGGCCTCGCTAAAAAATAATCTTTTGAATCCCCAGCCTTTGGGGTTGCTGCCACCTTTTATTTTTCGAGAACCCAAAATGTAGTCAGAACCCTTACTTATTTCTTTCAGCATTATTGGAATATCTTTGGGTGGGTGCTGAAAATCGCTATCCATCTCAATTAAAACGTCAGCCTTAAACTCTTTCATGGCGTGCTTAAAGGCTTTTACGTATGCTGCGCCAATGCCCTCTTTTTTGGTTTCAACTAAAAGTTTTAGATTGGAATATTTTTTTTGTTTTTTTCTTATTACGTCGGCGGTACCATCTGGAGAATTTCCATCTGCGTAAAAAAGAATACATTCCCAATCTTTTATTTTTGGAAAGACTTTTGTAAACAAATGATCAATCATTCTAGCTGTTTGAGTAGCTTCGTTGTATGTAGGAATGACGATGACGGCAACAGGTAATGATTTCATTTTTTGGCTTTTGGTTTTGATTCTTCTTCGGACTCACAGTTTCCGCAGCACCCTCCGCCACAACAGCCACCTTCACCATCTTCTGCAGTCATTACTTCTTCTCTGCCTTCTTTGGAATACACATAAAGTTTGGATTCGTCTTCGTCTACGGTCTTGAGGTGGGAGCTGTCACAGAAGGGCTGGTTGGCGGACAATCCACACATACAAATGGCTTTTCCTTCTACAATTACTGGTTTATGAGCTGTTTTTTCTACTAGTCTGGGCATGAAGCTATTATATAGCTCAAGAACTCTAGAACTCAAGGAATCAAGGACTCAAAGCAATAAAGGTATAATTAGGCTATGAAGATTGATGTTTTGACCATATTTCCAGAGATGTTTGAGGGTGTTTTTGGCACGTCTATTATAGGTAGAGCTGTAGGGACAGGTAAGGTGGAGATAAAGGTTCATAACCTGCGAGATTGGAGTACTGACAACTATAAGAGTGTAGACGGGCACCCTTTTGGAGGTGGAGCTGGCATGGTGATGAGAGTGGATGTGGTGGAGAGAGCAGTTAAAGAACTCAAGGAATCTAGAACTCAAGAAATCGAGATAGGTAAAGAGAAAGACAATAAGACTGTAGTTGTTTTGATGGATACAAAGGGAGAAATGTACAACCAGAAAAATGCTGAGGAACTATCTAAAATAGAACATATCATTTTGATTGCGCCTCACTTTGAAGGCATAGACCATAGAGTTCATGAAAATATCGCAGATAAAGTTTTTTGCGTGGGTCCTTATGTACTAAGTGGCGGAGAACTGCCAGTGATGACTGTGGTGGATAGTGTTGTTCGGCTTATTCCTGGGGCACTAGGAAACCCGGAGTCGCTTACTGAAGAGTCTTTTAATACGGATATTGAAAGAGAGTATCCTCAGTACACCAGGCCGGCTGAGTACAATGGGTGGAAAGTGCCGGAGGTTTTGCTTTCGGGCAACCATGCAGAAATTGAGAAGTGGAGAAAAGGGAGGTAAGGTATTAAGAAATCAAGAACTCTAGGAATCAAGAACTCAAGATGATGTGTTTATTTGTATGGTCCCGCCATGGCGGGAGACGGTCCCACTTGCTTAGTTTATGCAAAATGATTTTTACCACGCTCGTCTATTCTTGACGTACTATACTTGTCTCTAGCCATATCGATCATAAATGATAAAAACTCTTTATCATCAGTTCTATTTTCAACATCGTAATCACCGCTGGCCATTAAATCATACGCTTCTTCAGCTAAATATGATTCATTAACACACAATGAACTTAATTTATTTTTTAATGCTTCTCTGTTCCTGCTTTTAATCTCGAAATTATTATTAAACCAGGATATCCTATGATTTCTAATTCTTTCAGAATCATTTTCTTCAATAATTTTCTGAGATTCTTGCTCTGTCCAAAAAGCCATTATTTTTTTGCGATGCCGAAGGGGATAAGGTAAATTATCGTTTCGGTATCTGGAATAGTAATAATATTTCTTATGATTGTATCCTTATCTGAAGTGTTGGTAACCATACCAATTTTGAGAGACTCAGCAATAAGATACATGTTTTGGGCGGCATGCCCTGCTTCTAGATAAACATCTTTATCGTTTGCCACTCCACCAAAAGCGGCGGCCATTTTTGCCATATTTCCAGTAATAACCACCATGGCTGGAACATCTTTGAAGGAATTTTGATTTATATTTGTGAACAAGGCTTCGCCGAAATTTCCTTCTTTGATTGGTTTTAGACCATGAATTGGAGTTCTATCTCCTGGCACATAGATATACTGTCCTGGAACTAGACCATCTACTTTGCTAGCAACCAAATAAATAGTAAGCGGATAGGTGGACTTGGCGGAGGGTGCGGTTCTACCACCCCACTCTGCCGTGACACCTTGCGCTGCCCAAAGCATCTGAGAAACGGTGCTTAGTGGAATAGATTGATCTACAAAAGCCCTTTTTGTTCTTCTGGTGTTTAAAGCTGACTCTATAGAAACGCTACTTCTAGTTACTGGCTTGGGAAGTGAAATGAGATTGGCTATTTTGGCTTCAGCTGGAGCGTTTTCGGCTTGGGTTACTTGTGGCTTGGTGTTTTTTTTTAGATATAGCGCTCCCCCTACGAGAGCAATTAGTACCAAACCAGTGGCTAAAGGTATTAACCACTGGACTTTGTTTTTTGTCTTTTCCTGGGCAGGCTTGTTTTTCATTTTTAGATAAAACTGTTGACTTTGGCTTCTTTTCTAATAGTGCTAAACATTTCTTGAGACTTGGTGTATAGCTCCTGTTGATAAAGGCTGTCTTTTATTTCGGCAGAGACTTCTTCTATTTTTTTACCTTTGAAAGTGTCTTTGTTGGCATCAAAGTATTTCTTTACAGCCTCGTCGGTTATTTCGATTTTGTTGGATTTTTCGATGAGTTTTTTGAAACCAATACTTTGCTTAATAGACACTTTGGCCTTTTCTTCTGTAAGACCAAATTGTTCCAGAGCTGACTTGAATGCCTCTGGAGAACCATATTGCTTGATCATTTTTTCAACATCAGCGTTAACTTCTTCGTCGGTTACCACTATGTTGTTTTTTTTGATTTGGTCTGCAAGCAATTTTTCGTTGACCATTTCTTCAAAAGTTTGTTTGCCGTAGCGCTCAGCTAACTTCTGATTTAATTCCATTCTGGAAATAGGCGAGTTGTTTACAGTTCCGGCCAGAATTAAGGAACGGTATTTGAAGGCCAATAAATAACTTAAAGTTCCAAAGAGAGCAATGAGGGCAACTTTGTAAACCAGTGTACTGCTAAACTTTTTTGATTCTGCACCAGCAACTTCGGAAACTTCAGAAGTTCTTAATGGTTTAATAACTTTGACGGATTTTTTTGCTTTTTGATTGGCCATGTTTTTAGTTAATTAATTACTAGTTATGATTATATTACCACACGCATTAAAACTCCTCTTTTTGAAGATTTATTTGGTTGTTTAGGTCTGGCATTACTGGGTCTGGAAGATCAGTACTGAAGTTAAATATTTCCATTTTTAGATCATCATAAACAGAAGCAGCTTTTGAAGGAGTAACAACTCTGTCAGTATCTAAACTCGGAGGAGTAAATACTGGGGCACCTTTGCTGCGAAAAAGGTTTTTGCCAATATTAAAGAAAATAATAAAGACAATAACCACTCCAATAGAAATGAAAACCCATTTTAGTTTTTTTAGTTTTTCGATATAAGGCTTGGTGTAAACTCCGCTTTTGAAGTCGGCGATAAACTTAAGAGCTACTGGATTGTTGATCTCAAATTTTTGCATAGTTTAAATCTAGATCGATTAATTTGTCCATCCAAGCGAGTTGTAAATCTCTTATTTCTATTAATTGCTCAATTTTTGAGGTAAAGAAAACTTCACTATCACTGTTATCCATCCCCTCTTCCGAGATCAGAAAATTGGCCATAGCGTCAATCTTTTCTCCTATTGTGACTAGTTCACTTTCCAATAAGCTTACTCTTTCGGTAACTCTGACGGAAACATCATTCGGCATTTTTTCTTTTTGGCTGGCTAGCGCGGTTTGTTGCTGGAGGGACAGGTTTTTTAACTTGGCAACTTTTTGGGCAACGATGCCAACTTTTAAGAATTTTTCGTACTTTAAATATGACTCGCTGTACTTTGTATCGAATTCATTAAGGTTGGCTAGAGTGACAATTTCTTGACCCTTAGCTGCTTCTGAGAGAAAAAATTGTTGAGACTCTAGCAGCCATGCGTTAACTGGCTGGAGTGGAGAGTAGTTTAATTTGTTTTGCAAAATAAGGTCTCGAATCAATGCAGCAAAACTGGCCTTGGTAAGGTCTCTGGTGTTGATTGCCTGTTTGGAGGCGAGAAGGGCTTTTTGCTGATTGTCTAAACTGGGAGTAGAAAGATAGTCTTTTTTATATAAAGAAAATTCTGAATAACTCTGACGATATTTGCTGTATTGAAAATCGAAATCTGACTTGGAGTCCGCAAAAACAGATGTAGCTAAGAAAACTAAAAAGATTATAGAGACAATGACAGCGTTTAACTTCATCTATCAATAGTATAACTTATTACTTACCTGGGATTTTGAGGCCCTCTGCAACTAGGTACTCTATGACTGTTTGCCAGGTAGAAAAGTGAGTTTCCAAAACATCTTCGGTTTTTTTGGTCTTTAAACCTCCCCAAACTGGGTAACGTGATGGATTGGTTTGAGTTTTGAGAAACTCAACTACAGAAGATGACTTTAGATCAGATGAACCTTCTCCGATTTCGTCGAGAGCTCTTTTGATGAGTTCGAAAGGGGTGGTGGTGTCGGAACAGGCGTGAAAGACACCGTGAGATTCTGTCTCGATAATCTTTGTGATTGTTTCTGACACTTCTGGGATATAAGAGATACAAATTTGCTGATCGTTAAAAAGTGGATGCAGATTACCCTCACCATGTTTTTTGAGTGGACCTCTGATGTAGTCTAGTTTTTTGTCAAATTCTACTCGTACAGGATAAATAATTCTAAGGATAGTAGCGCCACGCTCTTTGACAAGTTTTTCGGCTCTGTTTTTGGTGAAACCATACCAGGTAAGATCCTTATCGGTTTCTGGTGGTGTGGCATCTTCATCGTAGGGACCAGGATTGTTTAAACTTCCTTCAAAGACCATGTCAGTAGAGATTTGGATGAAGTTTTTGGATTTGAAACACTTAAGAATATTCTCCACGCCAACGACGTTAATTTGCCAAGCCAATCCTGAAATATCCCCTCTTTGAGCATCTGCAGCGTTGACGTCGGTAAAAGCAGCGAAGTTTACTATCCAGTCTGGAGAATTTTTGGCTAAGTAGCTTTCGATACTTTTTGTATCTAGAAGATTAAATTCTTCTGAACTAGGCTTTAGCAAAGTAAAGTCAGAATAACTTTCTACTAAGTGAGAACCTACTAACCCTGTGGCACCTGTTACCAAAACTTTTAGTTTTGACATATTTACATTAATTCGGACATAACAAATTTATAACTGATTTTTTTTGGGTCAATACGGCACTCCTGAGTGTTTTCGTCTGCAACAAAATACTGATCAGTAAAGTAGTTAAGAGTTACAAATTCGTTGTTTGGATTTATGAATCCATGAGCTACTCCTGCTGGGATATAGACCATCTTGTCCGAGCTGAGAATAACTTTTTGCTTTTGGTTGTATGTAGGAGAAGTTGGTCGGTAATCGATTAAGCCTAGTAAGATTGTGCCATTAGTTGTCCATATTTCGTTTTGACCTGGGTGAATATGCCAAAATCTTTTGGTTTTTGGAGCTAGGAAAGAAGTGTTTACTTGAATTGGTTTGAATATTACTCCAAGATCTTTGAGGGCTATGTTTTGACCGTAGTTATCTAATCTGAGAGTTTCCTTGAACCAGCCACCAAAATCATCAGCAAAAGTATTGACCTTTAGTACCAATACATCTTTGATACCTTCAACCCTATCGTAAGTTTGTCGAAAAAGCTCTGCCTTTTTTGGCTGTTTGATATTTATATGTTTGATTGGTTTAAATCCCACTTTTAGTTTTTATTTTTATAAAATTCTTCTGAGGATAGTTTCATTTCTTTCCACCACCACTCGTTTTCTTTATACCATTTTACAGTCTGTTTTAGTCTTTTGAAGAAACCTTTTTTGGGAGACCAACCAAGTTCTTTGTTGATCTTTTTCCAGCTGACAGCATATCGTCTGTCGTGCCCCGGTCTGTCTTTGATGTACTCAATTCTGCTTTCTGGGAGCTTCATGATTTTGAGGAGCTTTCTGGCTAGCTCTAGATTGCTGACGTCTTTTTTCATACCTCCTACGGTGTAGCACTTGCCGAGCTTGCCCTTTAATAGCACCAACTCTATTGCGCGACAGTGATCTTCTACATACATCCAGTCTCTGACATATTTACCATCACCATAGATAAGAATGTTTTTACCCTCCAACAAATTGGTTATGGCTCTGGGGATAAATTTTTCGGTGTCTTGGAATGGTCCGAAATTGTTGCTGCAGTTGGTTATAGTTGTTTTGACTCCAAAGGTGGTGTGATAAGACATGACTAAGTGATCTGAACTTGCCTTTGAAGCTGAGTAGGGAGAATTTGGATCGAACTTGGTTTTGGAATTAAATTTGTTTTTGGAATTTAATTTTAAAGCTCCAAAGACTTCATCTGTGGAAACATGATGAAATCTGGTGCCGTATTTTTTGGCAGCTTCTAACAATACTTGAGTTCCCAAAACGTTGGTCTTGGTGAAAACCATTGGGTCTGAGATGGATCTGTCGACATGAGTCTCTGCAGCAAAGTGAACAATGCAATCAACTTGAGAAACTAAAGTGTCAACAGTAACCGGATCGCAAATATCACCCTTTACAAAAGTATAGTTTGAATTGTCTTTGAGATCAGCGAGGGACTCTATGTGACCTGCGTAAGTAAGATTATCCAAATTGATAATCTGATCTAAGGGGTGTTTCTTGTGCCAGTACTTAATAAAATTACTTCCTATAAAGCCAGCTCCTCCGGTAACAAGAAGTTTTCTTTCTTTGGGAGCATTTTTCTTTTTTTCTGCCATGTGATTGCCTGCTTCCAGTAAACTTGAAAAGGTTCCAGCATCTTGCCAGTAACTGTCAAAGATGCAAGCCTTTAGTTCGTTTGCTGCTAAATATGTATTGTTGACGCTGTCTTTACCACTAATTTCTATTTCTCCTCTTGGCGATGGTTTTAAATTTTGAGCAATTTGAACTACCTTGTTGTCGTAGGTATAAAGACCAACCGAGACATACATAGACTTCGGTTCACTAGGCTTTTCTTCTATGGAAACAACATTATTTTTTTCATCTAACTCTACCACTCCAAGTCTTTTGACTTCCTCAATATTATCTAGTTTTTTGACATAGATTTGACCACCAGACTTGAAAGACTTAATTTGTTCAGAGAAATCTTCATCAATAATGTTGTCACCTAGAGCCAAAGTAACAGCATCTCCGTCTATAAAACTTTTACCAATGATAAATGCTTCTGCCAAACCCTTTGGTTCTTTTTGTATCGCATAACTAAAGTGAACACCAAACTGTTCTCCTGTACCCAAAAGATTTAAAAATAAACCAGAATTTTCTGGAGCCAAAATAATTAAGATGTCTTTGATCCCAGCTCTAATTAAAGTTTCTATTGGGTAATAGATCATGGGCTTATCGTAAACGGGTAACAATTGTTTACTAATAACCCAAGTTAGAGGACGCAATCTTGTAGCTCTTCCACCAGCAAGTATTATTCCTTTCATAAGAAGGATATTATACCGCAGAGAAACTTGGCCTAAATTAAGCCTAAAAGAAGTAAAATTCCCAAAACTCCGTACAGTAAATATTCTAGTACTATGCTTAAATCTAAGGTCTTTTCCTTGTAGTGATGGACATAACCCCAAAATACATACCAACTACCGGCCAAGATAACTAAATATTTTTGAGCAACTGGATTGCCATTGAAAAAAACTAAGAAAAAGATTATTACTGAAAGAACCGTACAGAGAACTATGTAATGGAATATGTGTCTAATAGAGATTTTCATAGAATTATGCCCTGTTCAATAACAAATATGGCAATGCCAACAAAAAACATAAAGGTAAGATGAGCCCAGGTTTTGCCAGAAAGGCGAATAAGGTTGTAACGGAGTACGAAAATCCAGTCCATGCTGAGGGCCAACAAGATGAGAACTACAAAGCTCATAGACCAGACCTTGGATAGGTTTAGAGGTGAAAGACCAGATGGCGGATTGATTGGCTCGCTTGCGAGAACCGGGTCCACTGAAATACTGTCGGCAGCGATTTTGCCGATAGCAATATTATCTTGGGTGGTACCGAAGAGCTGTACTACTATAGTAGTCTCCACACCATTTATATAACCATCCTTTACAGCAACACCAATATCTTTGTATCGCTTGTCCAACAGATTTTTTTTGTGAGTTGGCGAAGCCATCCAGGCGGTGACGACGTCTCTGGGGTTACTGAAGTCTCTCGCTAGATTCTCTCCAGCGTGCTGATATTTGTAACCTGCTTTGGAAACAAAATACCATGGCTCAGTGCCAGTAGGAGAAACATGGGCCCAGTAGTTGTTGCTAAACATGTCGTTTACTTTGGCAACTGCAGCAGCAGTAAGTTCTGGATTTTCTTTGACTATTCCTGCACTTGCATTTAACCTTTGAGAATTTGTCAGCTCTATAATTTTTTTGGTATCAATTTGAGAAGCGTAACCCAAGACCCCTGGCCTTAAACCGATGGTGATGTCGATGATTGATCGACCCATGAGATAGAGACCAAGAAGAATAAAAATTGATTGGGTCCAAAGAATTTTTGCCTTATGGTTGTTATGAGGATGTGGTACAAAAAGGGTGTGAAGCGGGCTTGCCATGTCTTTATTCATTATAAGAGCTTGCTCGTCTTCTTTACAATAACCACATTATTGTAATATCCAGACTGCGCTTCCTCATATAATCCCTTGTAACTTCGTTACAATGTTGGATTATGGCACAACAAATTTAGTTTTGGAATTTGTTAAACTGATTTATGCTCGCCAGAACACATAGTATTGTTGCCTTTGCTTGTATGAGCTCGGCGGTAATATATTTTGCCCCGATTGATGTAAACACAACCACTTTTGCTTTGGCCTTAATGTTTAATACCATGGGGTCACTGCTTCCAGATATTGACCAGGCCTCTAACAAACTTTGGGATTTGCTTCCGTTTGGAGATACGTTTGCAAAATACTTTAATAAAATGTTTTTGTCTCACCGAGGCCTGACTCACTCCATTATTGGATTTATTCTGGTAGATAAACTGATTCGCTGGTTATTACCAATAATATTAAATGGGCATTTCATTGATATTTTTACAGTTTACTCCGCTTTGATGATCGGTTATATTTCTCACTTGATTGCTGACTGTTTGACCGAAGAAGGTTTGCCGCTACTATTTCCTCTCAAATATAAGTTTGGTTTTCCGCCAATAAAAAGGTGGCGTATAAAAACTGGAGGATGGTTTGAAAATATTATCGTTACTCCACTTTTGGTTTTTTATATTCTCTGGATGTTTGTGGTTTATTGGCCAGTATTTTCCAATTTGCTTAGTAGGGAACCGTGGCGCATATAGCGTAGACAGTAATATCCCATGGGGTAGCTGTGGAAGACCTATGCACTGATACGGTCCACGTGTTTTCCGAACTAGGGAAGTTGCTGACTGTGTAGTAAGTGACAGTTGAGCTATTTACTTTAAAACCGCCAGATAAAACTTTTTTGGCTAGTGGACAAGAGAGGTCAACTGTTTTTAATTGATCTGTGGTGCTAGCTGAAACAGTAGAGACTTTTTCCCAACCAATAATTCCATTTTGTCCATCTTTGCCGTCTACACCGGCAACCCCAGGTATTCCTTGTTGACCTTGTGAGCCATTATCTCCCTTGTCACCCTTTTCTCCTTGAATTCCTTGTGGCCCTTGAGGTCCTACTAACCCAGAGCCCCCCAGATTTATTTCTTTGTCCCATTTTTTGCAGTCTTTTATTTTGAAGATTTTTCCTACAGCATAAAATTCACCTTCGTAATCTACGCAAAACTTTAAATCGGTGGGCAATGAGGACTGAAAGAAAGACTTGAACTTATTTAACCAATGATTTTCTTCTGCGGACACTGAAACGGGGCGCAACATGACAAATACCAAAAGGAGAACTATTAACAGGACAGAATTTTTCATAGAGAAAAATATTGTTAATAAAATAACAATAACAAAACTAAATTGCTTTTGGTAGAGGTATCTTTGAAAGAACTAGTCGTCTAGATACTCGATCTTTTCTGTAGTTCCGTCTGGCCTTGTGAGAACTACCGATATTTTTAGATTTTTTACCTTCCCATCATAGCTTTCTCCGGCCTCAGAGGAACGAGAGCCTAGGAGAATATTTTCTTTGGAAAATACTGATTGCCTATTTAGTGCTACATGCCCTCCGAACCCCTTTGTGGCCATATCAGTTTCATAGGTAGCTTCATACTTGCAGTCATAAAAATCCTCGATGTCAGATAAGTAAAAGGAGTAATGGTGGCGATCACTACTTATCTTGGTTTTAATTTTGGGATGCTTATGGTCGTCATCGCCATTGTGGTTGTCATCCTTGTGTTCCTTGCACGTCTCTTTTGGATGGTCTGTTTTGCGTTCTTTATAATCTTTATGATTATCACAATTTTCGTCGTCTTCATGATCGTCGTCATGGTCATCATCCTGGTTACCTTCTTGATCTTTCCAGTTTCCAGTGGAAAAAATAGAAGATAAGTCATTTCCAGAAGAAAAGTAGGCACTAGTACTGGCAATTTTTAAAGAAGAAAGTGTCAGACCAAAAACAAACAAAAGAGAGATCATGGTAATTTCAGTTTTTGATTTTTTGGTCAGTTCGTGTTTTTTGATGGCTTCTTCTTCAATTACTTTTTTGATAAAGATAAGCTCGGAAATAATTATGTAGAGTGCTGGCAAAATAATTAGCAATCCAAATCCTAGAGGTTGTCTAGAGAATTTATATAGATGTCCCAAGAAAGGAAGGACTAGGAACACCTTTCCCTTTACTTGATAGGCTGGAACAAGATCTGCATCAGCAGACTGATTAGCGTCTCCTTTGGTTTTGTATAAAACACCTTTGTCGCTTACAACTACTTCGTCCACTCGGTGAGTAACGTTTAAACTAGAATCGAACTGATTATTGAAATTAATAATGTCACCCTTTACTATTGAATTTGGATTTGCCCTGGTGACAATAACAATTGATCCCACTGGCAACTTGGGGACCATTGACCCCGTGGCAACTTGTTTAAGTGTAAAGCTTTTGAGAGGAGAGTAAGAAATAAAAATAGACAAAAGAATAACCACTAAACATAAAGTAGTTAACAAAAAATCAATTATTTTTTTGGCGGTTTTCATAAAACTTTTTTAGGTTACCCGAAGTTCAGGTAACCCAAAAGGTTTCAATCTAGGATTAGATTGATTTCGTCTTAAAAGCTGGTCAAATAAGGAACTGTTGCGGGAACAGGCCCATCAGCTTGAACTGCGTACATTAAGATTTTGGTGTCAGTATTGACTACACCTTGTTTATCCATTGATGGATCTAGATAAAACTGAAGGTCAAATGCCTGCCAGCCGGCGGACATGTTGGATTTCAATTTTTTCCAGTCGGTAGATAAGTCTTTTACCCAACCTTCCCAAAGAACTGTATCGGTACCTGTAGCTAAAACTTTGACATAAAGCTTATCAGCAAAGTAAGCTAGGTCACCTGGAGCTGAAGTTCCACCTGCACCCAAATATAGGTCTGCAGCGACATCACCTGTATAGTTGACGGCAATATTGCTTATTGTTGGAGCCCATTTACCCGGAACGAGCCCTGTGACGGTCAGCTTGGTAACATTGAAGTCACCCAAGGTTACGGTACCTGTAGAGAAAGTATTTGAGTCAGTGGCACCTAGAACTTTACCTTGAGAGAAATATGCGTAGGTTGCACCTACAGCACCTGCTACGGTAAGGGAGATTATAGCCAAACTTAGAATAATTTTTTTCATTTATTTTTCACCTGCTTTCCATTTGTTAATTAGTATTATCTGTTTAAATTATTGCTTCCACAGTGGACAGATTCAGCCAAATAGACTGAATAGCTGCAAATTTAAAAGATTCTTGAATAAAAATGGAGAAATTGTGAGATTCATTACTAAACTGAATATCCCACTCTATAAGACAAATGTCAACTTTATTTTCTAGCTATACTCTTTTTGCCACTACCACCAATCTTTTTTGATCTAGTAGACCTGTACAAGTGTAAAGTGTAAGTCGTTCGTCTGTACTGTCTGCCAAAATAGAGACATTATCTGAACTTACTGTGGCAATGTAAGCAATATTGTAGAAAAATTCTTGACCACTAGAGTTCTGAACTATTACTTCATCGCCAACATTTGCATTTTTCAGATTACCTAATATGGTTTTCCAGTTGTGACCGTAAAGAATTAAATTTCCTGGTAGGCCAACCGTCCCTGAGTTTTTTAGAAAACTAACACCAAATTGTGAAGTGGGCCATGTGCCATTCTCTATTAATGTAGATTCTATAGGTAAATTTAGAGCAATTGAAGAAATGGAAATTTTGACTGGAACCGATGAGGTCTCGGTTTTTGTGTATTCAACGTTTGTTTGGGAGAAGTTTGGAGATACTTTATAAAAGCCTAGACGTTTGGAAATATCAAAGAGGCCTTGAAAGATAAAAAATACTCCTAGTATTAAAAAAACTGTGGAGAGGGTTTTTTTGAACATTTTCTTTTGCTTGAGACTTCTTCGGTTTGAATACAAAACTCGCAATGACGATATTCTGTTATTTTTTGAGTAAACGAGAAATGACTAAAAGAAACAAACCGACGGCAAGATAGGTAGCTATAAGAGGAAGAGTGCCTGTGGTAGCTAAACCAAGAACTTCGCCAAAACGTGTAGTCGCAGCGCCTAGGACTTGACCATCTGTTGATGAGTTGTTTGAAACTGTACTAGAACTGGAGTTGCCATTACTATTTTCGCTTTTTCCGTTACAAGAATAGGAGGTGTTTTTTGCCATATATGAAGCTTTTTCTAAGCCCCACAAACTTCCATCAGGCACATATATCCAGTTGTTCGCTTTGAGATAACTTATTTCTTCTTCTGTAATAGAACCAGTTTTCCACCAATTAGTTTGAATACCGTCACCATTTGTAGTACAGAGACATTGAGTGTAGTTTCCATCCGTGTTGGTATAAACAATATCTTTGCCTGTATAAGAATTACTAGTTCCAGGAACTCCATGAGAACCTGAATCGTAAGAAACTTTTACAGTTCCATTGGGATTTAAACAGCTAGGAAAATTGGGGTATGAAATTTGAGCCTTCACTTCTATGGGATATGCAAAAAGTAAGGCGATTATTAAACACAAGGATACCCTCCGAATGAAATATATTCTGTCCATATTTATCATTCAATTATTGAATAAGCGTATTTTAGCCTAATACCAGCAAATATACAATTGGGTTACTGTGGATAACTTACTTACCAAAAAAGAAGACTCGAAGAAAAGAAAAAACTGAAGCAGGCTCTAGAGTTGTATATATATCAGTTGCTATAGGAGACCTGTATTCCAAAAAGCCTTTGGCGTGAACAGTGATTTGACTATTGTCAACTAAAGGAAAGCTAAAATATCCCCTGTTATCGGTAATTATGGCATTATTTCCATCTTCCTTAACACTAGCTCTGCCTATGGGAACGTTGAACCAAGTAACAACCTGTGAGCGGTACTGAGGAGGTCTAAAATAGCCCCTAATAACATTAGCTGCTTGGCGTTCAGTGCCGTCATCGTTCCAAAGTTTTGTGCTGCCACCGAAACTAGTCCAGTAATTAAGCGCAATACAACTCTTCTCTTTGGATAGTAGCTCCAAAGCCTTGCCAACCCAAGCTGTTTGCTGCTGCTCTGACATATTTCCATGAATATCTGGAATCGGGGCTCCAAACTCACCAAGAACAATTCTGCCACCTGAGGACTTGGCAATTTCTCTTATATCAGAAACCAATTTTTCGGGGGTGGCTACATAATGATCGATTACCACGAGCCCTCCTAATTTTTTGGTCGTTTCTTTATCCATTACCAATCTGGCCACGTCTCCATTCATTGAGTGGAGATCTGGCTGAATATTTTTTCCTATTGTACGGAAAGATTCTCGGACTTTGTCTGTTTCGGCACTTAAAAAATTTCGATACTCTTCTATCCCACCAACATGACGGGGATCGCCCGGACCACCGTTTTCACATTCTGGGCATGAAGAAAATAAGTCTCCGTCTTCAAAAAGATCGGCATTTTTGACAATGAACTCTCCTACCATTTTTGTATGAGTTTCTCTGTCTATGGATTTATATTCAAACCAACCTTCCCAGCCAGAAAAATTGCCGCGGAACCAAACCTTCAAACCATTAACTCTAGCTGCATACACCCAACGTCGCATAATAGGTAAAAATTCTTCGTCGTAAGGAACACCTATGGCAACGTGGGTTGCCCCAGTACTGGCTATGGCACTTAATTGCTTGTTTATTGTTTCATCAAAACTAATATCGTTTAGCTTTTCCCTAGCCAAATCTCGGCTGTACTTCATAACGTCTATAGACTGAAAACTCCAGATTTTGCTCTCTATATAGTTTGGGGAAGCAGTAACCAAAAAAAGATAGCGAAAAAAAATCACTACAACAATGGCTAAGACTAGCTGCAAAATAGTTAACTTTTTCACTCTGATTATTATAACAAACTAGATCAAATTTAGCTATTTATCCGTTTATTTTTGTTTGCCATAGATGGGCTCGGTGTTGAGATCTTTTAAGTATGCATCTTTTAACTGGTAGATATCGGCAAAGGGGAAGCTCTCGACTTTTTCGTATTTTATAAACCCTGGTGCTTTGCTGACAAACTTAAAAGTAGAGTCGTTGACGTCGTTTGTCCTCATAATAATCCAGCGAGCCCAGCGATCTGGCGCTATAGTAGCACTTTCCCAGTACGCCCCGGTCCCCTCGTGAATGAATTTTTTCATTGGTAACATGGAGGAAAAAATAATAGCATCGTGACTGGCTGCAGAGATCATGACAAAGCCTGGTTTGTCACCCGCATTTTTTTGCAGCCAACCGCTAACTTCAGAAACATTTTTTTGGCTACTACCTACACGAGCGTCATCGATACTAACGGCGTCATTACTAGTAAAAGCAAAAAAGGAAACAAAAAGAAAAAGACCAATAATTACCCAACGGAAATCTTTTAGTTTATCGACCAAATACCCCAAGAAGATAGCAAGCGACGGCATAAGCATAACGCCGTAACGGACATTGAACCAAGTATCTCCTGAAATTCCTTGAATAAAAATAACCGAGAAACCAAAAATAAGAGCAACGATATTAAAGGCAAATGGCGCCCAGAGCGCAGTAGTGGCTAGACGAACTCCGCTTTGTAGTTTTTTATCGCACCACAAAATGATGGTGGCAATAATACCCCCAATAGCGACGGTGGCTACGGAGTTGTAGATCATTGAGTAGAGATAGATTTGAAGCGAGAGCAAAGGATTGTTTTTTGTAGGCAGTGCACCAGCCGCTAACATTTGTTCTTGTTGCGCATGTGCAGAGTATTCCCCAAAAGCAAAGTAGAGTGGGTCCTTAAAAATTAAGGCGTTCCAACCAAACCAAAGAACGACTCCAAAAGCGGCTAAGGTTAAGAAAAGTAAAATTGCACCTTCGGCAGTTTGATAGCCTTTTTTTATAAAAGTGTGAAGCACAACAATACCCGAAGCAACGGCTAGTAGAAACCAGCCATCGTAACGAACTAGAGTAGATAGCATAATCCAAAAAGATGACTTTACTAGGTCTTCTAGCTTGTCCTCGGTCATCCACAACATTAGGTAATAGCACCCAGCAAGCATGGTAAAAAGTAAAAGTGGCTCGGTCATGGCTGTAGACTGCAAATACAAAACATTGAGGTTACTGGCAAAGATAAACACACCAAAGAGTCGGCCTACCATGCCAACTTTTATTTTTTCTAGGTATTTGTAAATTAAAATTCCAGTTCCAACGTAGGAAAGCATGTTCCAAAACGCACCGGCAAAACCTGTGTGCCATGCCCAGTTGTTCCAGACCAATGGAATCATAAGAACATGATTAAGAGGTAGCCAAACAGAGCCTAGCTGGGCAAGCCCTGGTTTAAGCCCCTCTACCACCCGACGGCCGATGTCCAAGTGAGACCGCGCGTCGTTGTAGGAGAGTCCAAGGCCATTATCCAAAAAATGGACAAATTGAAATATAGAAATTGCACACAAAAATAGAGTAACGATTGGCAATACCAAATTATTAGTTTTTATCTTGTTTATGAACTGCATAGCCGGTAATTAAAATAATAAATGTCAGAGTCAAAGCAAAAATTAATTGTTGATACTGATCTGGCTTCATTTTTGAGCTTAAATTGACGTTATAAAAAAGAGAGCTGGTCTGAGTTTTTATAAATTGCTTATTCAATTCTGGGGTATAGGGAATGGGAGTTATCAAATGCTCTGCCTCCTGCTTGGGTGGTATGTTTGAAGTGGTCAAAGCACCCAAAGATGAAAGATTGACAGAGTATGCAGCAAGAACTAGAAAAATTGTTGCTAACATATATTTATTGATTTTTAGATCAAAGTAGAAAGGTAGATATATAAATATTAGGGCTGTAGCTGGGATTAAATATCTGGGACCAAAAGACCAACCACCCCAAGGATCTCCAAACATGGAATAAGTAAGAATGTTTAAACCGATCATGGAAACGACAACCTTATGAATCGGACTGGTACTATCTTTTTTGATAGCTACTGCGAGACCAATTAAACATATGGCAATTAAGGGGGAATAGTACAACCAGCCTCTTTCATTTGAAGCCAACAAAACAGTTAATCCTTGGATAAAGTGTCTTGTTTTAAAAGGTAGCTGGATGCCTTTTCTTGGAGTCGATAAATCTTTGGGGGTCTGGATTATTGATTCTTGGGTATGGAAATCAGTAGTTCTACCTAAAAATTGTGCCGCTGAAAATGGTGAACCGGCTGTTTGGATATTGTAGAAAAAGAAAAAAGTAAGTATTGGAATTAATCCCACCGCCATATATAGAAATTTATAATCAACTCTTTTATCGGGCAAATTAATACTTCTGCTAAGTTGATAAATAATCACCGGCATTAAAAGGATTGCATTTGGAAAATCAATCATCAGGCCGAGACCAAACATCAACCCAATAACTATATTATTGAGAGAATTTGTTTTGCCCATTGCGCAAAAAAGACTTAACAGAATGACAAAGACACTAAAATTGTGTTGGGTAAAGCCAAGTGAATATGCCCAGGTATTGGTAGCAAAGACAAAACAAAAAGCGGCTATTAATGAATAGATCTTCCTTTGGCTTAGTTGAAAAGATATTTTATAAACAAAAAGAATATTTAACAAACTGAGAATCAGGTTCATTGTATAGGCACCTATTTGAGGCTGATTGAAGTAGCTACCGAGCATGTAGAATGGTACACCAAGAATTGAAACACCGGGCATGAATAAGCTAATATACTTTCCATTGTGTTTTGCCACGTCTGGAGAAGCGAGTCTTGCCTCGTCGACACTAAGATAAAACGAGCCTCTCTCGGAGAGAGATTTTGTGAGAGCAAATCTGGAACTACTATTTGAGCCTTCCAAGGGATTCCCTGGTGCAGTTTCGTAATAACTTTTATTACTAATTGAGGCTCTATTTCCTTTTATGGTTAATGCAAACAGAACTCCAACGGTCAGCACAAAAACAAATAGTACGATTTTTGAAAATGTTATCTTGTTTTTCATAGCGATTGATTAATTGATTTTGTAAGGCATTGCTGAGACAGGTTGTGTGAACCATCTGGAAGTGATAAGTCATAAATAGAAAAGATTGTTAAGTATGAATAAAACACAGTTCTTGTAGTAGGATCTTGAATAATTTTTTTGGTGCTTTTGTGATTCTTGATGGCACTAATCATTAGTGGATCGAAGGTGTACTTTAGGTAGAGAACTACCCTATCGATAATTGAGTCTGCAATAGAGGCTAGCTGAAAGTCGATAAGATAGTTATGTTTTTTACCCATTATGATATTGTAATCATTAAAATCTCTATGTATCAATGATCTTTGCTTTCTGGAGATTAAGCGAGCTGAATTTGAAACCACGAAGTAAAAACCTTTGAGAATTGGTACTAATAGGGCTGGGTGAAGAAGAATTGCTTTAATAGTTATGTACAGCAGTATTGCAATCCAATATGTTGGGGGTCGCTGATCTATTTTGTATTTGTTACCTTGAATATCTCTTGAACTTAAAAAGCTCATAGCCTCTTCAAAAAGAGCTAGCTTTTTGTTTGGGGTTAGACCTGATAAATCCTTACCTTCGATCTGCTCTAATATTACGTAGAGACAGTTCTTTTCTTCAATTACTTCTATTAGTTTTGGTATGGTTATGGCATCGGATGATTTCTTGCTGTTGAGATATTTATAAACCTCTACTTCGTTTTGTAAAAAATGATAAGCTCTATTTTTTGTTTTTCCCATCCACCTTTTGACAAAGAAAATTTTATCTGATTTGTCTTTGTAAAGCGCGAACTGGTAATCGCCAAAGTGCTTTTCCTCACCAAAATTTTGGACAAATTGGTACTCGTTCAAATATTCAGGAAATGGACTGACTGAGTTTTTTAGCAGCTTATCAAAAAATATAATCTTGGCAACGGAGTACTTAAAAGTTTGAGATGATCCTGCCTGATACTTTAATATCTCGTATTGATTTTTAAGTTTTTTATTGGAATTTAGAGTATCAAAAATTTCTTTTTGAATTTTAAACCTGGTAGAGCTTTGGTCGATAAGGTCGAGGTCAACATTTACACCCTTATATTTTATTTTCCATTGAATAAGACTATGTCTGGATTTTTTTTCAGGTCCAAAGATTTTTTCCAAAGCGACAGTGTGCTGTTTGACATTCGCGGAAGTCGATTCGACTAAAACATCTATATCTCCCTGGCCGGCTATTTTTAAACCAGTTGAGCCAATTAGGTGGCACTTAGCTTGGGGAATTTTTGAAGTTATTTTTTTTATAATTTCGTTGGCATCTTGGTAGTTATTATGAGAAAAAAGCTTGTAGGTAATTTTTTGCCTATCACCAAATAGCAAGTTATAAAGAAAATCTTTTGGCTCTGATATAAGGGCAGAGACAAAATCAAAAGGACTGCAGTTTAAAGTTGCTGGTCTTTCTGCGAAAAAAGAGTATCGATAAAACATCTCAGAAACTTTTAAGCTGTTGTCGTCTTTGATTACTTGAGAGTATTGTGAATAATATTTTTTACATAGAGATATTTTTTTTGCGGTGTCTGTTTCAAGTTCAAAGGCAGAGATGTTTTGAGATTTTATAAAATTACGATTTACTTTGTGGCTAAGTAAATACGGGAAGTCGGTCCAAAAAATAAGTTTGTCTCTAGGAATGACTGACAAACAAGACTCTCTTACTACCAGATGATCTACGTGCTTACCAATCCCAATTGGCGAAAAGACGAGATAGCTATCACCTGGCAATAAACTGACAATTTTATCGGCAAGTCTCTCAATTAATTTTTTGTCATGGCGTGAGACCTTACCAGTGCTTATATGGAATCTGTAAGTGGGATAGACATTGCCAAGTTCTGGCAGAACACTTCCTAATATTTTTGATGGAAAATTATTTTTTTGTCGCCACAGAGCATCGACCTCATCCAAATAGTTAACCTCAACACCTAGTTTGGTAAAAATTTCCCTGTCCTCTTTGACTCTGTCGGCAAATAAGGCTTCCTTACTTTTGTAATCACACTGTTTTAAAAATACTTTTGCGGACAATGAACTGTTCGATTTTCCGCACGAGGTAAAAACATTTATCACCGTTACTTTTGTTTTGCCAGCGAGACGTGAAATTAAGCCACCGGCGGAAAAAACAGCATCATCGAGATGTGGAGAAACAATAAAACAATGTGTTTTATTGGCAATGATTTGATCGACAAAATCTTTATTCATTTTAGTTTATTATTTGATGAATAAGATTTTCGTATTTTCCGGATATGTTATCCCAAGTAAGACCAGAGGCAAATTTCAGGCCATTCTGAACTTTTGCTTTTGTCTCTGCTTTTTGTTTTGAAAGATTTCTAATAGCAATTACCAAATCGCTTGATTTTATTGAATGAACCTTGTGAGAGCAATTGTCTGGTAACCATTTGAGCCCTGGAATATCAAAGGAGACTAGTGGCACTCCCATGGCAAGTGATTCTAAAGCTACCATAGAAAAAGTTTCAAATCTGGACGTAACTAGTATCGCTTTGGCATTTTTAACCAGCTCTTTTATTTCTGAATGATTTTTCTTTCCGATCACTTTTACTCTATCTTGAAGATTGTTATCTATTAACAAAGAATTAAGTTTTGCCATCTCTCGAACTTCGCCTGATCCGCATATAATTAATTTTTCTTTAGCTAATTCTGAAAATGTCTCGATTAGAATATCCAAACCTTTTTGATTGACTTCTATGCGACCAATAAATAAATAATACTTTCCACTTCGTTTAAGTTGTTCTACTTTATCAATGCCATTGGGGATAATAGAAACGTTGGCTTTTGGGGCCATTTGTTTTATTTTTTTGGCAAACATTTCGGAAGTGGCAATGATTGTTTTGTAAGTTTTTAGTCCAAAGTTTTCAATAACATCAAAGGGAAGAAAGAACTTTTTCTTCATGTCTTCACCAGCCAACATATGAGCGACTCCGATTACTGGTTTACGAGTAAAAAGTTGTAAGCAGGCAGTTGAGAAAGGAGGAGTAAAACTCTCAAACCAGAGATCAAATTTTGAGGTTATTACTTTACAAGGGAGGAGCACTGAAAAAAGTAATTGACTAATTTTTGGAGGTAAGTTTTTGGGACCAATGAACTGGTAGAAAACTCCATCTTCTGTACTGTTCGCGGAACCAGGATAAGCTCCGGCTATGATTTTTACTCTGAACCTCTTTGCCAATCTTTTTGCAACTTCATGAATAGCAATGGCCCCGCCACCAGCGTAGTAAGGATTGTTTATAGAATCGTATGAAGAAAAAATTATGTTAGTCATTAGTTACTTTTGGTACTAATAATCATTTCCCACGTTGATTTATCTTCTTGTTTGTCGATAATCTCTAAAAGGTGTATATAGAGACTAGTTAACACGTATGCAATTGTCCATATAGGATTTTTAAATAATTCCGCCAGTGCTGATTTTATTTTTATTTTTAGGTCAATTGTGAAATTTTTGTTTACGATTTCTTTGTTAGTATTTTTTTGTTGAATATCTGGAGACTTAACAAAACGGCGTGTTTGCTTTATAAAATCTCCGATAGTTGTTGGCAATCGATAATATAATTTTGTATCGGAAACATACTTAAAATTGTATTTTGTGTTTTGTAAATACAAGTAAGGATATACATCATCGGCACTATTATCAGGAAAGGTCATTTTTTTATATAAGTTTTTACCAAAAGCTCTAACAGGACCACCACAAAAGTACATGTCAGAATTGACTGCAGTTTTTTTTGCTCTCTCCCATATATTTAGACCAGCTATGGCAATTTTTTGAGCAACTGTCTTTGTTTCTAATGGCCATGCGAATCCGGAAACTAACTGAATATTCTTGTTATTAGCAATTGGTTTAACTAACTTTTCGATGGCATTGTTTTCTTTGAAAATGAGATCTGCATCCAATATTATTACAACATCAGAGTTAGACATTTTGAATATTTGATTCATTCTTTTGGGCTTACCAATTCTTTTTTTGCTATCAACGATATAAATTATTTCTGAGTTAATACCTTTAGCTAGCTCTACTGTCCCATCAGTGCTTCCGTCAGAAATCAGGATGATTTTTTTTAGTGAATAACTTATTGCGTTTTGATTTAACAGAGAAGTCAAAACCAGTTTAATGTGGCTTTCTTCATTTAAGGCAGATATTCCAACTGTTACTGTTGTTTTTTTCATTTTGTTGATTTGACAGTGTCCCACCACTTTTCACCAGCTTTTTGTCGGACTTGCTTGTTATAGATTACTAGAGTTAGTTGCATTATTAGTACTAAAATGGTGAAAATGGGGTTTTGGAAAAATGTTTTCATAAGACCATTAATTTTATTGAGATATGAAATTTTGTAACCTTCAATTGCCAACTCACCAAACTCTGACCTGATACTATTTTCTGTGCTTTGAAACCTTGAAAACTGTTTTAAAAAATCTTTTAGAGAGTTTGGGGTTTTGTAATAAACTATGGATTTTTTTGCAAAAGAGAACTTGTTACCAATTTTTTTATTTGAAAAATACTGATAGTCATCGTCGGCGAGAACATCACCTGGTAGGGTAAATTTTTTGTAAAAAGATCTTCGGCAGGCATTTGCTCTACCAGGATGGTTGTGAACAGTATCGCCACCGTTTAAATTTCTGCAGATATTAAGCCAGTAGGTTATTCTCCAAGCCACTAGTTTTTGAGTCAGGTTCCTGCCAGAAAGTGGAATATCATTTGCACCAACGAGGCAAACATCTTTATCACTAAAGACCTTCACCATCTCTGATATCGTGTTCTTGTTTCCCAAGATAATATCGGCGTCTAAAGATATATAGATATCACCCTTAGCTTTTTTTCTTAGTCTGTTAACGCCAACTGATTTACCCGATCTTTTTTTACTTACTAGTTGAGTAACAATTGAATTTTTCTTTGATATTTCATTTACTATTTTTACTGTATCGTCACTACAGTTGTCAGAATGTACAAAAATTTCAACTAAATTATAGTTTTTTGAATTTTGATGCAAAATACTGCTTATTAATGCACCTATGTTACGAGCTTCATTGTGTGCTGGGATGCCGATGGTGACGGTGGGGAGTTTCATGATTAGTTTTGGTTGTAGTTTAGGTAGTAACGATGAATAGCAGAGAGGAAGATGTTTGTGTTTTCGGACCAGTTGAATTTTTTGGCTCGTTCTACTCCTGCTAGGGACATTTTTTCTCTGAGGTCGTTATTTTTTATCAACTTAATAAGGGCGTGGGAAAATTGTTTGATGCTTTTAGGTCTGACCAGAATCCCTGTTTTTCCGTTCAGAACTGAGTCTCTAAGCCCTGGAATATCTGAGGCGACTACAGGT
The DNA here is from genome assembly GCA_964439805.1 of uncultured Pseudomonadales bacterium. Lineage (GTDB taxonomy): Bacteria > Patescibacteriota > Microgenomatia > UBA1400 > MFAQ01 > MFAQ01. The sequence goes on along the minus strand of CAYTOI010000012.1, from coordinate 9,387 downwards.
GTACCCATTTGGTTGGCTTCTATTACGGTTATTCCCCAACCTTCAAAAGAGGAGGGCTGAATCATAACCCAAGATTGTTTAAATAGTGTTGGCTTGGTAATTTCTTCGTCTACTCTGCCATGGAAAACGACAGATTTTTCGATATTTAAATTTTTAGCTAGGTCTTTTAGGGATTGCTCACAGTCCCCTTCTCCGGCAATGTTTAAAATGGCATTTGGGAATTTTTCTAAGACTTTTTTGAAGGACTTAATGGCAATGTCGACATTTTTGTAAGGCTTAAGTCGACCAAGATAAAGTATCGATGGGTACTCAGTTTTTTTGATAGCCTTGTCTACAGGCTTAATATCGATACCCGGGTTTACTATGCAAATATTTTCTTCATTAAAAATACCTAGTTTTAGTACATCTTTTTTAGTAGATTCGGAAACCGTCATTACTTTTTCGTTGCGATAAAAATAAGGCATTACTTTTCCTTCCAAAAATTTGGCTATTTCTCTCATAGGGAATCTGAGACTGTCGTTGAAAAATTCCTGATGGACATGATGAATAAGTAGGAACTTAGGCCTTCTGGAATAGATTGGCGTAAAGAAGGGGATGCCGTTTTCGCTATCGATGATAATATCAAAGCGGTCTTGGAACTTGGTAACATAATAGATAGCTGCCCAGATATAGACCATAAAGAAGCCGCCGCGACGGACGACCTCTACACCGTCGAGAACTTCTCTGTTTTTACTTTTGCCGTCATTGCCAGAAAATATAGTTACCTGATGACCTTTTTCTACTAAATTTTTGGCGAGCTCGTGAACGTAGCTTTCCGCTCCACCTGCCCACATGTGTTTTGTGTCTCTCCAGTTTAAAATTAAAAATCTTACTTGACCATCAAATTTTTTGGGGTTGTAGTAATCTTTTTTAAACAAATCCAAGAAGGCAAAGGTGTTTTGATTGATGGCTGTAGAGTAGCGGGTCAGTCGATGTATGGCAGCCACAACCAATAACTGAATAATGCCAAAAATACCTAAAATATAACAATAATTTACTAAATTGTGACCAGAATCTAGGAGAAAGAATACCTGAGCAATAGTAACTACGAAACTAATAATGGAAACTAAATAATTTTTGCGAGACTGATGATAAGCAATAATGGAGTTAGCTAAAGTGTAACAAGCTATACCCAGAAGATAAAACGGTAATAGATGTGTAACTACTCGCATTTTGGCACCGAAAAGAATGGGGGCAAAGAACCAGCCAAAAATACCTAAGCCCAAATATGTGGCAACAGTAAAGAACAGAGTAATTAAAAAGATTTTGTTAAAGATAGACTTGGAGTTTTCTTGTGCCCCCTCGGCTTTGCTTACCATGGGGAGAATAAACTGACCAGAAAGCGAGGAGAAGAAATAAAGCATTTTACCGATTAAGGAAACAAGGGCAAATCGTCCGGCGTCGGCGGGACTGAGAATAATTTTGGCAATTAAAATATCTAGTCCTAGGAAAGCTACGAAGGAAAGTTTGTTTAAAATAATTGTACCTGCAAATTTGAAAGGGAAGCGAATTTTGGTTGCGCTAGCTTTGGAGGTTTCATCTTCCGGTGTTTGGCTGGAAAAGTACCAACCAAAAATAGTGGAAATAATCATAGAGAGAGGTAGAGCAAAATAAATATTCTGTTTTTGATTTAAGGTTACAAAAAGAACAGTTAGTAAAAACTTGGAGACTGCTTCGGTAATGCCCAGCACTGAAGTAATTTTGAACTGATGGCTACCAGTAAGAAAACCACCATTGACTGAACCCAAAAGTCCAATAATCCACACTGGGGTAAAGATTATAAAAGGAATAATGGAGTCTGATTTAAAAACCGTTCTCAAATAAGGAATGGCCAGTATCCAAGCCAAGCTGAATAAAATAGCTGTATTAAAAGCCCATTTGCTGTAATTGCGCCAAATGTATTTGGGATGTTTTTTTTCTTTGCCAAAGTGAAAGGCACTTGTTTGGGTAACAATATTGGAAAAGACCGAAAAAGGGATTTGGGTTAAATAACTAAAACTACCAAAGAGACTAATTAGTCCAAACTGTTCCAAACTAATGGTATTCCCCAAGTAAGCACTATAAAGAAAGTTCATTACATTGCCAAAAAGTGAGGCAAAGACCAAAAGTACTGTACCAGAATGTTTGTGGTTTATTGCCTTATTAAATATTTCTGGGGCGACAAATTTGGGTTTTTTGATATTTAAGTGTAAGCCGTGGACTGTTTTTTCCCAGTAGTGAGGGTTGAAGAAAAGCTGGTAAAGAGCCTTAAGGGCTGCTCTACTTATCATTAGCCAGTAAAGAGGAACTAAAAAGATGAACTTAACCAAGGACCAGTGACCGTGTTTGGCCACGCCGATCATGTAATAGTAGATAAAGAGGAAGTTGCCAAATACCAAAGAAAAAGCAGCCATATAAAAAATAATTGAAGGGTAAAAGCTTTCGATAGTTGGCCCGACAACGCTATAAAAAACAAAGTAGGAAATAGTAGCAATCCACAAGAGTGGATTGATAAGCATAAAAGCAATTTTGCCTCCGACTGTGAGCTGAAAAATTAAAGCGTGAATACCTTGAGTCTTAAAAAACTCCTTGAAGTCTCTGTTGTGTACCAAAAAGGTTTGCATGTAGCCCTTTATCCAACGAGACCTTTGCCTTACCCAGTTTCCCACCTTACTATTAGCTTCTTCTAAAGTAACAGAATCGATAATGGCGGTACGGAAGCCTGCCTTGAAGAGGCGTGATCCTAAGTCTGCATCCTCAGTAACATTAAAAGCATCCCAACCCTGAAAAGCAATTAAGTCTTGCACTCTAAAGTGATTAGATGTTCCGCCGAGAGGAATAGCAGTATTTATAGACTGAAGCCCTGGGAGAACGACATCAAACCATAATGAATACTCCGCAGTAAAGAAACGGGTAAGTAAGTTTTGATCCTTATTATGATAATTGAGTTTAGCTTGAAGACAGCCAACTTCTGGTGGCGAGTTTCTGAAACCCAAAATAGCTTTTTTCAGCTGCGCTGGATCCGGCTGATCTTCAGCGTCGTAAATAACTGCATATTCTCCTTTGGCAAAAGATAGGCCGTAGTTACAAGCTTTTGGCTTGGTTTTTGGTGAAGAGTGAGGGACTACTAATGAGCGAATGTATTTGGGAAGATTAAGACTTTTTGCTTTTTGCTGAGTTTCAGTGTCATCTGCTTCTAGCAAGAGAATTACATCTAGTTTGGACTTTGGGTAATCCATTTTTGCCATAGACTCCACAAAACCAGCAAGTACATTTGCCTCCTTATATAGTGGTACCAATATGGTGTATGTAGGTAGATCTTTATCCTTTAATGCCTTAATCTGATCGTCTGTGAAAGATAGTTCTGGTGGTGTATGAATACTTTTGCTAACCAAAAATAGATTAAAGAGAACGTCAATAAAATAGATGCTAGAAAGGATACCTGTAAAAGTTATCATTGTAGGAATTGGATACAAAATTAAACCTAGGATAAAAAAAGAAATTATTGAAAAAATGGTAAATAGTTGACCTTGAGTAAATGAGTTAGCAGCTGATTTTTGGTGTCTGAGAGTAGTGTGAGTTATAAAGGTTTTCCCTTTATGAATAGTGCCAGCACCAAGCATAGATTTTGAGGTATTGCTTGGGATATGGGCAGGACGTGCTGGGGAAATATATTGGGTGAACTTTTTTACAATAGCGTGGAGGTACTGGCGCTTTTTGCCTCTTTTGGTATTTAAAAGTTTTGGTTTTAAACCCAAAGTATTGGCTAAGTGGAGTAAGGAAAAATCTGATCTGGGTGAAATATCCGAGTCAGTTAGGTTGTAACACAGAAGATATGGTAGGAGCTTGATGGGAGAAAAAGGAGCTGTGTTTAAACCAAAAAAGAGTTTTTTGGAGAAAAAATCTCGAGTGCTACCCCCACCACATTCGGAGAGTAAGAAATTCTCACTTGTACTCTTAAATTTAGCAATAAAATCTTTTAACTCCTCTGGAGTTGTGTGATTTAGATTCACCAGAAAACATGCTGGATGAGTAAGCGTATTTAGGTTATTTGCAATTTTTGACCTAATTGCTTTAAAGTTGCTAGATTTATTATGTCCAGTTTCGTAGTAATTTACATCAGAAAAGTTTGCCTTGAGAAATTTTTCCCATTTTGATCTGAAGCTAGGTTTACTCCAAGAGTAGCTGCTGACCACAGCGTGAAAAGCTAGCGATATCTTCATAATAATTAATTATTTTAGAATTATAGGTTAGATAATAAACCACCATATCAATTATTTCAGTGTATAAAATAACCGATGGTGGTTACGATAAATTAATCTTAAAATGGTTTTTTGTCCAAAAAAACCATCCCAAAAAGACCGGTTTCACTATTCGCTCCTTATAACCAAAGTGACCAAGTGAGGTTATATATCAATGCGTTCTTGTGTGTATTCTATAGAATTATGTTGATATGTCAATAGTAAGTTTTACTAGGTCTTCCGTTTGGGAGTGCTAATGAAAGGCATTTGAGAGTATGTGACCTCAACTGGAACCATACTTCCGTTGACAGGAATATTTAGAGAAAATCCTAGAGCATTGGCAATGGTGACACCCAAGCGAGAACCTGTAAATGACCCTGGACCGGTATTTACTGTAATTTCAGTTAGATCTTTTGGCTTAACTCCGAGACTTTCCATGGACTGCTTGATAAACAGCAAAATGTTTTGCTCTCTCGGAGAGCTTACTTCGTTAACAAACTCTTTGTCTCCAACTTTTACAAGGGTTTTTTTGTTGTCGGTGGAATCGATGTATAAAATCATTTTAAAAACTCAAGAACTCAAAAACTCGAGAACTCAAGATAAGGTGTAATTGTTAAAAATTTCAATTTGGCGCTCATTGTCACTTACGACTTTTATTTTTACTTCTATGCGCTTTTTGGGCAGCAAATCAAAAAACTTTTCTGGCCACTCTACCAAGACTAAGTTTTCTGGCTGTGACCAGATCTCTTCAAGATCAAAGGCTTTTATCTCCTCGGCAGAATTCAATCTATAAAGATCCAAGTGAAAGAGTCGTTTGATTGTGCTATGTCCAATTACTGGATATTCTCTCATTATCATGTAGGTGGGAGAGACAATCCTAGGGATATTTAATGCCTCACCAACTCCTTGAGAAAAGGTGGTTTTCCCGGCAGCCATGCTTCCTTCCAAGCAAATAACAACACCAGAGGTTAAAGAATTTACTAGGTCTGCTGCTATTTGTTTTGTTTCTTGGTCTCCATCGGAAACATAAGTTTCTTTTGCCATTTGCTGTACAAATTAAATAATAGTAATCCAGCTAAGATACCCAAACTGTCAATATAAACATCTCTCAGCAAACCAGTTCTGTTGGGCACAAATATCTGGTGTATTTCGTCGGTAAAGGCATAAGCAAAAGAATACAAAAAAGAATTCATGTATTTATTTTTATCCAAAGTTAAGATCCAGATTATGGCTAAAACTGTATAAACAAAAATGTGCCCTGACTTTTTGAAGACAAACTCCCAAAAAAAGCTTTCTGCTTTGGGAAGATCTGACTTTGAGGAAAAATAAAAGATAAGAGCCATCCAAAGAATTACGGGAATGTATTTGAGGTATTTCATCAATAGTGGTATTTTAGAGGTTTTTGAGGCGAAAATATAGCACCCCTCCAGATACAGAGAATGTTACCATGCCTACTAGGAATAAATTTTTGTCGGAAATAGGGAATGAAGAGGAAGAGGAATTCATAACTGGATTCCGGACAGAGTCCAGAATGACAGTCTCGTCGGCAGAAGTGCTTGCCGAGAGGACTTGGGGAGTAGATCTGGATTCTGGGTTGGAGCTAGGAATGACGGGGGTAAAAGTGGTTTTTGGTGTAGGGATTGAGGTAGGTGTTGTTGTTTGAGATTTGGTTGGATTAGAAGGAGGAGGCGTCACTGTAGAAATTTTTGAAGTAGAGGTAGCGGATACTTGAGTTGTTGTAGAAGTTGGGGCGGTGGTTACGGTAGGAGTGGCTGGCGTTATTTGAGTTGTTGGCGCTGGGGTAGACCTTGGAGTGGTATTTGCCAAATCTACTTCTAAGGTGTTTGAATAATCTGAAGGCGAACCCGAAGCGGTAAATCTTTTGAGCTTTACCAAGTACTTGCCAGAGCCAATGTAATCTTTGTCTTCGTAATCTGGTTTGATATAAATTTTTTGAGGCGTGTCGTTGAACAATTCTATGAAATTTTCTGTAACAAGTGCTTTATCTGGGCTACCGTCGTAGATTAGCCACTCCCCTTTTTTGCTAAGGGTGTAGCCAAAATAGTTGTTGTCATTGGGTGAAGTAAACATGCCTTCTACAAAGGTTTTTGAGGAGCTAGACATGCCAGTAACTACCGCGTTTAGTTCAAAACAATCTTCCTTTTTTATAATATCGGAAATGGTGATATTTATGGCCGCAAAACTCTGAGGGGGTTTAATTAGAAAAAGCAAAAACAAAACTCCAAAAAAGAAGTGTTTCACTGACTAAAGTATAGAACTCAAGAACTCTAGAAATCAAGAACTCTAGAAATCAAGAACTCTAGAAATCAAGAACTCTAGATAATGATTAATTGAAGGAGACGAGGCGGAGGGAGTTGATGTTACTTACAGAATATTTATCAGTGAGAGGTCGGTTTGAGCCATTTTCCAAAAAGGGATCGTGCATGATGTATTTATCTCCGTCTTTTTTGACGATAACGATAAAGTGATCTGGGCCTCCGTAAAGACCAGCGATAACCGACCGACCAGCTTTAAGCTCGTCATCTAGTTTATCTTTGGAAATATTTGTAACTGTAACGCTTACACCATTTACCGAGAAAGAATGTAACAAATATCCATACCCAGAAACAAATGCCCCTGCATTGGCCGCAATGTCTGATGGCTTTATGTTTTTCCCTGCATGACTGGCCATCATGGAAACTGAACTAATTAAACAGCCATATTCGGCAACAGAATAGTTTGATCCGCCAAGCCCCATGTTCCCCCATTGAGAATCTCTTTGGTTGTAATAACAACCCCAGTCGTCACATTTGGTCTGATTGGAAAGTATTGTTGCGCCTCCATTACTGGAGACGAATCTTCTTAATGCTGCAAGCTGAGCCTTGGCGTCACTTAGTAATTTTTGATATTTTTTTTCGTCGCTAGCTGTCAAGGTCAGTAAATTTTTCTTTTCTAGTTGTTGGCTGCTGAGGACTTTTTTCTGATCTTCCATCTTTTTCTTTAGTTTTTCTATCTCTTGTTGTTTTTCTAGTTTGGACTGGCGCCTAGTGTCATAGTCTTGACGGGATTTTTCTAGTTCGGTAAGGATAAGCTGGTCTTTTGATTTCACTGTATTTAGATACTTTAGCTTGGTAAAGTAGTCGCTAAAACTGTTTGAAGAAAATAAAAAGCCCATGGAATCCACCCTGATTCTCTTGTAACTTTCTTTGACTCTTGCCAGATAAATTTTTGTCAACTCACTCATGGACTCGTTTACCTTATCGAGAACTCCACCCAGAACACCGATTTCTTTTTCGATATTTATTATTTGGACCTGTGTTTGATTTATTTGACCCTGAGCCAAATTTATCTTGGAGTTAATAGTGTCGATTGCCTGTTTGAGAGAAGTCTGCTCTTTTTTGAGACCATTGATTTTTTCGGTACACTTTTCGATGTACTGATTGATTTCGGTTTCTTTTCCGGCTCCAGATGGAGGTACTCCGTCACACTCTATTGCGAAACTAATTGGAGCCAAGCAAAAAGATAGCAGTAAAAAAAGTAGAACTTTTTGAATCATTTTGATCTTTTTACAAATCGGGTAGTGGCAAAAAGACCCGAGAAAAAAGACATTGTCGTACCCAAGAGTACTAAAACCAAAAGGAGAGCAAAAATAATGGTGTAGGGAATAGGAAATTCAATAATTCCAGAAAGCCTGGGAGCGATAAATGGAGTGGAATAAAGGATCGATATAAAGGTAAATATCCAACCAAAGAACCCTCCCACTACTCCATAAATAACAGTTTCTTGAAGGTATGGCTTAATTATAAAAGAGTTATTTGCTCCTAGCAGCTTCATGGTGCCGATTTCGGTACGTCTGGAGGAAATTTTCATGGAGACAATTATGACCATGGTAAGGATGCAAACAATGGAAAGGGTTACAACCAAGATAATTCCTGAAGTTCGGATTCCGTTTGTCCATCTAGTTAGCTCGCTAATAATATCTTGGGGGAAATCGATATCTTTTTTACTTTGCTGATTAACATTTACGATTTCGGATTGCTCCAAGATAGCTACAGCTCCGGGAAAGGCGCTGGGGTCACTGGCGGTTATCTCTACACTGGCTGGAAGAATTTCGGCAGTTACGATACCCCAATCAGTTACTGATCCCAAAAGGACCGGATCGTTACTGACACTAGTTTTGTAAAGGTTTAGAGCGTCATCTTTGCTAATATAAACGGCGTTTTTGATTCCAGGAGAAGAAACTAGAGAGTTTATTAAACTTCCCACTTGAGTCATGGTATGACCATCTTTTAAATACGCAATTACTTGAGGTTTGGTTTCGAAACTTAACAATAAGGATCTGGTGGCTAAAGTGACTAACCCAAAAACTCCAACAATGAACATGGTAAGGGTAACAACAAAAATAGCTGCGATGGCTTGAAATGGAGAACGACGAATGTTGTTTAGGGCAGTTTTCATTTTTTGGGTTTTTTGGCTCCAGTGTCTTTGACAATCTTACCTTTTTCTAGATGGATATGTCGAGCCTTATTTAGATCTATCACTGTTACATCGTGAGTTGACATTATTACTGTGGTTCCGTCGGAATTTATTTTTTTCAGCAGATCAAAAATTTCTATAGTTGTTTCTTCGTCCAAGTTTCCCGTAGGTTCATCTGCAAAAAGTATTTGAGGATCAGCGGCAATGGCTCTAGCTATTGACGTTCTTTGAATTTCTCCGCCAGCAAGCTGCATGGGAAAAAGTTTTTCTTTGTTTGGGATTCCTACCATTTCCAGAAGCCTACTAATTTTGGCTGGGATTTTTTTGGGGCTAAAACCGGAAATCTCCAAGGCGATAGAAATGTTTTCACCGATAGTTTTGTCTGGAATTATTTTGAAATCTTGAAAAATAAAGCCAATTTTTCTTCTGATTAGGGGAACTTTTTTGGAATTTATTTTGGTTAAGTCTTCTCCGTCGACAATAATTTTGCCTTTGGTAGGTAAGACGTCGCGAATGAGCATTCTACCTAGAGTGGTTTTCCCTGCGCCGGACTTGCCGGTAATAACTACAAACTCACCAGCTGTAATTTCTAAATTCAGATCATCAATAACAATGTCGCCATTGGGATATGATTTTGAGACATTTACAAATT
>CAYTOI010000011.1:0-40185 GCA_964439805.1 uncultured Pseudomonadales bacterium | reverse complement strand
CCTGGCGCTACGGCTAAAGCCTTACGCGTTTCACCCTTGATTGACTTATTTTTTTAGTAAAAAAGAACTCAAGGAATCAAAAACTCCAGAACTCAAGACAGTTATAAGGAAAGTGACAGGAATAGGCTTCGTTGATTGACAGGGGTTTGTGAGGATGTACAATAAGGTTGTTGATGGTTTTTCCCCTTTTTTAGATTCATTTTTCAAATTTCCAATTTTAATTAATTAATTTTCCCAAATAAACATATATGGCACCAAGGCCGAAGAAGCAGGTAGAAGATCTCAAGGAATCAAAAACTCCAGAACTCAAGACAGAAGTAGTTAAAGAACTCGAGAACTCAAAAACTCCAGAACTCAAGACAGAAGTAGTTAAAGAACTCAAGACAGAAAAAGTCGAAGAGATTAAGGCTGAACCGGTAGTAAAAGCACCGGAGAGATTTGTGGTGCCTCCATCCGCAAACGCCCCAGTGGTAATGAATAGACAGAACAATATGAGACCTGGATTTGCGCCTAGATATAACAATTTTAATAATAGGCAGGGATTTTCTCGTCCTATTATTGCTAGTGAGCCAATTGTGACTGAAGAATTGGTAGGTATTTTTGACCAAACAGGAACTGATGGTAGAGGAATAGTGCGATCTGGATTTCGACCCGGTGAGACTGACGCTGTAGTGCCAGCTATGATGGCAAGACAGCTAAAGCTTAGAGCAGGTGACGTAGTCACTGGACAAGCCAGAAAGCCAAAGGAAAACGAACCATATTGGTCCATGATGCAGATTGTGAAAGTGAACGGTGAAGAGCCAACAAAGATGTTTGACAGGCCAAGGTTTGAAAAAGGAACTCCAATTTATCCATTTGAAAAAATAAAATTAGAAACTGGCAAAGAAATTCTTTCGACACGTTTAATTGATTTAGTTGCTCCTATTGGAAGAGGACAAAGAGGCTTGATTGTTTCTCCACCCAAAGCAGGAAAGACAACCATAATAAAAGAATTAGCCAGCGGTATAGCTAGAAACTATCCTGATGTGCACATTATGGCAGTACTTGTCGGTGAGAGACCAGAAGAAGTTACAGATATTTCTCGACACATAATTGCCATAACAAAAAACAGTGCCATGCCTGGAGAGACGGCGGCAAGTAACTTTGACGAGAAGGCAGAAGACCAGACAAAAGTATCTGAACTAGCTCTTGAGCGCGCCAAGAGACTTGTAGAAATGGGAAAAGATGTTGTAATTCTTCTGGACTCTATTACTCGTTTGGCTCGTGCTTATAACCTTGCTATTCCTACTTCTGGTAGAACTTTGTCTGGTGGATTTGACCCAGCTGCTTTATACCCTCCAAAAAAATTCTTTGGGGCTGCACGCAAAATTGAAGGTGGTGGAAGTTTAACCATTATTGGTACTGCTCTTACTGACACTGGATCTCGCATGGATGATCTTGTCTATGAAGAATTTAAGGGAACAGGAAACATGGAGTTGCACTTGGATAGAAGACTTGCAGAACGCAGAATATATCCTGCTGTGGACGTCATGAGATCTTCTACAAGACGTGATGACTTGTTGTTTGAATCTATGGAGTACCAGAGTGTAATATTGATGCGCAGAATGCTAGACATGCTAAATGATGGAGAGAGAACTGAAGTGTTGTCTGGCAGAATTGCGAGAACAAAGAGTAATAAAGAATTTTTGGCAAGTTTGAAGGATGGGGGATGAAGAAAAAACTCTAAAACTCAAAAAACCCTCCATAGGCGGGCAGGCAAAAAATCAAAATTGAGACCATAAAATTAAAAAGCCCTCGAACTTAATGTTCGGGGGCTTTTGGGTTAATTCAAGTAGTCTGCATTTGAATAAATATCATTTTGCCATTCATTTTTATTTTCTTTGTGTTCCCAAGTAACGCTACTTTCAAAAATGTTTTGGCAGGTTTCAAAGATGGCCTCACCTTGCTTCTCAAATCCTTTAAAGCTGGTGATTCTGACATTGCCAGTAGAGTTAACAGCGATCTTGAAAATCATTTTTCTTCGAGGCGCTGGAATCGGGTGGAAAAGTGGCTTAAAAAGATTGTTTAGAAAGTCTATGAACTTGTCACCCGATGATGTTTCTGTGGGGTTGTATCCCAGACCAAGTTCTTTTTGGGTTGGTTGATGGTTTTCTTTAGTCAGAACTGAAAAACGGCTGGCAACTTTTGCAACTTGATGTCCTTGATAGTCAGCCATGACTCCGAAAACTGTACAAAGATCGTATAACTTTTCAATTTTGGTCGCTAATAATGCGGTCATCACTAATTCTCCTTATAATATGTGCGAACTTGAATTGGTTTGAATTATAGGGTAAAGTATCCTATAAGTCAAGGATTGATCCTAAAATAAAACCCCCGAACTTAATGTTCGGGGGTTTTTGGGTTTAGCTTGCGATTTTTGGCTGAGAAATGTTGATTTTGCGGTTGATTTTGGAGATGATCTTTACGATCATCTCTCTGTCAGCATCACTGCCACCAGCCTGTTCTACATCGAGTGAGGTAGAGGAGTTGATGGTGATAATGACAAGATTGTCGGGGTTCACCTGGTTTCTGTTTACACCTTGAATGAAGATGCAGTTTCCCATCAGCCCGACAAACCATCCTAATTTCTTGATCCGTCTATTCTTATTCAGTTTATTAAACAAGTTAGTCATGATTTTCTCCTTATAAAATGTGCGAATTGGAATTTGATTATTATAGGACAATATGCCTCAAAAGTCAAGGATTGTGCCTAAAATAAAGCCCCTGAGCGTTGTGCTCGGGGGCATTTGGGTTTATCTTGCGATTTCTGGTGGAGAACTAAGGATTCTGCTTCTTGGTGCAACTTGGGAGAGGATCTCGACAATAGTTTCCCTGTCAGTCACGGTTCCGTTGCCAGTGAGTTCTACAACAAGAGAGGTTGGAGAAAGGATGGTGATAATGACAAGGTTATCTGAATCTCGCTGGTTTCGATTTGGTCCTTCAATAAATACGCAGTTTACTGTGTTTTGAACGTACCAACCTTTTGCCTTAATCGTCTTGTTTTCTTTGAGCAGTAAATATATATCGGTCAATGTAAGCTCCTTTTGACTATATGATGGAAAAGATATCTTTGTATTCTACACTAACTATTTTGGTTGCATGAAAATGAATTTTTGTTTGAGTTCAGTGGAGGCTGAGTATTGGAAGATCTTTAATGTCTGGGGTGAGGTGGGGAAGCCATTTTGCTTGAAGATAGTGAGAGTATAAGGTTTTGGGGTTGCAGGAAGGGTGTAACTGAGGTTTATTTCACTTTGGCTGTTGGCTTTGGTGATGTGCCACATAGAGATAGATGTCAGATTGCAGATCCCTGATGTCAGATTGCATGGTTCTATCGTTGGTTTTTGGTTTTTGAGGACCTCGGAGTTCAGCTCACTAGGGCTGGTTGCTGCTTCGGAATGGTAAATATTGATATTGGCTGCGTTACTGGGGATGTATATCCTCATAAAGGCAAGGTAATTGCCACCGTAGTGCAAAGGGGGGTTGGGATTTGCTTCTGGGGAATTGTTTTGGAACTTGATGTTGACTTGATGGTTTATCTTGTCTATTGGGCTGATGCCTTCTTGAGCGGGAACTAGTGTAATTCTGTGAGAAGTTTCTCTGGTGACGTAGGAGTTTGCCTTGTTGGAACCCAAGTTTAGCTCTACCAAGCCGAAATTATCATAAGTGTTTGAAGTGCCATAGATTCCGGCGAAGTTTTTGTTTTCCAATAGCTTTTGGAATTCTAAATTGGTACTGTTGACAACGATATTTTGATTTTTTAGTTCTTCAAATACTATTTTGGCTATTTGATACTTTTTGGAAAGACTTAAGGACTTTGCTTTTTTGATGGCGGCTACTCCTACAGAGTGGAGAGCATCCGCTTTTTGGGTAGAGCCAGGGAAGAAGTTTAATTCGGCTTTGCCTTGGAGATATAAGTAGAGATTGTCGGGAGTGATGGTGGCGTTATTTGTGTCTGAAACTGGAAATGGTCCGACGATATTGAGAATTTGTTTGATGGTGGAAAGATTTAGGGTAGCAAGAATGTCGGGGTTTGTTTCTTTTCCTTTTTCCAAAAACCAACGGATAGAGGTGGCAGCAGTAGGAAAGTTTGGTTCGTAATCGGCATTGGCTAGTTGCCAAGTACCATGGCCAAAAGCTTGTTGGATGGCTTCTGGTGGCTTTACGTATCCATCGAGTTGACCATTGGGGACGTAGATGTCATGAAACGAAAAATCCATTTTTGTTTTATGAAAGAACTCAAGAACTCTAGGAAGCGAGAACTCAAGACTAGGAGACGAAAGAATAATTTTGGAGTAGGAGCCGGCAAAGCCGGCGTTGGCTCTGGCTTCTGTGTCGTTTCCTAAAAGTATTAGATAAGTAGTGGGTTTGTCGGTGCCGAGGAGATAGTTGAGGTGAGGGAAAATAGGTTTGAGATAAGAACTCGAGAACTCAAGAACTCTAGGAGCCAAGACAAAAATAGCTATAAGCAAAAAGACAAGACTGACAAGAAGGGTATTTTTCTTCACTAAAGATATTGTAGATCATCTGTATGAGATGGATGGTGAGTATGCAAAAAAACCGCTCTCAAGAGAGAGCGGTCGGTGTTTAAATTACTTCAACTATGAGCATTTTCCCATTTCTAAAAAGTTTAATGGAGACGGCGACGGGGCGTGGCTGATCTTCGACCATGGCCAAGAAGATGATAAAAACATTACTGTTTTCTGAAGCATCTATGAGTTCGAACTGGGAGAAAGGAATGCTTTTGTAGTTTTTGGGTGGTTCGATTCCAGTTTGCTCATAGATAGTTATGGGGGTTGTGCCAACCATGCCAACAAAAACATCTTGATTGTCAACAGCATCAACGATTAGTCGAAATTTTCCACAAGGTTTTAGGAGTGGAATGTTGATTGCGCCTTTGCCGGTTCCGAGAGTGATATCGGTTTGCCAATTTTCATCAAAATTTCCTGTAAAGATTTGAGACATTTATCCTCCGTTATTAAGGTTGAATTGTTGACATTATAACATTTTGACCCATAGCCTTTACTAGTGTAAACTTGGGCTATGGATTGGAAAAGCTGGCTAAAATTGACACCTGTTTATGATTTTTTTGGAAAGAGGTCGTATTCTCAGAGTGGTGAGGATGTGGTGGTAGATAGTATTTTGAATAGACAGAAGAAGGGTTTTTATGTAGACATTGGGGCGTTTCACCCCAAGGTGTTTTCTAATACTTATTTGTTTTATAAGCGTGGATGGAGGGGTGTATGCGTAGAGCCGAACCCTGAGGCGAAGTGGAAGTTTGAAATGGTTAGACCGAGGGATACTTTTGTAAATGTAGGCGTTACTAGTTCAATGGATATGTCGACTCGAGGTGCACCAAATCCGTACTCACGCGTACCTGTCTCGCGTAAGGCTCGCATGGACATGTTCCGTGCGGATTTGGTTGGCACCTCTGCGTCGAAGCCACTTCACTTTTTGAAATATTTTGTTTTTGATGAAGGGGCGACGAATACTTTTTCGGCGGAAGTGGCTGAGGAGAATAAGAAGGTAGGAAGGAAACTCGTAAAAACTATCCAGATTCCAGTAATGGAAATAAATAGTTTGTTGAAAAAATATGTACCGCAAAAACAGAAAATTGATTTGTTGAGTATTGATGTGGAGGGGATGGATGAGCAAATTCTCAAAAGTATAGATTGGAAAAAATGGAGTCCGGAGGTGGTGGTGTGTGAGGAGATAAGAAGAACTCAAGAACTCAAGAACTCTAGAAATCAAGATGTGGAAGATTTTTTGGGAGAGAAGGGATACAAGATGGTGGGGATGACTGGGTACTCAGTGATATATAAAAAATCCCGCCTAAAAGGCGGGAAGGAAAGGAAGCTCTAACACGGCTTGGGAGTCTTGGAAGCGAACTGTCACGATATCCAACGTAGTGATGGTCGGTCGATTGTTGCTGCGAAAAACAATATAAAGCTCTACAGATTCATCTTTGGTAACGCAAATGGTTTTGTTGTGGTGCAGTGCGGTAACGGAGTGACCTTTTTCGTGGTTGCCGAGAACGGGAGTGAGGCCGATACTGGTTAGAAAAATATATTGGCCGTTGGGGTGGACACTGATTTTGACATTGACGTTATTGTGGAGATGGTCGGCGAGCTCAATTTGGTTTTCTGGGGAGATTGCTCGGTTATTGGTGAGATGATAGGTGACACCAGATTCCAAGGTGAGATTGCTGTACTGACTTGAAAGAATTAGCTTCTTTTTTGTTTTCAATTTGCCTCCATATGGTTTTAAAGAACACAGTGGTATTATATGATATAGAATTGATGTTGCCTAAATGAGAATTAAACATTTTTTTAATTACTGGATAAAGGACTTTGGAAAATACCTCAGATTGCTATTTTTGCACCTGATTAATGTGCATTTGAGCCCAAAATTTGCTTCTTTTGAAAACGTGAAGTCTTTTGTGGTGGGTAAACTTTATGTTCAAAGAGGTAAAAATGCACAGATGATAGTAAACCTGGTGATGATAAC
This sequence comes from uncultured Pseudomonadales bacterium, assembly GCA_964439805.1. Lineage (GTDB taxonomy): Bacteria > Patescibacteriota > Microgenomatia > UBA1400 > MFAQ01 > MFAQ01. The sequence goes on along the minus strand of CAYTOI010000011.1, from coordinate 33,642 downwards.
AGTGATGGTGCTAAGTGTGGTTTTTGGACCATCTCTCGTTGTTAACGATCAACAAGCTCAGGCGGTAATGTCGGTAGGTCTGGGAGCTAAGTTTGCTTTTGCTCAAGAAGGTACTGGTACGGGCGGCAGCGTGGGAGAGATTTTGTTGGATGGTAGTGCGCAGGTGGACCCTCTCACTCAAGTATCGGATAAGCCAAGAGCGGAAGTTTTTGACTATACAGTAGAAGATGGGGACACTTTAGCAGCGATTGCCAAAAAGTTTGGAGTGGATACAGACTCTATAAAATGGATAAACAAAGATTTGAATGAAAAAAAGATAAAACCCGGAACTGCGTTGAAGATTCCACCAGTAACTGGCGTGGTGCACATGGTTAAAACGGGTGAAACGGTTTATTCGATAGCAAAAAAATATAATGTATCCGCTCAGGCGATTGTAGACTTTCCATTTAATGAGTTTAGTAACGATGAGACTTTTGCTTTGGCCATAGGTCAGCAAGTAATTGTTCCTGATGGTGAGATGCCAGACGAACCGATTTTGTCACCTCGTGGCAACCTTGCTAATGTACTCACTCCCAATGCTGGAAATATTTCAGCAACAGGAAAATGGTTATGGCCAGCAGCAGGAACTATCACTCAGTACTTTAAGCCATGGCACAAAGGATTGGATATTGCGAATCATTCTGGTGGTCCTATTTTGGCTGCTGATGCCGGAACTGTAATAGTAGCGGGCTGGCCAGACAACACTGGTTATGGAAATAGAGTAGTGGTGGACCATGGCAATGGATACAAGACTCTTTATGCTCACATGTCTAAGATTGCAGTGGTTGCTGGGCAGACTGTAAAACGTGGAGATAAATTGGGTGATATGGGAAGTACTGGAAGATCTACAGGTACTCACTTACACTTTGAGATTCGAACTGCTAAGGGAAATGCGGATCCAAATGCGGCGATGAAATAGAGAAGGTATCAAGAACTCTAGATAATGTGTGAATTTAGACGACAAGTGGGGAGTCGATGAGTTTGAGTTTGCGAAGGACAGGAGCGAGGAAGACGAGTACCAGAGAACCTTCGACAAAGTTTATGGTGAAGGAAAGGAAAAGGGAAAGAAGGAGATAGAAATATGCTTGGGACTTGGTGAGGGAGTAGTAGTGAGAGACAGAATAGAAGACGAGGATATAGGCGATAGTGATTAAGGGATCGAAGCTGGTAGAAATACCTGAGACAGAAACATTTTCGCTGAAGCTGCTGAGAAGGGTGCTGATGATAATGGTGAGGATATAGAGGAGAAAAAAGACAGTGATAATTCCGAGAGGTTTAACAAGTTTTTTCATAAGTTTATTGTAGCGGTTTTAATTTGTAATATATATTACTTGCGTGGTAGCCCCATCATTTTCCACATTTTTCCTAAAATATAATGCATTGATTTATTTCCATAATTTATTTGTAGGCCTTTAGCTACTCTCATAATAGCTGCGTCTATTGAGACATTGTCTGCAGTAAAGATTTCTCCTGTTGAAAGTGATCTGTACATAACTTCCGAGTTGCCTCCGAAAAATTCAACGACTAAGTCAGGATTGTTTACGTATTGCAAATTGACCTCTGAGGGACCGTCGATGGTTGGTCTGTATTTTTTGACGATGATGCCTAGCAATTCTTGTTCAGAATATAGAGATCTTTTGTTTGGAGCTTGTACTTGTCTTACAACTTCTTTAATAGGATTGGTTTTTGGAGGGGTTGGGGATTTTGGTGATGTGTTTGTTTTAGGTTTTGATTTTGTAGTAGTTGGTAAAATTTCTACAGACAATATTTTAATTTTTGATTTTAAGTCGTCTAAATAACTGGTATTGGTGTGTACGATAACTGATTCGTTTGCTGTACCACCGCGATAGGAGATATTGTTTGCGTATCCAAGTTCTGGCTTTAATGGTACAAATTTTCCGCTAGCGTCATAAGTCCCAAAAGTAATTATTTCTAATGCTGTACTTGTTGCGTTCATGGGTAAAATATTTGGTCCGTCCGACAGGGGAAGTGTGGCATGAGGATTACCTGTACTTCCGAAGGAACCTACCTGGAAATATACTTGTTCTCCGTCTATTTTACTTGGAGGTAAGTTTCCGTTTACTACCCCTGATTTTGAGTGTTGATCGCCTGGGTAAATAACGGGGTTTATTAACGAGGTGTCGCCTATGTTTGTCTTAATTGTTACTGTTTTTACTATTGGTCTTGGATTTGTTGGAGTAGTTATCAACCTGGATCCGTCTGGACCAGCGTTATAAAGTTTGGTGTTTGGAGAAAGGGAGATTGATTCAGATGGTTTTAGTGTAACTTGTTGACCTGGTTGCACTTTTTTTCCTTGATAGATTGGGAGTACGTTTTTGTTGTGATCTCTGGACACTGAGACAGTAATGGTGCCATCTTTATTAGCCTTTACGTTTATAGGAGTTTTGCTGCTAACTTGTCTGTCTGCTACATTCATTACTGTGCCATCTGTAGTTCCGTCGAATCTGCCGATGTTTACACTATTGGTTTTTTCTGGAAAATCAATTTTTCTAATGGCAACATCGACTGGTTTTTGGTAAGAGGCAATTAATTCGTTTACTCTTTGAGCCAAAACTGCAATTTCTTCAACAATGTTGTTTGGTATTCTTGGTGATGGTGGGGGAGTTGAATCACCGCGTGAAGCTCTGGCTACGGTAGGAGGAGTTGGTGGAGCAGGTTGAGGGTCAGCTGATGGAGTTTGAGGAGGGGTCTCTGGTACTAGTGGAGAGCCTGGTTTGACTTCGGTTGTGGCGACTGATTGTTTGTTGTTGTCAATTGGAATTGCAGATATTTTTGGCTTAGTGTCACGATCTTTGTACTCATCAAAGGGGTTATAAGAGGGTTTTGAGTTTTCAGCTAAAATATCGGTGCCAACAAAAACTGCTGCTGCTCGGGTATTGTTATTTTGTCCGTAAAAAACTCCTTCTGTATCAATGAGATGATATTCACCGTCTGGGTCTACAATCCAGTTGTTTGGATTGTGGTCGTCGTGGAAATATATGTAATTGTTGGCCTGAGCTGATTCAATAATAGGTAGTATTTTTGCTTTGAATTCTTCAAGTGAGGGAGATTTTCCTGGAACCTTATTTTGAATAAATATCTGAGTGCCATCATCCAGTTGTAATCCCCGTGTGTTTACAAAATTTGCGTTAACAATTTTTTCAGTTACTGAGTCTCCTGCCAATACTCTTTCATTGTATGTGCCAAACTGATCTAAGACAGCATTTTCTTTTGGTCTTTTTATCATGTATTCTTTATCTTTATATTTAAAGATATATACTTCAGAATTGTTGCCTTCGGCGTCTAAGCTAATTCTGGTTACATTGCTTCCCTCAAAACCGCCTTGAAGATGGAAATTATCAGCGACCTCTACAGCTTCGGCAATTCCCAAAAAGTATTTTTGTCCATAGCCTGGTGTGCTGATGTCAATGTCATTGGCTATTTTGGGGCTTAATTGAGAATTTAGATTAACGTCGGGAGAGATATAAGGTACTTTTATGACAGATTCTGAATTTGGTGCTGAGCTAATCTTGACCTGAGTGGCATCGGAACTGTTGTCGACAAAACTCTGGGCCTGGGCTTTAAGGGCTTTGGGGTTATTTAGTGCCATAAGTCCATTGAGGTTTTGAATTTGCTCAGGAGTCATTTTGTTAATTTTTTCAATTGGAATTCCGGTTGCTTCTGCTAGTAATTTATTTTTGGAGAAAACTGCTGAAGAAGTAACATCTGAACTGGTTGGTACGGAAGTTGCCTTTTTTGTAAAAATGGAAGAAATTTTATTAGCAAGGCTTTCAGCAATTGCTTGGATTCGATTGTTGTTTAGAGATTTTGTGATTGACGCATGGTTTCTGTCTATAACATTAAATCCATTATCTGTAGCTTTTTTGACTAGCATTGCTTCTGGAGCAGAAGAGTCTACTGTAAACTCTGCGCCAGTGACATTGTCTCTGTATAAGACATTACCATTTTCTTGGATAGCGACGACAACAATATTTTTGTTGGTAATTACTTCGTGGCTGCCTAAATAGTATCCAACGTTTTTATTTGAAGTTCCTCTGATAACTTCAGGGGAGACTCCAATACTATTAGCTATGGCATTTTCTTTGGCCACTATAGCATTCCAAAGATCGTCTTTGTTTAGTGAATTTGGATTTTCAATTCCTAGAGCCTCACCTCTTTTAATTAATGCTGCTTTACTCTCGACTGGATTTTTGTAAACAGTTTTAGGGTCACCAAGTTTTGGTGCAGCCACAGGCATACTTGAGTTTTCGACGGCAATTTTAATATCTGAAGGTTTTTGGGATTCAACCTTAATTGTGGAACCCTTTATTGTGGAACCCTTTGCTTCTCTGACCATTGTTGCGTCAAGTGATGTGGCAGGAGAAATAATTATTTCATTTGTATTTGTATTGCGATATTCGACATCGCCATTTGGCCTAATGTTTGCTACGACTAGTTCGCCGTTACTCAAAATTTCGTGACTGGAAGCTAAACTCTTAACCTCTTCATTTGGTAGCGCATGAATATTTTCTGCTGAAATACCTGTGGAATTGGATATTTGATTTTCTCTAGCAGAAATTTCTTGATTAAGTGAGGCGTTGGTTTTGTTTCGATCTAGTTCTAACCCTAGAGATTTTCCTCGTTCTATAATAATGTCTTTTTCAGCCTTAATGTTTGCCGCTTCAGCGTTATAGATTTCAACTTGTTTTGGACTTTTGTATGCAATGATAGCTGCGTCAATTTCTGCGGGAGTAAAATTATTTCCACTATTTTTTAGTATCATTCGAGCGACACTCTCTGGAACATTTGGATTTATTTCTAAGGCCATTTTGGTGGCTGGGGGAGGGGTGTTTGAAATTGCAGATGAGGCTTTTTGAGCTACAAACGTAGTGAAGTTTATAGCCTTGTCTAATGCTTGGTCTGAGACTATTGCCATAATAAAATTATTTTTCTCTGCTTCTGCGGTTTCTGCTTTGACGGCATCAGCGTAATCTGCACAGTTTTTTGAGTTTTTTCCATATTGAGTTTCGCAAGTGGCTAAGGCAATCTCAGATTGAGTATCTACAAAGCTTGAGGTGCTGTCGAATTGAATATCTGCCTGAACACCCCCGACAACAGAATTTGCTGCACTGGATAATAAGTTGATTCCAGTTACTTGTAATTTTTGAACCAGAGTGGTTGGGTCAGGGAGTTTGAGATTGGCGATGTAAGAACCTGCTCCTGCTGAAATAACACCCATACCAGTTGAGGCGACTATGTTTATATACGCTTGTTTTTCTTTTTCGTCTTGTAACTTGTCGAAATCTTGAAGTAAAAAGGGTTGTACGGCTATTGTTGCCTGTGTGTACGGATCTGATAATTTATCTACGGTGGTACTGTTTGTTTGATTTTGGTTCTGGATACTGTCAAGTAAGGCGAATTGATTGTTCTTTGAGGTGCATGACGTGCCAATTCTGCCGCCGTCCAGCGTACCGCAAGCCGCATCTTGGTTTGAGTATAGAGATTGAACTAAACCTGCGGCAGTATCGTTATTAAAGATTTTTTTACCAAAAACTTCGAAATTCTTTATTCGTTGTTGTTCAGCAGCAATTTCTTCGGCGGTGGCTTTGCCTAAAATAGGGACGTAATTTGTGACTGCTGCAGCTAGACCTCCTGCTCCTCCGCACACTAAGGCTCCTGGACCTAGCTCTGAGCAAAGTGCGGTGGTTAATAAAGCTACACTTACTCCACCTGCAACTCCAGCACCTCTTGTATAGGTTTCAATTACTTTTTGTTCCTCTAAATATTTTGTTGCAACCTTATCTCGTAGCTCTTGTCGTTGTTCAGGGGTCAATATTTTTGGAGCTTCTATATTTTTTGTTACTATGTTTGGTAAGGGGACATTTGTTCCTGCCATATTTCCAAATCCGTATTTTGGGCTAAAGAGTGTGTCTTTTAACTCTTCTGTTTTGGCTACTTCTTTTGCTTTGTTGATGTCTGCGTTGCCAACGTTTGCGTTGTTGACATCGATAATATTGCTGCCGTAGGTGGAGAGAAGAATAGTGTTGTCTTTTACTACTTGGGATACATATAATTTTTCATTGGCTTTTATGGCGGCATTTATTTTTGCTAAATTTTCATTGTACATTTTGGCGGCGTTGGAGTTTTCACGGCTTCTAGGATTTTTTATAAACGAGCAGGCTTCAAATAGGTCAGTGTTATTTTTGCAAGCTTTTTCAAATACTTGCTCCTGATATTTATCTGACAAATCTTCGTATTTTTTTGGGTATCCGCCTGCAGTTAAGCCTTCAATGTCTTTTGATTTTATTATTTCGTTATATTTGGAAACAATAAGCGGATTTTCTTCTTTGGAAAATTGATAGTTGCTTCCGTACATGTTGTAGGCTTTTGGAGTGGAGTTGTAAGTTGCAATATTTTTGTTTAATAGAGTAGGATCAGCTTCGATTTTAATGTTGAATTCTTTGGCTAGTTGATCGCTTGTGACACCTTGCTGTCGCTGTCTGGCTGAATTTTCTCGAACATAAACCCAAAAAGCATGTGTGGTATCTTCGTTTAGTTTAATAATTTCTTTTTTTGTCTTGTCGTCAATTTCAATATTTGATAGTGTTGATGATCCGACAACCAAGGGGATAAGGTTAGCTAAATTGGTTTGGCGAGTTGTGACTGTATAGTTGTATAGGGATTTATCTGTTCTAGCAATGTCTAGTAAAACATTTTTGCGTTCAAATTTAATTAAGCAATTAGTTTTGTTTGGTGACCCATCACAGTATATTTCAGCTAGTTTAGTATCTGAAATTGCTGGGTCAGTGTATCCTGCAATTAATTTGCCTAACTTTAAATTTTCAGCTTCAAACCTTTTCTTCTCTGCTTGGTCTGCAGCTGTGGCTGCATCGGCGGCAATATTTTTTTGGATTGCATCTCTTGCTGCGCTGAGTCGGTTTATTTCTGCATATGGGACCCCTTCATTTTCTAATTTCTTCAGAAGGTCTGCTGTTCCGTACAAACTTGTAAGGTATTGGGCATTCAGCCTTGGGTCTGTAGCGTCGGCCATCATCTGATTTAGTTTTTGTTTTTCGACTATTTCGTTTTTGGTGGTGTTGTCTAAGATTAGGTTTTTGCTGATAAAAAAGTCTCTGCCTTCGATTACATCCTTACTGCAGTCTTTTTTTGTGGGATCGCAAATGACGCAATTTGCTTTTCCATCAATTTTGCATTTTTCAACACTGGCCTCGAGGTAGTCATTATTTGAGCTGCTAAAAAGTTCCTGCTTTTTTTGGGCTGCGTACTGTTGATAGGCTTGTTGAGTGTCGGCGTTGCCAAGGACCTTGCGCTCTCCGTTAAAGCAGCCTGTTCCGGAGATAAAACCAAGTTTGTCATTGCAAACGTTGGCATCAATACTCATATATGAAATAGTATTTTTTTGCTCTTCGGTTGCTGCTGCCCCAAATGTTCCAGATCCTGGAATGGGGGTAACTACTAATGCAGGAGTTGCAGTGGGGGTTTTTGTGGGAGTTATGGCAAAATAAGGATTGTATGTTGAGAGAGAATAATATGTTGGTGTGGGTGTTGATGATGGTGTGGTTGTGACTGTGACTGGAGGGGTTACTTCTGCTGGGGAATAGGAAACTTTCCCGCCTGCTACAGCAGTAACGGTTGGGGTGATTAATCCAACGGATGATTCAATCTTTGCTTCGGATCTGGCTAGTGCTTTTTCTGTGGCGATTTCTTCTTCGTCAGACTTTGATGGCTTTTTTGTTACTTGTGGTTTTGTTGCAGCTGGTTTTGTGGTTTTGCCACTTTTTTGTGGACCATCTTCACCTACTTCTTTTGCAAGGGGATTACTGTCCGGAGCATTAAACGAGACAGATTTGTCTGAGGAAATTTTTGTGGAGATATAAAAAGAAGCGCTAGCAACGCCAGTGACGAGGAATATAGCTAATATGGCCCGAATATATCGAGAATGCACTTATTCATTTAAACATTATTATCGGGAATTCGATAGGGAGAGTGGGGAGAATAACTCAAGAACTCAAGGAATCAAGAACTCAAGATAATGTGTTTATTTCTTGCAATAGCGGGAGACATTGAGCTGTAGTCCTATGGTCCGAAGCGAATGGCGGAGGAGTTGTTGTATATATTTTTCATTTGTTGCGGAGTGAGGGCGTAGTTGTAGATGCGAACATCGTCAATAAGACCTGGGAAAAAGTTCGACGCAGAAATACTAATTCTTCCTATATAAAAACTTGTGGCGTTGCTAATTGTTCCGGTTCTCGTTGATATTGACCTTGGTGTTCCATCTATTTTGCCGTCTACATAGTAGGTGCCATTTCCATCTCTGTCAAAAGTTACTGCTACATGATGCCATACATTGTCTCTAATGTTGACTCCGCCAGACGCACCAAATGTAAAGCCACCACTATCTCCAATGAAAAAATTTAATGAACTGACGGATGGTGCTAAGTTTAATTCGTACCCAATTGCGCTTGTATCTCTTTTGTTAATTATTCTGGCTTGGGAAGTGGTGTCACTAGTTTTGATCCAAGCTGACAAGGTGAAATCACTAGTACCCATATCTAATAGTCCACTGGCAGGATCTCCCATGGATATTTGATCATCTGTTCCATCGAAATCTAGTGAGGAGTTGAATTTACCCGTGGCCCCGTCGAACCAAGCACCGGAGGTAGTGCATGTTCCTGCGGTAGTATTTGTTCCACTAGCACCGATACTGATTGTGCCAGACAGACCATTACCACTGCTGTCGTTTGCGGTTGTACCTGTACATTCATCTAGTTTCCAGTGGGCAATTGGTCCTCCTTGGTTGTAGTTCCAGGCGATTTGTGCGGGAGTGCGGACGTAATTGTAAATCTTGATGGAGTCGAGTGAACCGGTCAAAGAAGTAGATCCAATTCTGCCAAATTTGATTGCATTGGCAGTGATGGAGGAGGAAGTGGTAATAGAAACATGTTGCCATGTTCCAGCAGCTAAGGTGGAAGAAACAACTCCGTTCACATAAATAATTGGGCTAGTAAAGCCAGTTGCAGAAATTGTACCTGATGAAACGGAAATGTTTGCTGCCGTAGCTGCTGTACGAAGGTCTATAAGATTTTGAGTTGTTGTAGATGGATTTGTCCAGAACTCGATTGTATTTGTGGTTATGGAACTTGAGACACTCACTTCATCTGTTCCTCCAGAAAAACTGATTGATTTACCTATTTTCCCCGCACCAAAAATGGCTCCTGTAATTGTTCCAGAGTTTCCATTCCCTGAATTGTCGTTTGCAGTACTACCTGAACCTTCTTCGAAGTTCCACTCTGCGAGTGGTGGGGAGCATGGGTCTGTAGATCCGGGGACACAGTACTGGGCACTTGCTGAATTGCTGGCGACCGAGCCTCCAGAAATTGAAGATGTGTCTGAGAACGAACCAAAGCCAAGAGTTGAAGTTTTGTTGAAGTCTTGTTTTATTTCGTCGGCTGTGAGGGCAGTGTTGTAGATTTTGACTTCGTCGATTAGACCTTCAAAATTTGAAAATGAATTACCAATATTTAGGTTAGCAGAATTATCTACAGAGCCATTTCTTGTAGAAATTGCTAGAGTACCAACTTGCTTTCCGTCAACATACCCAACAGCATTACTACTTCGACTAAAAGATACTGCCAGATGGTGCCAAGTGTCGTCTGCTATTGATGTTGACCCAAGTGTTCCCTCTGTTCCGCCAATAGTGTCACCAACCAAAACATCTGGAACACCATTTAATAATCCAAATCTCCACCCACTAGTTCCTGCACCGGCGCCTTTGTTGAAGAGATTTTTATTGTTTGCCACTGTGCCAGTTTTTATCCAAGTGGAGATTGTAAAATCTCCGGTGCCAAAATCCAAATTGGAGTTATCTGGGGTGTAGATGTATTGAAGGGCAGAGAGCTTGATAGCTTTTCCTAATTTACCTTCATTTGATCTTGTTGCACTGACGATAACATTGTTAATTGCCGAACCTATACTGCCAGAATTATTATTTGTGGTGCCGTAACCTTCGTCGAATTTGTAGTGGGCAATAAGATTATTTTTTAATGCACCAGAGTTGTTTGTGAAATTGCTTAAGGCGTTTGCTATGGCACCATATTGGGTAAACTTTACATTTATAAAGTTATTTGATTCTGATAAAAATTGGGCTTTGACCCAGTCACTACTTCGAGCGGTGTTGTCTATTTGAACTTCGTCTAAATACCCATCTAATCCATTTATTGAATAGCCTCCAACGATGTCTTCCGCCAAATTCAAAGTAGCAGAATTGCTAGTTAATGTTCCTGAGGCGGCAATCGATGAGTCGGTTGCAACTGCTACTCCATCTATATATAGAGTGAGGGAGGTGGTCCCATTTTTTACACCAACCATGTGATGCCAAGCACCGTCATCAACAGTGTTTGTGTTTGAGTATGTTGCGGTTCCTGGTCTGGTTAGAGAAATGTCCAAGCTTCCAGACCGAGTAACTATTACAGGAAAGCCCGATGAGTCTAACGCAAGTGAACTGTGACTTATGTTGTGGACATCCTCTCGAATGTAGTTATGTGTCTCGTCATCTCCTGCACAATTTACATCATTACAAGTTGTAAGTATTTGGGTATGGTAACCGAGAGACGTGTGTAAGATAACTGGATATCCGGAATTATTTAATTTTAATGTCATCCAGTTGTTGCCACCATCAAAATCTTGAAAGGCGGTATTTATATTTTCATTGGCGCCTGCACAGTTTACGTCGTTACAGTGCATAATCTGCAAATTGAAAGCGTTGTTGTAGTAGTAGGCGATGACGGGGTAGCCATTTGAGTCCAGCTCCATGCTTGTGTAGTATCCTGTTTGTCCAGTTGATTCCGTTGTTGTAATAGTATTTCCTGCTGAGCAGGTTGCGTTGCCACAATGGGCAAGCATGAGATTTAAGTTTGTGACATCTTGGTAACTTATTACTGGAAATCCTGAACTGTCTAATTCCAATGATGGGTATGCTCCTATTGCTGCAGATGAGTTGTCCACTGTTGTAGGTGTTACTGGGGTGGCACAGTTTACATCTGTGCAGTGGGCTAGTTTTAAATCACCAAGTGCGTTATCGTAATAGGCAATTACGGGATATCCAAGAGAGTCTAGTTTGATGGAAGTAAATGTATTTGTAGTGGCTGCGGCTTCAATTACATTTGAAGTGTTTCCAGAACTGCAGTTTGCATTGCCGCAGTGAATAACCTTAATTCCACTGCCGACGGTGTAGTAAGAAATAACTGGATATCCAAGAGAGTCTGTGACTATAGAAGGGTATTGGCCTGCGGTACCAGCAGATTCTAGTGAGACAAATGATTCATCATTTCCAGCACAGTTTATGTCGTTGCAGTGAATATATTCTAAATCTGTAGTATTTGCTTCGTAATAAGCGATCATGGGGTAACTATTTGAGTCCAAGGTCATTGCTAGTAGTTGAGGGTTTGTTGCATTACCATTGTCGACATTTGGATAATAACTTGAGGGGATGGTACAGGCACCATCATCGGGACCCCAAGTGGCATCATCATCTATTCCGACACACGGTTGACCGCTGTAATTAAGATACGCTTTAAAACCTTGATCGGTGTCGTAACGAGAAAGTATTGTGTTTTGCTGGGATTTGTTTAACCCTTGAGTTTTGAACCAAGCAGAAAAAGAAAATGAGCCCGTGCCAAAATCTAAATCTGAGTCATAGACTCTTTCTAATTTATGATCTGTTGTAAGAACGTTTACATCATAAAATCCATCATATTTTGCTCTGGGGTAATAAGTGATGGCGAGAGCCCCGTCACTTGCAATAACAAAAGAGGGGAAGTTGGTAGAGTACTGGTTGTATAACGTAAGATAGTTTTGAGAGGTGGAGGTGCAAGCTGGAGTGGAACAAACAGCATAGCGCAGATAAACTAAATTTGACATATAAACAATGATTGGGTTTCCATTGCTTTGCATTCTAATTCTCGGATAGTCTGCAAGTGTGGCGTCAATCAATACGGATGTTTCTACTCCTGTGCAGTTTGCATCGTCACAATGAATGTAATATGTGTCTCTCCCAGTTTGATCTCCATAAACTATCATCGGTAGACCTGATCCGTCTAAAACCAAATTGGCATTGCGACCGATGTCGTTTGCACTTGAAGCAATTGTAATTGGTGTTTCTCCTACACAGTTTGCATCGTCACAATGAATAAACTTAAGGTCAGTATTGGTATTGTCATAATACGTTATGACTGGGAAACCGGAACCATCGAGGACCATGGAAATACTATTTTGTAATCCGCCAACGTTGTCTGCACCAGAGCCATCTAAAGTAATTGGAACATCTCCTACACAGTACAAATCATTACAATGAACAAATTTGAGGGCGGTATTGGTAGTGTCGTAATATGCAATTACTGGAAAATTTGAGGAATCTAGTGCAAGTGACGGGTAGAGTCCAACGGTTCCTGTTGAATCAACGGCTGTTGTGGTCTCTACGCCAGTACAGTTAATATCGTTGCAGTGAGTGAGGCGCAAATCGAAATTGGTTGCGTCGTAGTGAGCGATTACAGGATAACCATTGGTATCTAGTTCTATAGATGGATATTGACCAACAGCATTGGATGTGTCTGGGGAAGTGACTGACTCGTCGCCTCCTTTGCAATTGCGATCATTGCAGTGGGTAATATTGAGATTGCCTGCGTCAGTGTCATAGTATGAAACCACAGGGTGATTGTCTGTATCCAAGGCAATATCTGGAATTTGCTCGGATTTTACACTGAGGTAATGCTGGATATTGATAGGATTGCCTGCTGTTAAAAAAGCCCCTGCGTTTTGACCTGAAGAGACATAGCTAGTTGCATTTGTATTTTCGTTGGCAGTGATGTTGTTACTGTTGCCTGATGAATCTGTAACTGTCGTGGAAGCGGCATTGTCGTTTAGGTGATAGACGCCTTTGTAGTTGGCGTTCCAAGTATTGTCGGCACTTTGGGCATCGGCAGCGCCGGAGTTTCCCCAGTACATATATATAGAGTCGGTAGAACTGGCGGCATTTATTTGGGGGACTTTTACCCAGATAGTGGCGGTTTGGCCGCTTGAGTCGTAATTTTCGAATTCGTAAGGGAGTAGTGTGCTGCCGTCTGTATCGGTAAACCGAATATCTTCACCATTGGTTTTTGCTTGAGAAAAAGTAAAGTTTGAAGAAGTTAGCTTTACCATTACTGGAAAGTCGGTGAGGTTGGTAGTGGAGGCGGCGTTATTGAAGACTAGCTCTTTGCGATACAACCAAGATGTGTTGTACCAGGCTGCTTTTGAGGGTATGGCTTTGTAGAGTCGGAAGGCGAGTGCCAAAAGAAGTACCAAAAAAATGGTCAGAAATATTTTTCTGTTTTTCTTTACTCGCACTGAGATTATTTAAACATTTTGTTGACTATATATATAGATGTATCTATGATTATGTTATGGAAGATAAAAACAGATATGTGTATGGTTTTTTGGGAGTTGTGATTTTGTTTTTTGTTTGGAGATATGTAACAAATCCTTTGGTAATTACTGTAAGTGGAACTGGAAAGGTAACGGTCCCCGCTACCATTGCCAAACTTTCGGCAACTGTTGTAGATACTGGAGACTCTGTATCTGCAGTGGACGCTAGTTTGAAGGCAAAAGTGTCAGCCTTACGTCTTGCTATGGTAAATGGAGGAATAGTTGAAAATAGCTTGACCCAGACACAAATTCAGGTAACGCCTCTTGCTGCCGTTGTCAGTGGAGCTAAGGGGTATTCGGCTACAGTGACCTTGTCAGGGCAAACGGCTGATGTGAGTAATATAAACATATTAATAGTGAAGCTTTATGAAGCTGGTGCCTCGCTTGTGTCGCAGCCAGTGGTGGAAGTAGAGAATCAGATGGCTTTGGAGAATGAAGCCCTTCAGTTAGCCATGAAGGAAGCGGACTTAAATGCCAAGTTTTTTGGAAAACTAAAATGGAAGATGTTTAAGAAGGTTGCTTCTGTGCAACAGGCGTCATCTGGAAATGCGGCTGTAGCAACAAAAATCACAGAGAAAGATGGAATATTTGGTTCATCTTTTGAAGTCGCTAAGGCGGTGTCGGTGGTTTATTATTTGTGGTAATCTCTCTTTTTCGATTCGTCTTGCACAAAGTCGTACTCACGCGTACCTGTCTCGCGTAAGGCTCGCATGGACATGTTCCGTGCGACTTCGTTTGCAAGCCTGCATCGATTATTGAGATTACCCTGCATTTGCGGATGAATGGGTATAAAATATAGGCATGATTGATTTTGTTAAGTTATCTATTAAATCTGGTAAAGGGGGAGATGGCTCTACTAGCTTTCGTCGTGAGAGATTTATTCCTATGGGTGGACCAGATGGTGGAGATGGAAGCAAGGGTGGGGATGTGTACATGGAAACTGATCCTAATTTGAACACTTTGGGGATTTTTAACCATAATCAGAAGCTTTGGGCAGAAAAAGGCCAAAATGGCAGAGGGAAGAAGATGTTTGGGCTTAAAGGTAAGGATTTGGTAATAAAAGTGCCGCTGGGTACAGTCGTGAAGCTAAAGCTGATATCTGGTGACAAATCTAAGATTTCTGATGATGGAGGGAAAGTTGCGATTTGGCCTGAGAGTCAGGTCTCACCGCTAAAAGCGGATCAACCAATGGCTGAAGATGATGGTATGAACGATTTTGGAGAAAAAGTGATTGATTTTGATAAAGCTGGGATGAAAGTGTTAATTGCTAAGGGTGGAAGAGGCGGAAGAGGAAATGTTCATTTTAAGAGTTCTCGAAACACGACTCCAATGACGGCCGAACAAGGTGGACCTGCTGAAGAATATATTGCTGAACTAGAACTTAAACTACTTGCCGACGTGGGGCTTATTGGTTTACCTAACGCTGGGAAGTCTACATTGTTATCGGCTCTGACAAAAGCAAAACCAAAAGTAGCAGACTATGAATTTACTACCTTGGGAGTTTTGAAGATGCCTGAAAAATCTGTAGTTATTGCAGATATCCCTGGACTTATTGAAGGCGCTAGTGAAGGGAAGGGTCTAGGAGTGCAGTTTTTGAGACACATTGAGAGAACAAAAGTATTGGTTCATTTGGTGTCTGTTTTTGATAACAGCCCGGAGAAAGCTTACGAAAATTATTTAACAATTCGTAACGAGTTAAAAAGTTTTGGTGAGGGTCTTGCTGAGAAAAAAGAAATAGTGGTGTTAAGTAAAATTGATTTGGTAAGTGAAGAAGAAGTAAAAAAGATTGCTGACTATTTTAAGAAAAAGAAAGTTTTGGTGAGTGCAATTTCGGTGGCTATAAACAAGGGGATTGAAGAATTGAAGAGCAAACTTTAGGAAAGTTATTTACATTCATTTGTGTAAACACCGCGTCGATTTTTTGCTGAACAATTTACGCCGTTACAGTCTGAAGAAGTGTATGTAAAACCACATGTGGGCACGGTATCTGTAAAAAGAAGTTGACAGCTACCTGTACGACATCCATAAAGATCAAAGCTAATATGCATTTGACTGCAGCCTTTGATAAGTTCTACATTTTGAATGTTTGGTGAGTTTGCGGCCAAAGTATTGGGACAGTATTCTATGAGATTAGATTTTTTATCTTTTTTGTATGCAATGTCTGCATATACAGCAAATTTTTGGGCACAACCACTTTCTTCTGGTAAGAGATAAAGAGTATAAGGAATTCTCGTGCTTGGGTCACAAGGCACCTTATCTAAGTATGGTGCCAAGTCAGATGATCCACAGTTGGAAAGGGCAGTTTGGGGTGGGTAACACTCATTGTCTATGTAATACTCTTCAAAAGCGGTTTTTATTTTTTCTAAGTCTGATTTTCGAACTGAGTCGTATCCTTTTAAAAATTGAGTTAGAGGGTCTATACTTCGAAATACGGCGAGCGAGATAACTACTAAAATGGTTATGACAATTAATATTTCAGAAAGTGTAAAGCCGTTATTTATGGAATTGTGTTTCATGGACTATATACAGTATAACGAGTTTTTATTTTGTTTGAACTAGCCAGAAGTTGAAAGATGTTTCTTTTGTTACCGGTTGAGGAACGGCTACGGTAAATCCGGTGCCAGACTGTTTGGATTTTACAAACAAGACTTGATTGTCGGTATTTGAGATGGGGGTGATGTAGACGAGAGTGTTGTCAGTGACGTTGGTGTTGTTGATGATAATTTCTGATGAACCTGTGGCTATGGTAGCAATACCTATGGTGGAGTTTGAATTTGCTTGGCCAGATATGGTAGAAATATTTTCATTTCCAGCAGCAATAATGAGTCCGCCTGTGGTCAACTGTTCAAAGTTGGCAGAGCCAGATGCGTTTACTGATCCGACAACGTCTCCGTTATCGTTGAACAAGGCAAGAATACTATCTGAATTTGTGGCAAGTTCGCCATTGCCTACAGCTAAGGTGCCGGAAACAGTTGCTGTGCGAGTGTCGATATTGTTTGCATAAATATTTCCAGTAATTATTAAATCTCCGTTTACAACTACTTTTCCGTCTGGGTAAAGAGTCATAAGATTTGCAAGGATATGAACTGATTTGTCTCCGTTTGGTTGAATGAAAAGATCGGTGTCAAAGGAACTAAGGGCGGGGGTAAAGATGGAGCCATTGGCTAGTAAATCGTGAGTGATGATTGATTCTGCACTTAAGGAATTCAGAGTAAGGTCCGATGGGAGCACGGCAGAAGTGGTGGCAAGAGGGGAAAGTTCTAGAGGATTGTTGAGACTAAATTCTGAGTATTGGTTTTGGAGGGCAGCTAGTATTGCTGAAGCGGTGGAGTATTTTTCGTCTAATAAGCCTAGCTGTTCGTTGAGTTTGTCTATTGCCTTACTTTTGATGTTGTCGGCGAACAAAGTTCCAGAGATAGTGGCATTTATGGCGTTTAGTTCTGAGATGTTTGCGATAGGTGTAACCAATTTATTGGTAGTGATGTTACTAGCCACAATTTCGCTTACTGTGGCAATGCCTGCTTTGAGGTTGGCGATGAGAGAACTTGCGTAACTACTTGTCTCTTTTATTTCTTGGTTGTTACTAAAAATCTTGTATGATCCGTCAATATTTGCAATTTGAACAGAGTAGTTTATGTTTTCATCTATGGCAATATTGTTGTCGGATATGTCTGGGTTGTTGAGAATGTAGCCATCGTTTCCGGAAGCTCTGGTGTTTGTCCAATTGGCATCGTCAAATCTGGGAGCAGTAAGTCTGTATGAAATATTTGTAGGAGCACTGGAGAAAATAGTTAAGGTGTTATTGTTTTCGTCTATGTTGTACCAAGTTTTGGTTTGAGTGTTGGGGGTTAAGAGTACTGAGAGTCTGGATAGATTTTCTTTGATATTTGTCGTCTTACCAAAGAGCCAAAGGTCTGAGCCTTTTGCTTGGCTGTTGAAGTTTATGGTTTTTTTGTAACCTAGTCCTTCTACATATTCATTGGTAGATAAGATGCCTGCTGTTTCTTCTTTGACTCCGACCATGCCAGACATATAAGTAGCATATTTTTCACCGTTGATTGTGTATGGAGGGTCGACAACACCGACGTCTAGTTTTCCTGTTCCTGCACCAATATTTACAGTACCAAAAACGTTTAAATCTCCTTGTGCTGTAACTGTTCCTGTGAGGTAGGAAGTTCCAGTAACTCCAAAAGTACCAGAAACAGATGCGTCTCCTGAGACGTAGAATTCCATATTTGTTGGCATGCTTTTTGTCGCGTCTCCTACCCTTAAGCTAGTTAAAACGTTCCATTGTCCATCTTCTAGATCTTTATTTTCGACGTCAACCCTAAGAGTTCCGGTTGATCCTGCAATTTGGGTAACAAACAAACCTACCCATGTGAGAGAGGAACTTCCTAGGTTGTATCCTGTTGCATAATCGGCATGAGGGTATATATCTCCGTCTACTTCGAGCATGGCATTAATATCTGGTGATGTACTAAACCCTATGGCAACAGGATCGTTTACATTAGCGGGGTAGAGTGAAGTGGCAGTTCTAGTCCAAAATCCAGAGGTTCCAGTAGAGCCTACGGGATTGAACCAGGAGAGGGTACCGGACCCATTGTTCGTTAGAGTGCTATCTGCTGAACCTTGAGTACTTGGAAGTGTATAAAGTAAACTTGCAGCAAGCGTGGCAGGAGCTTGGAAGCCTGTGTAATCTGACCCGCCACCAGAACCTTCGGAAAGTCTAATGTCTCCTTGATTGGCAACTGTAATATTTCCTGAAGTGTCTACATCAAAATTGGGGTAGTCTATAAGTGAATTTGTTCCACCTCTCATGGTAAGAGCTCCGGCATTGGCACTGCCGATATTAATGACGTCAGCGCCAGTAGCACCAGTACCAATATTTAAAGTGTCAATTCCAGTTCCTGTGCCAATATTTATTGTTCTGGCCACGTCAGAGTTTCCTAAGTTAATTATTTGTGAGGCTGCGATGGAGTCAATTGTTATTGTTCCAGTGGTGGCTTGTAGATTTAATCCGGTTGCTGCCAAAACTCCCAGAGTTCCGTCGGAAGTTAAATCATCCCCATTTATGGCAATATCTCCTGCAGTAGTAACACTTCCTGTGGCTCCTGCAACCTGGAAAAGATCACCATTTCCAACTGTTAATGTTGCAAGTGGAGAGGTGTCGCCAATACCAAGATTGCCGGTGTTAAAAACAAATTTACTTGCATTGAATGTTAAAGGTATTAATGTGTTGCTTTCATCAATTGCATCAACCAAAGGTCCTGTGTATCCGAAACCTCCAATGGAATCAAATAACGTGAATCTGTTATTTGTGGCGATTTTTACATCGAGTTTTCCTCCTGGAGTTGTTGTACCTATGCCGACATTGCCTGTTGTGTCTTGAATTGTCATTGCAGCACTCCAAGCGTTTGCAGCAGATTTGTAGTTTAGGGAGAGAGGACCGTAAGGTGATTGCAGTACGTTTGTGGTTCCATTGCCTAGTGTGAGTGTCCCGGAAATTGATGCTTCACCCACGACATCAAGTTTGGCGTTTGGGGCAGAAGTTCCAATGCCAATTCTTGAGTTTGCTGTGTCTATATTAAACAAACCAGATTCAAAATTTAGAGAGGTTGTGGAAGAGTTGGCAAGATCCCAAGCCTGGGCTTGGTTTAGTGTTACACCACCAGCCGCATCGATAACTAAATCACCTGAGTTGTATGTTTTTAAAGTTAAATTTGAAGAATTAAAAGTTTCTCCGGCGGTAATGGATAGCGGGGCAGCAGAAGTGATGTTGCTGATAGTTGGATTTGTAAAATTTAAATCGTAAGCCATGGATACGTCACCTGCTGAAGTGAAGTTTGTAGGAATATTAGAAGTTATCGCAGTTTCTGAAACCGAGAAGAGGGTAGTGCCGTTATCTGTGATGTTAAACAAATTACCACTTGTGCCATTTGCGCCAATATTAATTCTAAAAAGATCTCCCGTTGCGGTAGTAGCAGATCCTGGAGACCAATCTATGGTAGCGAGTCCACCTGTGCTTAAGGTAGTAGAAGTGGAGGAGAGGTTAAAAAGTTTGCCTGTGGTGAGTGAAGTTGATGAGAGATCTAGGGCAGTTCCTGTGGTAAGGGCGTCATAGGTGAAAGCTGTGGTAAATGCTCCATGAGCCAATGAGAGGTTGTTGTCAGGAGCTGTCAACCCATTCCATTTTGTAGTTGCAGCTGCACCAGAAATAGTTCCAGAGCAAGTTAGATTTCCCGTAGTGTTTGATATGGTGCATCCTGTGCCTGCTGAACCTCCTGCCAATTCAACATCTCCTGTTGAAGTGGCGGCAATTTGTACTTTTCCAGATGTTCCCGCATCAATAGTAATGTCTGTTGCAGCAGAAGAATTGGAGATGGAGTGAGTGCCTGTGCCAGAAAGAGTGATGTCCGCACCAGCTCCTGAAAGAGTTAGTCCGGTAGTGCCACTGACTGTAAGGTCGTCATTGATTGAGACTGTTGAGCTATTGCTAGTTAAAGTTAGATTGCCAGTGACATCATCTATTGTGTGAGCGACTCCATCTATACTTGAGATAATGCCTGAACTGTTTACTTGAAAAAGGTCGCCGTTACCTACTGAAAGTAAGGAAGATGGGGATACATCTCCAATACCAAAATTGCCACCGTTTATAAATGAATTGTCACCAGCTACACCGGCTAAATGAACAGTGGCTGAAGCAGTAGCAGCATTGCCGACGTTGATTGCATCAAATGTATTAGTAGGATAGAGGACGCCTGCTAGCCATGTCCACCCTTGGTTTACAATTGTGCCACCTGTTTGAGCCACCCAAGCTAAAGTGCCATCTGTTTGGGCTTGCAGAACATAATTGTTGGAAGGGATGGCGGCTGGCCAGGTATAGGCAATACTATTTAAAGTGGTTGTTCCTGCAAAAGATACATTATCATTTAAATTTATGGTGTTGGAGTTTGAGGTGAGAGTGAGGTTGCCAGTGACATCATCAATAGTATGTGCGACTCCATCAATAATACTTAGTCGTCCCATGTTGTCGATGTTGAATTTACTGACTCCAGATGAGGAAGCGGAGAAAATGTTTCCAGTACCATTTTGATTAATGATGAATGCTGAAGTGATAGCGGAATCTGTAGCTGTTGCGATATTTGTTCGGCCGTCAGCGGTGACCCAGAACTTGGCGGACTCGGTAGCTCCTGAAGAAAGAGTAATAAGGTTGCCACTGCCAGTAGCAGTGTCGTTACCAATGTATCCCGAGATTAATGTTCCGGTGGTGAGATTTGCGTTACTAATTCTGAAGGAGTCTTCAGTGGTGGTTCCACTAATGGCGAGAATTTGTCCAGAAGCAAGGGCGTCTGGTTGAATAACAATGTCACCGCCAGAATTTAATTCGGTAGTCAAAGAAAGTGCTTGTCCTTTGATGTTAAAGTTTCCGGAAGTGGATACCAGGGAGGGGGAGGCGGCAGCGATGGTAATGTTTCCTAAGTTGTCGACAACTGGGACGGTGTTGATGGTAGCAGATGCAGATGCGGGGTACCCCTGTAGGGTTTCAGAGTTAAGGGCGTAACCGACTGTGGCAATCTGTTGTCTGGGGGTGAGGGTTTCGGCGCCGACAGTGACAGCAAGAAAAACGTCCCGGTTGTCTGTGAAAACTGATTGAGGAATTTCGGCTCCACAGACACCGTCACCGATTAAACTATTAAAAATTCCATCTTGGTCTGGAGTAACTGAACAAGTGCCGGTGGTGTAAAGTTGGGCACCTGCAGTGAGATCGTCCCAAAGTTTGAAGTTGACATTCATGGGA
The DNA here is from genome assembly GCA_964439805.1 of uncultured Pseudomonadales bacterium. GTDB lineage: Bacteria > Patescibacteriota > Microgenomatia > UBA1400 > MFAQ01 > MFAQ01. Next base: position 12,323 of record CAYTOI010000011.1, on the reverse strand, counting down.
ACATTAATTGGAGTTCCGGAGGAATCCAGGAGTCTACCTTGGAAAGATAACTGTCTCTTTGGAGGAGTTAAAGAAGTGGCAGCTAAACTGGGATTGGCGCTCTTAATTATTTGATTATAAAAAAGTATGCCCATGGCTGTTGTGGCTATAACGAGGAGAGCGAGATGGAAATATGGAGTGAAAGAAAGAGAGTTGTATTTGTGGTAAGCGATTGCCAAAGGGTTTTTGGAGGCATTTTGGGGCTTGGTAGCCTTGGTGGAAAAGCGTTTGAACCAAGCCAGTCGGGAGATTTTTGCTTCGGTAACAATAACGGCAAAAGGATTTTTGGGGATGAAGCCTTGATCGAAACAATAAGAAGTTAATTGCTTGATGGATGACTGGCGTCTGTTGATTACGGAAGTGCTAGTGTGTACTAGTTTTTGGTAGGTGATGTAATTCTGGAGTTCTTCATTACTTAGGACTTGCTCTAAGTGATTGGTGTTGTAAGGGGTTTGATTGGCAATCCAAGCAAAATAGTGATAAAGATCTGAGAGGTAATTTTTGACGGTGGAATGGGATTTTTTCTCACTTATTAGATGTTGTCGGAACTGGTCTAAGATTTTTTTGCTAGAAATATTACTGTTGTCGCTTGCTGAGTCATTGTTTAAATTAGACGATGAAGAAACGGAAGGTGATACATTGTGATCTGTTTTTAATTTTGATTCATTATTTACGATTCCATATTTAACATTAAGGTAGGTGGCAAGTCTTCGGACCGAGGCCAGTCTTCTGTTGGTGGTGGCTGTGGGGGTAAGAAGAGTTTTTTGTTCCAAAACATAACTATTGATGTACTTTGTTATGTTTTGAAATACTTCTTGAAGATCATCGACCTTTCTTGACTCCAAGTGGCGGATAAAGTGACGAATGTCGGAGAGATAATTTTTTATGGAAACACTAGAAAGGCCCGATTCCACAAGGAAAGCTGTGAAGGAAGTGAGGAGGTCGTGGTTGTTGGGCAGGTTCATTAATTGGGCAGCGGTAATTAATTTAGGAGGCTAGAAGAACCAAAATGATAATGGGAGTGATGAAAATTATGCCTGCGGTAATTATTTCCATGTATGAAGCCTTGGAGTTAACATCTTGAGATAAAAATTCTTGTTGGGAAAAGTCGTTTATTAACACAGTTTTTTGTTTTGTTGATAACTTGTTTTTAGGTTCAAATTAGACGATATTAGACAGCTATATATTCACTATAAAAGACTTTTAACAACATGTCAACAGGGGAAGATTTGAGGTGGTGAAAAATAGGGGGTTAGGAGTGGCTATTATTTGTGCGTGAATAAGACTGATAGGCAACTATAAGGGTTTAAGGTCTAATTTATTTGACGCAATAGTTTGCGTTAATAAATATTTTCATGCGGATAATGAAGCTATTATCTATCTATATCATGCGGAAATAGTGTTTAGGCATATGTTGTCTGTGAAAAGAAATTGTGATATAGATTGATTTCTATTGATAAGTATTGATATGGAAGAGTAAATATAGAACTCAAGAACTCTAGAAAATAAGAACTCAAGAAATCTAGGAATCAAGAACTCAAGGTATTGAGTTAATTTGTATATATATCCTCATTTGCCTGAATTACATGCACGGAGATATGAAGAGATTATTTTATGCGGGGATAGTAGTATTCGGAGAAGGCGTACTGAAGAGAAAGATAAAGATAGGTAAAGATATATAAATTGCTATAGAAGTAGAGGCCTACAGCTGAGGTAAGAATGGCTATTATGAGTGGAGCTGTACGTAGATTGTAGAGATTATTTTTGAGGCTTTCTGAGGCACCTTTGGAGCGTTTTGGAAGTGGTATTAGACATGTGTGAGGTAGTAACATGCTGGGATAAACAAAGTCATTTAGAGCGAAGTTGGTGTTCTTAGTTTTTATTAGAACTTGAGGTACTAAATTGTCTGGAAAATAGATATTTCCATTGATATCACTTACTGTTTTGTAGGGGTGTTTGTGAGGCTTTTGCGAGTCAAATACTTCAATAAATGTAAAAGGAAGAGTAGTTGTGTTTTTTCTTTTTAAGAAGGGGAATCCTAGGGTAAAAATAAATCTTAATACATTGTTAAATTTGGCACTTACTCCAATACTAGCTAGAGTCAAATGGGTTGGTAAACCAAGTAAAAGGAAAAGTATTAAGATTATTGGTCCGTAGGCATAAGCAATTCTTGGCTTGGTTGTTTTTTGAGGTGGTGGAGTGGGAACGGGGGGAACTTTGGGGACAAATGAAGTGGGTGTTACCAAAGCTGCTAAGTCTGGTGGAGGTGTTAGTATCCCGGTGACTTGAGGAATGGTTTGGGTTGGAGTGAGGGTAACTAAGCCAGTCAGTGTTGGAGTGAGAGTGGCTTTGGCTGTTGGTGATATTGATGTTGGAGTTGTGATTGCAGTCGGGGTGGTTGTTGTAGTTGCATATATGATGTAAAAATTTGGGAAGGTGGTGGAGTTTCCGCCTGCGTCTGTGGCTGCCATGCTTACGGTGTAATAAAGATTGGCAACTAAGCCAGTAAATTGTTTTGACCAGCTTCCATCGGTGGAATTTATGGTTGTGCTTTGAGTGACGCATCCTGTGGGGACAGGTGATGGACAGGTGAGAGTAACTAAAAGATTTGAGTTTGTCTCTACTAAACCATTAAGAGTTGGACTGCTACTGTTAACTGATAAATATCGAGAACTTTCTGCCGGAATTGTTCCTCCCGTGCTCCAGTTGTAGGTTGTTGAGTCGATACTGGTAAGAGTAATGAACGGAGCTATAGAATCAATATAAAAAGTCCAAGTGCCGGTGCTAGTGTTTTGGCCAGTATTGTCATAGACCGCGACTTTCCAAGTGTGATAGCCTTGCGTTAAATCTTGTTTGAGGCCGATATAAAAGAGTCCACTTGAGCCTGTGGCAGTATAAAAATAGAAGTCCTGAGTGGTAAGAGAGTCTGGAACTGATGCGGCAAAAACGACATCATCTATATACAGATCGTAGTGATCGATTGTATTTGTTATGGGTAGAGGAGAAGGTCGGCGCCAGTTAAAAGTGGCCCGGGCACTGTTTGTGGCTGAGTTGTTTGTAGGAGAAATAAGTGTTGGAGCGTAGAGTGTGTCTGAAACATTTGCAACTGTGGCTGAGACCGTGGCGTTGTCTGCACGAGCAATATCTACCTTGATTAAAAGCAACAAAAGAATAGTGATAAATATTTTCCTAATCACTTTTTTGTTTAGAAAAAATAATCCTTAATATAATAAGTGTAACTGAAAAACCGAGTAATGCTTTGAAAGGTAAGAAAATTATCTCTAAAGAGTTGCTGGTGTTTGAGTTCTCGGATTTTAAATCGATATTGATACTATGGATGCCAAAATTGTTGATGGTGGGGTTGAACGAAAATGGTTTGCCGTCTGAATTTATGAGTACGCGACTATTTTTGGCGATTACATATTGAGGCAAGACACCTTGAAGTTGAATGCTTTCTGCCTTTTTGGAGATTTTGAAAGTGCCTTTGGTTTCGGTAACAAACATGCCATCGTTTTGAGCTGTGGCTGTGAAGGTCATGGATGTTAAATTGTCGGCTATGTAGCGTCTGCCTATTTTGATGAAGTTGCCGGAAGTGGGGTAGAACTTATTTATTTTTAGAAGAGTTGGAGGGTTGAGACCCGAGGTGACTGAAACCAAAATATTTGAGCCTATGGTGGCACTGATGAGAGTGCCTTTTTGATCTGTACTGAGGACATTGTCGTAGGTAGAGACGAGAAGAGAGACGTAGAGATCTTCCAAGTTGGCATTTTCAGGAATAGCCAGGCTGAGAATTAATTGTTCTGAGGATTTTGCTTTGAGAAGAAATGGTTCGTCTAGTTTGATATTGGCATTGGATAAATTGAAGTAGCTGAGCCAGGGCGACTTTGATTTGAGATCGATAGTGGGGTTGCCTAAGTTGTCGGATTTGTTGAAGGGGACGATTCTGGCTATGATGTTTTTGTCGACATTCTCGGTATTTTCGATCTTAAAAACTTTGGTGATAGATTTGCCTGGTTTAATCTGAACTTTGAGAAGAGGCGGGTCGATACTTAGTCCTACAGGAGCGGCGAAAACAGATGTGGTGTGACAGATCACAGATGATAGAAGAAGAAATGATGATAGTGTGGTGATAATTTTTCTATTTTTCATTTTAAAAGGCGGGTATGGCTATAAATTGAATGCCGTTTTGGTATGTTCCGGCAGCTTGATTACCAGAGATGTTTACTTTGTAATTCACAGTAGCCGCAGAGCCTGTTGCGGCGGTAACAGTGGATCTGACCATGACGGTGCTTGGCTGGTCTGATCCTTGAATTGGGAAGGGGCGATAGTAAGTGCTGTTTGCAAAGTCTGGATCTTTGTCTGTTCCGGTAACGTTGTAGCCAAAGCCATATCGACCATTGTCTATCCATGGTGTGGCGTCGGTAATGCTGCATGGTGTGGCTAGATCGCAAGCAGAGTCTGGAATAGTATCGGTTCCACTAACAAGCTTGAGGGGGTGGTCCTCGATAGTTTTGACGGTGAAGCCATAAGCAGAGCCGTTTGTTACTGTAAGAATATTGCTGAGAATGCTGGGAGTCCCTGGGACTAGAGAGCCGTAATCGAGGTCTATATTGGAGATAGTGAAACTAAAAGGAATAGAGCTAATAACGTATTGGAATCCGGCTTTGATAGTGTAACCTGATGAATTGAATTCTCCTTGAGCTGTTTGACCGACGGTGTCATTTAGTTTGTAGGATGCTGAACTTTTTGAACCGCCAGTAATATTTATGGTCCCCATTTTTATATTAAAAGCAGGGGAGGCAAGGTTGTCGGCAAAAACAAATTTTGTAGCGGTAACTGCTAAAACTGCTGTGAAAATTGCAATAGTTACAGGTCTAACAACTGAGGAAAACTGTCTAATTTGACCAAAATTTGCTAATTTTGAAAAATTATTAGCTTCTCCTTGATGATGATTGATATTGTTTGATGGTCTCACTGTTTTTAAAATGATATAGTTGCTGTTTGTGCTTGGTGGTACTTAGAATACCCGAATAAATTATACTTATTTATGTCTATATATTATTTTTATCGGTTGATTCCTTAATACTCTCTTCTAGGTCTTCGGATGAGGAATAAAGGGTAATGAGGTCTGTTTGGATGCCCTTAATTTTGTCGATAAATTTTTTGGAAAGTCCGTATTCGTTTCTTGTAGAGTTTAGGAAAATAACGATGTCGGTGATGGATGAAATGACACTGTTAAGAGTTGGCTTTGCTTCTGTAGAGAGCCAGAGAAGGCTGTCGACTTCTTCCTTTTGAATGTTGTCTTCAAGGACTTTTATCTTGCCTGTGGCTTGGAGGTTTTGAATCATGGCGTTACTGAGAAGTTGGGCTAGTGGGGAAATGAGCACAAGCGAAAAAAGACTAATGATGGCTGTGGTATCGAAAATATGACTTGGATTGAATAGATAAAGAGCAATTGTAACTAGTGATACAACAAAGGCTTGACGACTTTCGTAAATAATGGCAAAAGCAAAAATGAGAAAGTAGTAAAGAAAAAAGAAACTAGATTTGGTTCCGCCTGTAGAAAGGACTAATAACTGGACAATGGAGTTTGTTGTAAGGATGGTAAGAATGTTTTGGTTAAAATTGTGATTGAGAGTCGGCAAAACTTTTTTGGAGACGATGTAGAGGATTGTGAGGACTCCGCAAAGCTGGAGAGTGTAAATAGAAGTATTAGGGTTTAGTATCCAAACTAGAGGAATAAGGCTAGAAAGCACAATAAGAAAAACATGTGACGCAAATCGAATGTTCATGACTTAAATATAGCAAATTTGAGTGTCAAATTTATTATTTATTTTTGATATATTTTGTTTGTGAATTAGCAGTATATTAATTTGAGTGATTGAGGTATTGGGCATATCATAATATTCAGGAACTCAAAGAATCTAGAACTCGAGAACTCAAGATAACGTGTTTATTTGATGGATTATTGCCACTTCATAAATGGCGGACTGATGTATAAGAGTGACATTTTGTTGTTTACCATAAAGTAAAAATGTCTTGGAAGTTTAGCAATAATATGTCGCTCATAAATATTTTTGCTAAGATAACTTAAGGTGATAGATAAAATGAAAGATGTTTATCAAAAAATGGGAAGAATGGATAAATGGTTGGTTGTTTTTGTGATATTGGGTGTGTCAATTGCTGTTACTAGCCTTTTTAGAGGCATTCTAATGAGTCGTCAGGTTCAAATTGAGTACTTGGATTCAAATAAAGCTGCAAATACTGAGGCTAAGCTAGTAGTTGATATAGAAGGGGCAGTAAATAAGCCTGGAGTGTATGAGTTAATGCTTGGTTCTAGAACTAAAGATATATTGGTTATGGCTGGAGGATATGCAGAAAAAGCTGATAGAGAGTACTGTGAAAAGACTTTAAATTTGGCTTCACCTCTAAAAGACGGACAAAAAATTTACATCCCCTTTGTAAGTGATACCCCCGCTAGTGCTGGGTATTCTGAAGCTAAAATAGGTAGTAAATTGATCAATATTAATACCGCTAGTGAGTCTGAATTGGATACCCTTTGGGGTATAGGGGCAGCAAGAATAGAAAGTATTGTGAAAAATAGACCATATGGAAGTGTAGAAGAACTGGTAACAAAGAAGGTTTTTACGAAACAAATTTTGGAAAAGAACTCGGACAAAATTACTGTTTTTTAGATGACCGATAGATATATTTTGCTTGCAATTTTGTTTTTCTTTAGAATTGTTATCGGTTTAGTTTTTTTTGATTTTTCGGACGAGGGGAGAGTAATTAAGGTTACGGGGAATATATACAAACTGATTCAGATAGATAATAAGTGTATCATTGATTTTGGCTCATTTATTGCAAAGTTAAATGAACCCTGCAGAGTAAAAAGAAATATGACGGTTTCGGTTATTGGCAGAGTTGATACTAATCTGATAGAGGCCATAAAGGGCAAAAAAGCAATTGTAGACGCTACTTTTGACATATCAGAAAAATCATCAGAAAGTTCTATAAGCCCGATTGGTAAATTTGGTATTTTGGATATTGTGCGTAATTATTGCAACAGTGTTTACCAAAGATTCTTGCCCAAAGATGAGTCTGCACTGCTTGCGGGAATTGTTTTGGGTGATAAAACAAATATAGGACGAGATTTTTATGGCAAAATGGTGAAGAGCGGAACGATTCATATAGCTGTGGCTTCTGGCTATAACCTGATGTTGGTAGGTGGAACTGCTTTGGGCCTTTTGTTTTGGTTTTTTAATAGAAAGTGGACAACTTTGTTATCGATTCTGATAATGTCAATTTATGCTGCTTTGGCTGGCTTGGAGGCACCAGTTCTTAGAGCTTTGTTGATGGCTAGTTTTGTTTATGTGGCTCAAAGCTTGGGAAGAAAGCCGATGAGTGTGTGGTTATTAATACTTAGTTGTTGGATGTTATTAGTTTGGGATATTGAGATGCTTTGGAGTGTAAGCTTTCAGCTGTCCGTGGCAGCAAGCGCAGGACTAATGATTTTGGCGCCTTTTGTGATGGAGAAGTTAACAGCCATGAGACTAGAGAATGAAGGAAAGTTTTTGGAAATGCTTGGAGTTATTTCGACTGCCTGCACGATGATTTTGACGGCACCTATTATTTGGTTTGCTTTTGGGAGAGTCAGTATAATGGGTCTATTCAGCAATCTATTTGTTTTGCCACTTGTTCCTGTGGTTATGGTGTTTGGGGTTTTCATGCTGGTATTCCCGCAACTATTTTTTGTGCCGACTTATGCAGTTCTTCATTTGATAGTGTTGATTATTAATTTTTTTGGAAGTTAGTTTTTTTCTGAAATTCGAACCGCGCCAAAATCGTACTCACGCGTACCTGTCTCGCGTAAGGCTCGCATGGACATGTTCCGTGCGGTTTTGGCTAGCGCTTCTGCATTTCTTAAAAAAATATGCAAAAATATTTTGTGAACTGGAAGATTTGGTCGATCGTAATTGTTATACTTCTTTGTACTTGGATATGTTTTGAGTGGCCAGATGAAAAGCTTCATTTTGTATTTTGTGATGTGGGGCAAGGGGATGCGGCTTTGGTAGTCTTGGGTTCTTTTCAGGCTTTGATTGATACTGGAGCTTATGACGAAAAGATTTTGAGGTGTATCAGCGAGCATATTCCTTTTTGGGATAGATCAATTGAGCTAGTATTTTTGAGCCATTCTGATAATGATCATGATGGGGCACTACCTGGAATAAAAAAGCATTATAAAGTGGGTAGGGAAATCAGAAATATAAAGGAAAAAGATGTTATTCGATTTGGAATGTTATATTTTGAGATATTAAAGGGAAGCACAAATAATGTATTGGTACCCATGAGCGGGTCCAGTGAGTCCAATGAGCTCTCTGTGGTGATGAAAATGAGTTTTGGGGAGTTTTCTGCTTTGCTTACAGGCGACATTGATTTGGAGAACGAATTGGCACTACTAGGCACTGGAGTGCTAAGACCTTTGCAGGTGCTAAAAGTATCGCACCATGGGTCTAAGTACGCTAGTGGTGAATCCTTCTTGGAGGCTGTTGTGCCTAAATACGCAGTTGTATCAGTAGGGGTGAAAAATAGTTATGGTCACCCCAGTAGTGATACTTTGATACGGCTTGATAGTGTTAGGGCCAAGGTTTTGAGGACAGATAAATTGGGCACAATTGAGTTTGTTACAGATGGGAAGACTACAAATGTCTTTGTGAAAAGAAATTAGAAACAAAAAGACACCCATTTGGGTGTCTGTGGAAACTTATTTATCAGAGATTCTAGTAAGTGAGGTAACGCTTAGAAATAACTTGTTTATTTCTTTTCCAACCTTGTCTGTAAATTCGTGGATGTCGTTTTCAGTGACTTCGTGATCCAAGGTTAGGTATCGATTGAAATAACGGTTTATGGTAAATTGTGCCTGACCAGTCTGGTAAACAAAACAAAAAAGATATTTATACAAAAGTGCCTCCTTAGCTTTTAAGTTACAGGGTATATTTTATCACGCATAGATTTAGGGTACAATTTGTAAATGAGATTTTCACCTAAAGTTTTAAATGTAGGCGCCTTGCGCGTGGTGCTGGTGCCAGAAGACAGAGAGTCGGTTACTGTCCGGGTTATGGTGGGTACTGGAAGCAGAGAAGAAACTGATAAAGAAGCTGGCTCAGCCCACTTTCTGGAGCATTTTGTTTTTAAGGGGACCAAAAAATTTCCTGGAATGTATGACATCAATGAGGCAGTGGAAAATGTAGGAGGTGCATTCAATGCATATACTGGTCAAAGTGAAATGGGTTTTTGGGTGAAGATGGCAAAAACAAATTTGGAAACGGCGATGAAAATAGTGGGACAGGTAGTGACAGAGCCGTTACTGCCAGAAAAACATTTTGACAAAGAAAGAGGAACTATTTTGGAAGAGCTTTACATGTATGAAGATAGACCAAGCAGTAAAGCGGCTGAAGAGTGTACAAAATTGCTTTTTGGTAATAGTAATATGGGACGACCAATTATTGGCACAGTGGAAAGTTTAAAAGCCATGACGGTTGCTGATTTGCGAAATTATTTTGATAAATGGTTTGTGGCTGAAAATATTACTGTTGGTGTGGTGGGAGGGTTTGGAGACGAAGATAGAGTAATTGAGTTGATCAAAAAAGAGTTTAGTAAACTGATTGATGATAAGCGTAAAACAAAAGAAAAAAATAAGTTTGTTTGGGAAAAGAGTGAAGAAATAAAGAAAAAATTGGTGAGCAGAAAAGTGGAGCAAGCGGCAGTGGTAATGGCCTTTAGAGGTATTGATATGAATGATGAAAGACGATATGCATTAGAGATACTTAATATTATTTTAGGGGATGGTTGGACTTCGCGATTGATGAGAGAAATAAGAGAAGAAAGAGGTTGGGCGTATGGAATTGGCACAGAAATTGGATTGTTTACTGACATTGGTGAAGTGTTGATTGGTGCAGGACTCCCTAAAAATAAATTGAAAGAAGCCGTAGAACTAATAACTGAAATTTGTTATGGAATTGGTAACAAAAAAAGTAAATGGGTGATTACGGAAGAAGAAATAAAAATAGCAAAAGACTGTTTCCGAGGTCGATTGGCTCTGGCAATGGATAAACCGGAAAATGTGTTGGGTGAAGCGCTTGACGACATAACCTTTAGAGGTCGCTTAATGAGTCCTGAAGAGACTTTGGAGAGAATTGAGAGTGTCAGCTTGCAAGATGTTTTGGGACTTGCTACAGAGCTTTTTAAGAAGGAATTCTTAAGTGTCGCGGTGGTGGGAGATTATGAGGAGTTGCCGTTTTAATTTTTTGGCAAAAAAAGACCCCGGGTCAGTTCGACATCGAAAGCATTTTCTGTAAAGAAAGAAAACGCAGTGAGTCTCTTCTGCCGGGGTACCCTCTTCAGGGCTTCTTATGTGCCTTGTCTCCAAGTTGCTAGGCTCATTTCGGCCTAATCGGACGGGAGCGCGGCAGATCCACTATTGGTGGAATCTATTACGTGTTTTTAATGCTGGGTTGGGTTCTGTTTTGCAGAATTGATCTCTTTTTTAGAAGGATCGGTACCAACCTCTTACGCAACACGTTTGCAAAAAATTTTTGAAGTCTGCAGGATTAAAGCAGCCTCATGTTGCACACTCCTTTCAGGGGGCGCGTGGGCAATTGCCGGCATTCGAGCCGGCGAGATCGGGGTGGGGAGGTGCGGTGCACGCGATTTATCGACCGCGGCGGTGCTGGCCTCCATTTTGTCAACCGGATTTGAATATCCGATGCAGGAACTGTTAAAGCCGTTCCTTTATGTTGTTATTATAACTTATAATAGTGAGGTGTCAAGGGTTTTGGGCAAAAAAAGGGACCCCTGTTTCTGTAATTCAAGTACGAATTACAGTAAAGGAAGGGGTCATTATTGTTTGATTTTGGGTGTTGTTACGTGCTATTGTTCTAGCCCTTTGGGCTAGCCCTCACATCGAGTTAAACATCTTTGTCATCGTTATTTTTGCGGAAAGAGGATACTCTGATGAATGTGGAATCTCAACAGATGTCAATTTCTCCCGAACACCACTGAAAAGCGATGTATTAACTTGTCCAAACTACTCTACTGTCCGAGTTTAATCGGTTAAGATTCCTTTTTTAGAAGGCCGCCTAAATAGAGATTTACGCTTGGCAGAAAGTATGTTGGCTGCCGTGAACAGCCCCACAAGCCTCGTCAATGGACGTCTTACCTTACTTGTGGGGCCACAATATCATTTTGATTTTTGATGCTCCTTGTTTACTCCGGTTATGACCGGGAAAAGTTGGCGCGCGACTTTGTGCAGCTGGGCTCGTGTGAGCTCAGTTTTAAGAGGGGCATATTCGCCCGACTTGATGGGTATATTTTAACTTATAACAGTGAGATGTCAACTACTTTTTTGGCTTTGGGGGGTGTTTTTGCTCGCTCGCCTTGATACTTTGGCAGATGGGGCAGTAGCTAGGAGTGGTTTTTTGGGCTTTTTGGTCGGCTATTTGCTCATAAACAGAGTAAACGAAGGGATTGTCACAGTTTTTGCACTTTAGGAGTTGGTCTTGCATAAGTATATTATAGCCATAAAAAAGCCCTCAGTAGCTGAGGGCTGTGCGAGATTCTAAAATCATAGATTCAATATGTTTGGGGTTGAGAATTACTCTTTCGACAAAGAGCCTGTCGATTTGATCTGTTTCTTTAATTTCGCCAATAGGGTTTTTCAGAAATTCTTGGCTGAAACAGATTTGAATTGTGTCTTTGTCGGCGATTCTGTGAGTATTTGGCTTGTGGTCTATGTCGAATACTGCAATAAACCAAAATTTCCCAATCTGAACCTGAACATCGACTGAGTAATCAATTTGAATGCTTGTGATGTGGCTAACGGGGAGTCTAGTGCCATTTTCGATGCTGAATCTTTTTAAGGCTTCGGCCCCTGTTTCGATGATATTTATTTTTTTGATGTTTGTGTTGCCGTAGGTGGTGCCACGGTGTACTTCGTCGAACAAAACTTTGATTTTTTCTTTTATAAACTTGCTTCTGCTGTATTTAGTTTTTTCTTGGTTTGCATTAGCCAGCACTGAGATCGCAATCAGTAGAACAATAAAAACGATAATTCCGAACCACGGTTGACAGTAAAATTTTGTACTTTCGATACCACAAAACATCTTTACCTCCAAAAAATTAAAGAACTGGGATAGGTTGCAGGGGATATTATCTCATAAGAAAAGGAAAAGTGGACCCTATCGGACTCGAACCGACTACCTCTTCTATGCCATAGAAGCGCTCTA
>CAYTOI010000010.1:0-43119 GCA_964439805.1 uncultured Pseudomonadales bacterium | reverse complement strand
GGTGAACCAAGTAAATGCAAATCTATTGTGTAAAGTGCAGAGCCAAAAAAGAGGTTGATAAGTTTGAGCAAGTAACCATGAAGAATGGTAAGCCAGCCGTTAAAGCTGTCTGTCCAGCTTGTGGAACCAAGATGTTTAAAATCGGAGCAAAATAAAAGCTTGATATAAACGCTACAAACAAAAAATCCCGACTAGTTCGGGATTTTTTGTGGAGTCAACTAACTTACTTATCTAAACAACTAGTTGTTATCGTCGCATCCAAAGGAATAGTATCTTTGTTTATAACTGTTACAAGAATTCCGTTCATATCTGTAGCTGTACTTGGAGTAGACCTTATGGTTACCCAATTTTCTGGTCTACCTCCCATCATTTCTAACCCAGCAGAAATTGCAATATCGCCTGGATGGCATCCAGCAACAATAGTAGTGGCAATATTTGGTTGTACAGTAAAATTTCCGTCAGTTTTTTTGTAGTATCCAAGGTTTGTAGTAGTTGGAGTTGCAGATGGTGTAGGAGTAAGTCTGGTAGGTCTAGGAGATGGTCTTGCTGAAGCCTGACTTTCTAGGTTAGTACTGGTTTTTATTAGTATTTGAGAAATACTTAAAGCAACTAAACCTAATATTAAAATCCCAATAACAGTAAAAATTTTTGTGTTGTTTGTTTTGGTGGCCATAAAATCAATATTAATAACTAAGATAATAGTAACACCAACACATAAACCCTACTTTTGGTTTTTTAACTGATTCTGGATTGCCACAGCTCGAGTATCCTCGCTTCGCAATGACGAGAGAGGGTTTTTTGATGGTTTGTTCGCTGGTTAGGGGGATTTTCAAACTTTTCAACATAGAATGATAAACTAAATTTATGGAAAATGAAGTTCATCTAACCCAAACTCTACCTCAAACTCCTACTCCTGTTTCGTCTCCCACATCACACAATTGGTCAAAAATCATATTATTTACTGTATTAGGACTAGCTATCGTCGTGAGTTCAACATTTGCTGGTATTCAAATAGGTAAAAATCAATCACTAAATCAAAAACTAGCAGCTGAACAACCGACAAATACTACTCAGGCAATGGTAAGTTCAACCACATTACCCACAATGCCTAGTTCTGACAATAAAACGGATGGTGTTAAATTTACAGGCAATATCATTGAAACTAATAATGGGTGTTGGTCTGATGGTACATGCAGCATAAAAGTTGATGACAAATGGATTACCACGGAAATTGGTGGATTGAGGCCTCCAAATTCTAAACCTGAAATTAGAGGAAGATTAATGGGTATTAATTTTAGTCAAGATATGGGTAAAAGAGTGGAAGTTTACGCAAAACAAATAGACGATAATTACTTCACTATATATGGAAACGAAAATTACTATATTAAGCTTCTAGAGTAAAACTCTGCTTACTGATGGGTATTTTAAGTGCCAACCGACTCCGCCCTCTGTATAGAAAACGATATAGTTGAACCCACGAAAGATTTATCTCAGTGGGTTTTTTGATGCAAAAAAACTGGGTTACCCCAGTTTGTTAATGAAAATCAATATAAAACTTATAATGGTCAAGGTAATTCCAGCAGCTGTATAAACCACAGCATCCTTTCGAATACTTTTTTTGCGACTTGAGTATTTGACGAAAGCGGCGACGTGCAAGAGCATACTGACAACTATAAGCGTAATGGGAACCCAATTTGGAATCAAGACTACCTCCGTTTATTAAAGAATGTCGCTATTGTATCGATAAAGCTCTAATTTGTCAAGTTATAGGTTGTTCTGTGCCTATTTGGAGACCTTTTTGTACCAGTTCTCGAGGATTTGTTTGAAGATATCTTTGGATCCTAAACCTAGACCTAAACCGAGGGCAAGAACTAAGACTAAAATAAATCCAATATAAGTGACTTGGATGAAGAAACTAGCGATACCTAGCTGGGACATGGCAGCAAGAATAAAGATGGTCATGGTTGTGTAACTCACAACTCTGCCAGCAAAACGAGAAAGAGAAGGATCCTGTGCACCCAGAGAGCCTTTGACAACCTTTTCCAAAAACCCGGCAAGGATGACTCCAAGAATAAGAATAACTAAAGCAGCAAAGAGATTGGGAATAATTTCAAAAATACCAACTAGAAGCTCACTGATGGAAGTAAGTCCAAGTAAGTTGCTTGCAGCAATGATAAAAAACAACAAGACCACCCACCTAACTATTTCCCCTAAAACATTTTCTATTTTTGTACCTACCTGAGCGTTATCCAAAAAATCTTGAATAGCTGGGTTTTTTGAAAGGCTGGTGACTTTTGTAGCTATAGCCAACTTTATGACGGCTGATCTTAGCCACTTGGACAAAATAAGACCGACGATTACAAGAATAAAGGCGCCTAACAAATTTGGGAAGAAGCTTGAACCAGAAAGAAACAAGGTGTTAAAAACAGAGTTTAAATTGTACATAAGACTATTATAGAACCTTTGGCAAGTAGCTAACTACTATTATATATATTATGGGATTGTGGTAAAATTAGGTTGCCCCAGGATCTGGTGAGGAATGCCCGCAGTTGAAAGATTGTGGGAGGAAAGTCCGGACAGCTAAAAGGTATGGTGGCTAGGGAAACCTAGCCTCTCGCCAAGCAATTGGTGGGACGCGATAGGGCCACAGAGACGACATAGCCAAGGGAAACTTTGGTGAAAGGTGAAACGCCCTGTAAAAGGGATTCTAACTGGGAAACTGGCTAGAAGTGGTAACCCGCCCTGCTGCAATCGACGAATTGGGATTAAGGTGCCTTTTCCGTCCCTAAAGTCTCGAGCATAGACAGATATTCCTCTGAAAAACAGAATCCGGCTTACTATGACCTGGGGTACTAAATGACCTGCCAACCGGCGGGTTTTTTAGTCTCTATTTCGGACAAAGCTAGCCGTTTTAGAAGTTGGCCCGGAGGATGTCTTTCCAGGACAGTATGTATCTAATAGGCTGAACTGGACAGGAAAATTTTCCTCATCATAAATATCAATAATTTTAAATCCGTCTTTTACGGCTTTTGGTTCTTTTAGTTTATAGTCTTCATCATAATAATCATCACCCCACGCAGAAGAAGTTCCTACACAACCAGCCCCTGGTTCTCCAATCATTATGTACTCCATCACTGACTGAGTATTCCTAATCTGTTGTGTCCAATCTTCACCTGGAAGCATCCAAGATGAAATAACTATATCTGGATTGTATTTTTTAAGTGCGGCTATGTGATTAAGCCCTTCGACTTCAGAACTAGATTTGACGTCACCCCTTTTTTCCCAATCTTTATTGTCAGTGGCAATAAACTTTACCGAGAGTTTTGGGTTAATTTCTGATAATCTTTTTCGTAATGAGTGTGTAAGTTTGCCGTCTCCGGCACCAATCTCGAGTATGGTGATACTTTCCTTGCCTTCTGTTTGAATTATTTTTTCTGCACTAGATATTAAATGATTAGCGAGAGAGTTAATATATTCCTTTGTAATAAATTCATAAATTTTATTTTCTCTACAAAATTTATAAAATTCTCCTTCAATTGGAAATGCAGCCATAACCTCATCTTGTGTAGGTAAGTAGTCAATCGAAAGAAATTTTTCTGTATCTACTGTTTTACCCACCTCTGATTGAAAGCTCAAAGGATCAAAATCTATCATAACTTTTTAGTCGATTTCGGGAAGCTTGGTGGCGTGGTTAAGACGAATGTGAGAGTACACCACTCTAAATGAAAGCACCATTGGTATTGAAAGTATTGCGAGTAAAGGTCCTCCCAAGCGGAAGCCGATCATAATAACTAGAATTGTAATAATTGGATTTAAGCCTGCTACTTTTTGCATGATCTTGGGAACTATAAAGTTGTTTTCCAACTGCTGAACAACCAAGGAAACTACTAAGGCGGCAGTTCCTAATATAGGCGACATAGAGAAGCCTACTAAAATAGCAGGAACAGCAGCAATCGTTGGTCCAATGTTGGGGATGAGCTCCAAGATGCCGGCGATAAAAGCTAATGGAAGAGCGTAAGGGATACCGATTATGAGGTAACCAACATAACTAAGAACTCCCACAACTAGCATTAACAACAGCTGACCTCTGACCCAAAGACTAATTTGCTGTTGAAGCTTTTCTGATAACTCTTGATAAATTTTTGATTTTTCATTGAACCAGAAGTTGATGTATTCTGGCAACCTTTTCATCTCTTGAATAATATAAAAACTCAAAATGATGGTTGTGAAAGCACTGATTATGCCTGAAAAAGTTCCAATGGCGATATTGAAGACCTTGGCGGGAATTTGAGCTAATTGACTGTTAAAAGAATTCATGTCAATTTTTACAGGACTAACAGCTTCGACAATAGCTGGGAATTTTTCGATAAAAACACTGGTCTGATCTATAAGAGGAGTGGCAATAGAAATTCCAAAGAGGACTAGAACCGCAAATAGTAGCACTAAGATAATGGCAGAAGAAAGGGATCTACTGATTTTGAATTTTTCTAATTTATCTACTAGCGGAGTTATTGATAGTGCAATAAGAAGCGAAGTGATGGCAAGGACTAATATGTCTGACAGCATAAAGAGAAGATAAATTCCTCCGCAGGTTAAAAGAATCCAAAAAATACTACTAACCGAGATGTCTATACTAAGTCTTTTGGCGATTTTCATATACTAATATCATACCAAACTATATTTGGCTGCTTTTTGAACCAAACTGTTTGCCTTTTGGCGTAGTTGTTGTCGCTTGTGACCCAGATATTGATTAACTCTTCTTCAGTTATTTCGCCATTGATAAACTTGATTATTTCTTTGACACCTAAGGTGGAGTAAATAGGTAAGGAGGTGTCAGGGTATTTTTTTTGCAACTCTCGGACTTCGTCTACTGCCCCATTTTTGAGACGATAGATGACGCGATCTCTTATGGACTGAAGGAGGGTTTCGGGTGACTTGCGGAGTCCGGTCCACTCATAAAAGATATCAGATCTCAGATTGCAGTTATCAGATACATGTTTTGATCGAGTGATTTCGATGTGGCGGATGAGACGACGTGGATTGTTTATATCTGAGTTGTTTAAGGAATTAAAGCGCTCGGGATTTTGTTTTTTTAAAATTTCTTGAAGCTCAGCAACTGACATGCATTCTACCTGCTTTCTAAAAATCTCGTCTGGAGGAACTTTTGTGTCTGCTAAATTTTGAGTAATGGCTTTGAGATACAGGCCAGAACCACCGACAATTATTAGCTTTTTATTTTCCTCTATTGATTTTGTAATTATTTTTTCAGCGTATATTTTGAACTCGGCGATATTGGGAGTATCAGTAGCTTTTAAAAAACCTTGACCAAAAAGCGTGACATTGTCTGGAAGATCTTCTGACTTATCTTGACCGGAAACTATGGGGAGGTCTTTGTAAAACTGACGTGAATCGACCGAGAGAATATTTACTTCTTTTTTGAAATCTTTGGCAAGCTTAAAAGCATAGGCAGACTTGCCTGATGAGGTGGTGCCGCAGATGACAAGTACTTTTTCCATATTATGAAATATGAGGGCGTTCTTTGAGTGTGTCTTTGTTGGCTATTTTATCTAGTATCGCCCAGCGATCTTTTTTTACTTTTGCGGGTACATCGTCTGGGAATAGTCTGACAGAGGCTGTCCCTGGTCGAGGTGAGTAGCGAGCGACAAAGGCGACTTTGTAGCCAACTTCCTTGACAAGTTCCAAGGTATCATTGAAATCTTCATCTGTTTCCCCTGGAAAACCAACAATAATATCGGTGCCTATTACGACATCAGGAATTTCTTTTTTAATTTTATTGATTATTTTTAGGTAACTTTCTCTAGTGTATCCTCGGTTCATTAACTTTAAAATTCTATTACTGCCGGACTGAACTGGTAAATGGATAAATCTATCGATTTTTTTGTTTACTTTTATTTCTTCGATTAGCTCATCCCAAAAATCCCAAGGATTACTGGTAAAGAAGGAGATTTTTTCGATTCCTTCTACTTTGCTAATTTCTTGAAGTAGTTTAACAAAAGGAGGAATGCCTTCTGGGTGTTGATACTGGGACTCGTTACTGGGAATTTCGTTTAGTTCTAGCTCTTTTTTGTCCATGAATAACTTGCGAAGTGAAACTCCAATTTTTTCTAGTCCCCAAGAGTTTACATTTTGACCGAGTAAGGTAATTTGTTTGTAACCTTCTGAAGCCAATGACTGAACTTCTGCCAAGATGTCTTCCATGGAGCGAGATCTTTCTCGTCCCCTACTAAAAGGAACAATACAAAAAGTACAGAAACTGTTGCAGCCACTAGAAATTGGAACCCAAGCGTGGAACTTATCTTTTCTGATAGCTTTTTGATTGAAACCTACTTCTGCAATAGGCAAAACTTCATCTACTTGTGGAAGAAGAGTTTTTATATCTGCTTCCTTGATGTGCAACATGCAGCCAGTAAGAATTATTTTTGGCCTTGGCTTGTCCAGACCATCAAAATGCTTTTCGACATTGAGGAGGAAACCAGTAACCCTATCCTCTGCTGACTGGCGGACTGAACAGGTGTTTATGACGATCTCATCCGCTTTGCGCCAGTCTGCTGTTTCCGAAAATCCTCGGGATAAATAATCTCCGAGGACTCTTTCGGAATCTGACTTATTGGCTTGACAGCCAAAAGTTCTGATAAAAACTTTGCTCATTAAGAAACTTTTTTCTTGAGAGGTTTGCCAACATGGAAGTTAACAACCTTGTGACCTTTGACAACTTGTCTCTTGGATTCGTTACCAAATGGAACAACTTGCTTATCGTTTACTTTACTGACATAAAAAGTTCCGAAACCAGAGATAACAACCTTTTCTCCTTTTGCTAAAGCAACAATAGATTCTTCAAAAAAAGTATCAATAGTTTCTTTGACAGCTTTTTTGGTTAAGTGAACTTTTTTGGAAACAATTCCGGTGAGGGTTTGTTTTGTCATATTTTTTTATTAATTTATTGGGCAGTATCAATGATAATGTGGACTGATGATAGCACTTATACACAAAAAACTCAAGAACTTAAGAAATAAAAAAGAGACAAGTTAATGTCTCTTTTGCAATCCACTTTACTCTGAATATGATGCTGGGATTTCTTTATCCTCTGGAATTTCAAAAATAAATCCAAATCTAGACCCATACGCTCCAATGGGCATCATAAAATAGGCATTTTCAATTGTTAACCACGGACAGTCTTTTTTTATTATTTCAAAAGCCTCATCTAGATCGCTAAGTGAGACTAGATCAATCTCGGCTTGCTTGTCTTCGATCAATTTTACATTTACGGTTCTGTCTACAAGAATGATTTGAACTAAAGTACCTCTTTTGGTTTTCAATTGTGCCTCCTAATAGTTTATAGGGTATTATACCAAAACCCAATTCCCTTGGCTACGAGGCGATTTCGGAGGCGCGAGTTTCGCGGATGACGTTGACCTTGACTGTTCCTGGGAAAGTCATAGTGTCTCTGATTTCGTCTCTGATTGCTTGAGCAAGAATAACAAGTTGGTCATCGCCTGCCTTGTGAGGATTGACGATAACTCTTATTTCTCTTCCTGCAGAAATAGCATAAGCATCTTCTACTTCTGGATGCTTTCTGGCGACTTCTTCTAGCTGTCTGATTCTCTTGCCATAGTCCTCGGTGTTTTCGTGGCGAGCACCTGGTCGTGATCCTGAAATTGCGTCAGAGATATAAACAAGGATAGACTCTACAGAACTAAATTCTTCGTCCTCGTGATGTTGAGCGACACAGTCGATAATGTTTTGAGGAAGGTTGTATTTCTTTAAATAGTTAACACCTAACTCAATGTGATTACCTTCGCCTTCAATTATTTTTCCGATATCGTGAAGCAAACATCCCATACGAACGACGTCGACGTTGGCACCTACTTCACTAGCGATTTTGATACCGATTCTTGTTTCTTCTAAAGTGTGACTAATCATGTTTTGACCATAGGAAGTGCGGAACTTAAATCGTCCTAGCATCTGAACAATGTCTCTGTGCATGTTGTAAACACCTACTGCGTGACAAAGCTTTTGTCCTTCTTGGAACATAATTTGTTCTACATCCCTCTTTGATCTTTCGAAGTATTCTTCAATTCTGGCTGGATGAATTCTGCCATCTTTGATTAAGTGAATTAATGTCTGGCGAGCAATTTCTCTTCGGACTGGATCGAAACTTGAAAGTTTAACTTCGTCTGGAGCATCATCCATAGAAACGTCACAGCCTGATACTTTTTCGAAGATACGAATGTTTCGGCCATCTTTTCCAATAATTCTTCCCTTGGTTTCTTCGTCTGGGATTGGAACTGTAGAAATGGTGTACTCGGCAACATAGTCAGTTGCTCCTGCTCTCATGGAGTCAACAAGAATTTCTCTGGCCAAGTCTTCGGCTTGAGCTCTAGCTTTCTCCTCTGTTTCTTTTAGGGCTTTGGCAATCTCCATTGAAGAACGTTTTTCTACTTGAGAAATAAGTTCTTTTTTGGCTTGGTCTGTGGTTAGAGACGCAACCTTCTCCAATTTTTTGACCATTTGGTCTGCCTGAGTTCCGAGTTTTTCCCTGATTTCTTCTAGCTGCTTCTTGAGATTTTCTGTTTCTTGAGTCTGTTTTTTGAGATTGTTTTCTTCTTGAACTAGTGCTTGCTGTTTTTGAACTAAGGCTTTGGCCTTTTGCTCGATATCTTCTAGCTGAACTCTGGCGTCTTTGATGGCCTGATCTTTGAGCTTGAAGGCTTCATCTTTGGCAGAGATAATTATTTCTCTGGCTTGAGACTGGGCTGTAGCTGTGGCCTGAGCAATAATGGCAGCAGTGTCGACAGAGGGGACCACTACTTGGGTAGCAACTGGTGCAACTTGTGGCTGTGAAGAGACTTTTACTGGCTCAACAACTTTTGCAACTGGTTTTGATGCATCTGTTTTTGCCTCAGATGATTTTCTGAAAATTCCTGACTTAAATATGGATAACAATGACATAGGTTTAATTAAATATTAACCTAGTCGAACCTCACGATACGCAAAAAGCCCCTCTTTAGGAGTGATTTAGGAGACTTAAAGGGTTTAGATTTAGCATTGCGTAAAGAATAAGATCGTATGACTAGTAGACCTATTTTACACTAAAACCCACGTTGGTAAAGCTTGTGTCTTATTTTGAATTCTTCTTGACCTTTAAGCTTGTCTGCAATTTTGGATTTAGCCTCGGAAATGGCTTTTTGGCTCTCCTCTGAGCTTAGAGCTTCACTTATCTGGCTAGAGCTTAAACCTAGCTGACTAAGCTTGTACTTAATAATGTTTGGACCCTGCCCCCTAGACAAGCATCTTCTGACATAGGCTTCGGCGAGGTAGGAGTCTTTTAAGTATCCACTTTCCTTAAGATCCTCCAAAATATTCGTAATATCTTCTGAGTAATTTTCTAACTCCTGCTTCTTGGCTCTTTCTTGGAGCTTTTTTTGGAGTTGGCCATAAAAATATGGCCGCCTACTAAGAATGTTGACGGCATATTTTAAAAGTGTGGCTCTGTTTGGATTACTTTTCTGGCTGGACTCCGGCATTAACTTTTTCCATTACTTCTGCTTTTATTTTTTCTACTAACTCTGGGTGCTCTATTAAAATAGATTTTGTAGAGTCTCTACCCTGAGCCAATGTTTCGCCTTGGTATTTGATAAAAGATCCGGCTTTTTCTAAGACACCATAAGCAATGGCAGTATCCAACAAGTCGCCTAGTTTACTAATGCCGCCGACATTGAGTACGTCAAATTCGGCAATCTTGAAGGGAGAAGCAACTTTGTTTTTGACTATTTTGGCTCTATGACGAGAACCGATTATTTCTTCACCTTCTTGAATGTTGCCTATTTTGCGCATATCGATACGGATGGAAGCGTAAAACTTGAGAGCTTTACCACCGGTAGTAACTTCTGGATTGCCAAACATGACACCAATTTTGTCTCTTAGCTGATTGGTAAAGATGACGATACATTTACTTTTGGAAATTGCTCCAGTGATTTTGCGAAGAGCCTGACTCATTAAACGAGCTTGCATACCCATGGAAGCGTCTCCCATTTCTCCCTCTATTTCGGCCTTGGGAACAAGGGCGGCGACAGAGTCGATGACGACAACATCTACTCCACCTGAGCGAATAAGAGTTTCGGCAATTTCTAAAGCTTGCTCACCATTGTCTGGCTGAGAAAGTAAGAGTTCGTCTAAGTTTACCCCTATGGATTTTGCTCTGGTAGGATCTACGGCATGTTCGGCGTCAATAAAAGCGGCTACTCCACCTGTTTTTTGAGATTCGGCGATGACATGAAGAGCTAAAGTGGTTTTTCCTGAAGCTTCTGGACCATAGATTTCGATGATTCTGCCTTTGGGGAATCCGCCAATACCGAGAGCAAGGTCTAAGCTAATTGAACCGGTTGAGACGACTGGGATTTTTTCATCGATTTTGTCTGAGCCCATGTGCATAATGGCGCCTTCGCCAAACTGCTTAGTGATTTGTTGCATGGCTATTTTGACGGCGGTGAGGCGGGCGTTGTTATCTGCGTGTACTGCGGTAGACTTTTCTTCTTTCTTTGCTTTTTTGGCCATTTTGAGTTTTTATTTATTAACTAATTATCAATTTAGTACTTTCGGGTTATTTTTGCAATAGCCTCTTTAAAATATAATAATGTATAATATGGG
Organism: uncultured Pseudomonadales bacterium; assembly: GCA_964439805.1. Classification (GTDB taxonomy): domain Bacteria; phylum Patescibacteriota; class Microgenomatia; order UBA1400; family MFAQ01; genus MFAQ01. The sequence goes on along the minus strand of CAYTOI010000010.1, from coordinate 32,451 downwards.
CTATATCTTGAAATAGTTGGAGGAACCTTAAATGATCAAAGTCAGCCTGTCTGAACTGAAAGTTACGGAGTTGATACTGAGAAAGAATACCGTCGTGGTTTGGAGCGAAAGCAGCAAGAAATACAATCTGGAAGGAGCAACGGCGGTAAACATAAAGACGATTATTTCCCCCCTGGGCAATAAAACGGAGTTTACTATTTACTGTACTGAATCTGGTAGCTCGCAGGCCCTTCTTCGTTGCCGTCTGACTTTGACCAGAAGCGATACAGGCCCGTATATTGGAGAGTTAGTATTTTTGAATAAGCACGTCTAACGACGTGCTTTTTTATGGCCTGCAGTGCGTGGTAAAATAATAGAGCTTTATTCGGGGTATAGTATAACGGCAGTATGCGCGCATGGGGTGCGCGCGATCTCAGTTCAATTCTGAGTACCCCGACAATTTGGGTTGATATATCAATCTTTTTTAGATTTGGGAATTATCTGTAAAGTAAGATTCCAAAGGTAACGAGACTGCTTAGTAAGATACCCAAAGCACTGTTTGTAATTATTGGACTTTCTTTGTGACGCATTCCGTATGCAAGCCAGATAAAGGAGATGGCAATTGAAATAAGCCAAGTAATAAGAGATATTCCTTCTACATTTTTGGTGGTAAAGATTTGAATTATCTGAGGCGTAAGTGAAAATGGACTAATAATTGCAATTACTGAAATAACATGGTCGATGGAGGAATTTTTTACCTTTTTGATTTTATGCAAAGGGTGGTGATTGGGCATTAAATTTATTGTACAAGAACTTATACTATGTTTTACAATTAGACTATGAAAATACTATTTGTGAGACATGGGGAGTCATCAGATGATTTGATAGATGCCTATGGTGGGTGGCAAGATTTTCCTCTCACTGAAAAAGGAGTAAGCCAGCTTGAGATGTCGGCAGAAAAAATTGCAAATTTGGGTGTAAGTTTTGAAAAAGTATTTAGCTCCCCTCTTTCGAGAGCGACAGCTTCGGCAAACATCATTGCCAAAAAATTAAATATTTCCGTGGAGGTGTGTGAATACTTTAAAGAGAGAAATACCTACGGAGTACTCTCTGGAATGGTAAAGTCTGAAGCAAAAATAAAATACCCTGATCAGGTTGCTAACCTTGACTCTGATGAATACGTTGACGGTAGCGAGAGGAAAGAAGACTTAAAAATTCGAGTAGCTAAGGCCATTAACATGATTAAGTCTGAAGAACTTGAATCAGTAATTGTGGTAGCACATAGCGTTATATTCAAAGAAGTATTTTTGCAGCTACTTAACAAAAAATTGGTCAAAAAGGGAGACGGTGCTTTTATTCTTCTTGAGATTGATGACAATGTTGCAAAAGTAATAACTGCGGACGGAATTGAACTGGGCGATTGAGATTTCATGCATTAGAATGAAATAATGAAAATATTTGTAACTGGTGGGGCGGGGTTTCTGGGTTCGAATTTATGCAGAAGGTTGTTGGAACAAGGCAATCAAGTGATCTGCTTTGACAATTTGTATTCTGGCAGAGAAAAAAATATTGAAGAGCTTAAAAGTAACCCTAATTTTTCTTTTGTAAATGGAGATATCACTGAAAAAATAGATATAACTGGACTGGACAGAATCTACAACTTGGCTTGCCCCGCGTCTCCACCAGCATACCAAAAGGACCCCATATTTACTTGGAAAACAAACGTTATTGGTATATTAAATATTTTGGAACTTGCCAGGCTTAACGGAAACATTCCGGTTTTGCAAACATCTACTAGTGAGATATATGGCGACCCTTTGCAACACCCACAAAAAGAGACCTATTGGGGAAATGTAAATCCAAACGGCATTCGATCCTGTTATGATGAGGGGAAAAGAGCTGCTGAAACTTTGATGTTTGATTATTTTCGCCAGCACAAGACACCTATCAGAATTGTAAGAATTTTTAATACTTATGGACCCAAGATGGACCCCTTAGACGGCAGGGTGGTCAGCAACTTTATTGTAGAAGCTTTGAAAAATGAGGACATTACTATTTATGGCGACGGAAACCAAACTAGAAGTTTTCAATTTGTAGATGACTTGATAGAGGGATTGGTTCTCTTGATGGAAAACAAAATTGGTTTTACTGGCCCGGTAAATATGGGAAACCCTATTGAATTTACAGTCAAAGACTTTGCAGAAAAAATTCTTGAAATGATACCTGAATCTAGTAGCAAAATTGTATATAGAGATCTTCCTGGCGATGATCCAAAACTGAGAAAACCAGATATCTCACTGGCCAAGGAAAAACTAGGCTGGGAGCCAAAAATAAGTCTGGACGAGGGACTAATAAAAGCGATTGAGTATTTTAAAAAGGAAATTAGGAGCTAATTTGTGAAAGCTGGCTGGCCGTAGTCTTGGATTTTAATTGGGAATTTTTCTTGTTTTAGTAAATTTTTTCCTTGGTAAGTAAGTTGTACCATTAAACCTTTTTTGGTTTCTTCGGACCACATTTGATCGAAGATTAAATTACCCAAAGAATAATAAATAGGCTTACCTTTGTAGTCCTCATTCTCTTGTACCCAGTGGGGATGATGACCGATAACGACGTCAGCCCCGGAATCTATAGCCAAGTGTGCTAGAGACTGCTGGCGAAGTGAGCGCAGGGAGTACTCGTTCCCCCAGTGTGGGGTAACAATCAAAATATCCACTTGAGGTCTTAAAAGTTTAATTTGATTGACTAAATTATCTTCAGTTAACTTGTTGATTGTTTTGGGATATGGGGGGATATCGTTAAAGCCTAAAATGCCGATTTTTACACCCTTTATAACTACAATTTTTGCTGAGCCTGAGCTATCACCGACGAAATAAATACTGTTTTCTGTAAGAATTTTTTTCGTTAGTTCTTGACCCCCTACCCCTTGGTTACTTATATGATTGTTGGCAATAGTAACCACGTCCACACCTGAATCAGTTAATGACTTTGTACTTTGTGGGTCTGCACAAAAAACCATACCTTTGTCTGTAGGCTGGCAGTTGTTTCCAAAAGGACTTTCTAAGTTCACCATAAACAAATCTGCTTTGCTGGTAAGAGACTTTATTTTTTCTACTGGCCAAGCGTAGTTTCCGTGTTTGCTCATTTGAGTATTTACGGATCGCGCGAGCATTACATCTCCTCCAAAAAGGAGAGTTGTAACATTGTCATTTATCTTTGAGTATCCAAGCAAGAAATAACTGGTGACGAGGCTTGGGTCTTGATTATAAAAAGAAGAGTTTTTGTGATCGATCTCTGACTCTGCGAGACTAGCCTTGTCAGCCACTTGCAGAGTGGTGATTAAAACTGGAGGTGAATCTAAATAATCTGGCCCCAAGGAGTTTATCTTTGAATAATCTCTTGCCTTGATAAAACTTTTTGTTTCTGCATCTTTTATGGCTGACTGGTTTGAGGTGAGATTGTGAGAAAAATCTAGGGAACTAACCAGAAAAACTTTTTCATCTTTCAGGACTTCGGATATTTTTGTAGATAGTGTTTCCAAGGCTGATAGAGGAATATTTTTGTTGAAGATTAGGGGAACAATATCTACATCTGGATACTGAAACTTTAGGTACGGCAAGATAGTAGCAACTCCATGCTCGGACTTGAAAGCGTTATGGTCTTCACAGATCTCCTTTTGGTTTGAGATTTTATTTAGGATACTCCGATTTACTCTAATATCTCCGTATGGAGTAGACCAAGAGTTGCTTGAGTATGAGATTGGACAGTTACTTGTGTTGCTATGATTTGGCGAAAGAATGATTATGGTTGATTTTGAGTCTTTTATATCTAGAGATAGAACTCCCTTATAGATTAAGGAGGAGGCAAGTAAGTGGTGTGGCAAAACTATGATCTTTGATTTTTCTGAGTTACCTTCTGGCTTAACTGAGATTGTCTTTAAAAATTGTGTCTGGTCATAGGCAAAAGTTGTTGAAATATTTTCTGGATTGCCACGCTCACTTCCCGACTGTGAGTCGGGACTCAGCACTGCTGTGCTTCGCGCAATGACGACAGAGACTATTAAAGATATACCCAGAATTAGGTGCCAAAGTTTCATTTTATTGAGACGTCAGAAGACCCGGAAAGATTGAACACACTAGGACTAATGAGCGACTGGATCAGGGCGTCTTCCGCCTTGAAGGTTCCGCCGTTGACGACTCTAGCGTAGTAGTAAATCTGTCTTGGACTGTTGGCATACACACAGAAACTAACTTTTTGGCCGTCAATTTCGTAAGGATACACCCTTTGATTGTCTGGAGGAATATTGAAGTTGTAGAGATTTTCTATTGGTCTTAAGCCAGAGGGAGCAATGTCTGTCACCTGGAAGCAGCCGTCTTGAGAGGCTTCGGCGCGGGCGTAGTTGAGAGTTACTTTTACCAAGTCTGATAGCCCAAAGTGATTGGTAAGGGCTCCACCTACACTGTAGGACCTGGAAACTGATGCTGCTGTAGATGTTTGAGTACTGGCATCAATTGCTGCCTTGTAGCTTGTTAGACCACTTACTTTACCTCCAATATTTGAAAACTTAAGACTGGCTAGCTCCTCTGGATTTAATATAAGTTTTACGGTTTTCCCCTTTTCTAACTTAACACTTTTATCCTTACCATTTAAGGAATATGTAAATGAAGAAACTTGAGGTGAAGCGTTCTTTAATAAATGCTGGAGAGCAAGAATTTTTTGCGAAGAAAGAAGCAAATCTTTTGAAGAGTTGTTGTTTGTGTAGTTTAAGAAGCTTTCTGCCTCTGGTTCTCTTAGAATTGCCCCAAGGTCGGCCATAAGGGCTGTGTGCAGAAGAACAGAGTCCTTGTTGCTATCTACTGAAATAAACATTGTCCCTGTCTCTGCTTTTTGATACTTCTTTAAAACTGATTGATAGAGAGACCTAGCTCTTTCGGTGTCACCAATTTGAGCGAGAGCTAGTCCTAAGTAGATTTGGGTTTCTGGCTCTAGCTTTTGGTCTTCAATTAAAGAATTTATTTCTAGCAAGACTGGCTCATTTAAACTAGCAATACCAAACAGAGCTTTGGATATTGTCAGAGTATCCTTTGCTTCTGAAAGGGTTTTATAAAAGTAAGCTTTGAGAGCGGATTGTTCTATTTTGCTCCCGGCGATAGCAGCAACAAAGGCGGTGACCTCTGGATCTGAACTGGCATAAGGGTAAATGGCTAGCCCTCCATCTTGGAGCTGGAAAGTATTGAATTTGACCTCTTCAATTTCGTAACTTTCGTCAAAATATTTATTTATCAACTCACTACTAACCGCTCTTGCTATTTTTTGATCTAATCTATCACCCCAAGAATATGCCAAAGTTACCAGAGAGTTGTAGAACTTGCCAATATTTTCGTCTGAAAAAATTACGGTTGTGTTTGAGTCTGGAGAGCCTACCAACTTTGTTTCTGGAACTAAAATTTGATAATCAGTTTTGGTTATTTTTAAACGAGAGTCAAAAACTTTAACAATTCTCTCTAGCTTGTAACTACCTTTACTGGAACTACCTTCAAAAATTAGTTTGTGAGTTCCGAAGGGAAGTTTACCTAAACCAATTTCAAGTGGCTGGAAGGCTTTGCCTGTGTAGGTTTTGTTTATGCTGATTGTCGGTGAGCTGACCTTGATGTTTACGTCATCTCCAGCAGATAAATTGTCTCCAAAGGCTCGGACAAAAACTGTTGGGTTGTCTCCGGCTAAATATTCTGTGTTCAGAGTTGCAACAACAAAGAAGGGAAGCTTGACGACTAGGGGAAAGTTATCAATACCGACATGAAGATCTTCACTAATAGCCTGAGAAGTAATTCTCCAAGATGTGAGATTGTCGGGTAACTTGATATCTACCGATCCTTTGCCTTGGCCGTTTGTAACTAGTCTTCCAAAGAAAGCATTGTCTCTAAACAGAGAGCCACCTTTTTCGTTGTGTACATAAAAACCGTTGGCAAAATAGGTGTGCATTCCTTCTACTGTGAAGTTGTAAACTTTGTAGAAACCGGCTCTGTTTTCGATGGTTATTATTTTGTGATACTGATTGTCTAACCCTAAATAGCTATCGCCTACTCTGGCTTCACCTGCGGTCAACCATCGGCCGTTAATGTAGAGATTGTGCTCGGAAGTAACACGCAGGTTGTTATTTATTAAAAGATAGCCTGAAACTGTGTGAGAAAAAGTCTTTTGAACTTTGGCATCGACTAATTTTGAGTTCTGGATACTTGTTCTGGTTTTTATGATGTCACCCTCTTTAACATCTTCGATGTTTTTGGCTTTACCATCTTTCATTAAGATTTCGGTACCAGCTAAGAAACAGCCACCACCTTCTGCTCCACCAGAATCGATTGGGTATTGGTGAGATTTGTACGAAGCCAAGATGTCGTGTCCGAGACTTCTGTAGATATAGTCCAGTGGATTTGCGTATTCTGGATACAAACTATAGTAAGCCTCATCTATAAGATTGATATTGACCTCTGAAGAGATTGGGTTACCAGAAGTATCTTTGGTTGTTACAGTTAGCTTGGCTGTGTCGCCTGGCTCGTACTGTGACTTGTCGGTACTAAAAGAGAAGCTGATTTTTTTGGTCTCTTTGTCAAAGTATAAATAGGCACTTTCGGTATCTTGATAAGTTTTGCCGGTAAACCTGATTGCTTGAACAAAAATGTTTGGCTTGAACTCTTCCGGGAACTTGAAACTTAAAGATCCGTCTTTTGATAGATGGAAAGATCTTATGCCTCTTTGGGAAATGATAAAAAGGAACTGGTCGTTTGCAGTGGGGACCAACTTGTTTTCACCTTTGTATAGGTTGAGATTAACCTGTTCACCTACAGTAAACTGGAAAGCTTTGTTGCCGGACTTTGAGGATCTAAGAGATAGATATTCTTGGGCATCATTGCCTGCACCGTTTGAGAGATAGGCTGTTTGGCTTGTGGTTCTTCCTTGATCGTCAGTAGATTCAAATTTTATTTTGTAGGTTTTGTCTTTGGGGACTGTGATATTGAATGCAATCTTGCCTTGATCGTTTGATGTAAGAATGGACTCAGAAAGTTTGTTTTCAATTTGATCGTATTCGTATCTTGGTATGGTAACTTTGTTTACAAAATCGTAATAGGTTCCAACTTGTTTCTTTTTCCATTCTGTTTCGTATGCAATGGCTTTGACTTCCTTACCCGAAACTTTTTCGAAAATGTTTTTGATGTCTACACCTGAACTATATTTTTGAGGCTCGACCTTGTGAAGGCTTAAGGATACATTTCCCTGATCATCCTTGACCTCTACATCTGGATAGCTTAAATAAAGAGATGAATCAAAGATAGCGATACTTAAGTCTGAGTTAACTACACCTTCCTCGGGATTTACGGGAGAGACAGAAATACTTTTGAACTGTGGGGAATATGAGCCTTGAGAGTCTACAGCAAATGACTTTGCAAAGGAGAACTTGCCGGAGTTGTCAGTAGAAAAATTTTGAGAATCACCATTGGTATAACTTGTTGATTTGAGAGCTAACCCTACAACAGGAGTACCTTCGTAAAAACTAGCATCTCCTTGAATATTGACGTTGTCTCCAGTGATTACGGCGCGAGTAGAAGGGTTAAGGGAAATTTTGTAGGCTGGCTTGACGTAGTTTTCGACGGAAAAACCGGAAGTCAGAATTGAGCTGCCATTTAACTTTAGATCCATGGTGTACCAACCTGGTGCATAATTTTTGAGAGGTAATTCGCTTAAGAAAGTGCCGGTGTCTCCTGTGGAAATGTTTTTGGTAAATAAGGTGATAGGTTCGTAGTCTCCACTCATGTAATCTGTACGACTAACTTCTAGAACTAAATCTAGTTTTTTACTGTTTTCTCTGGCTTTTAATAAGCCCCAAAACTTGACGGTGTCATCTGATAAATACGAAGGTCTATCCAAATATAAGTAGCTCCAGTACTTATCTCTTTCTCTGTTATCGTTTTGGTATTTTTTGGAGTCTACCCAATTGAACTGATCGATGAGAGGAATAAATAAAGTTCCGGTGGAGTGATTGATGGTAACTAGAGTGCTGCTTTTTTGTAAGTCTTCTGGGTTGGTATTGAAATAAGCTACGCCGCCGCTATCTGTCTCAGCACTATTTCCATAAAGACTAACTTTTGCTCCTGCTAGTGGCTTGCCGGTGGCCGTATTATTTACCCAGGCGAGAGTCTTGTTACCACTTTCGGTAAAGTAAGCAGAAACGTTTGTAACTTGAAAATGAGCTTGAGTTTTTTGATTTCCTAAAACAACTTCTATTAAATACTGCCCTACTGGCAAGGGCTCTGGCGTCAGAAAGTAGTTTTTGTAAGTTTGGAGCTGAATACTGGCGGTAAACGAAGAAACTTTTGTAAGACTATCGGTAGCGACTTGGTATTTTTGGTTGGTGTTGTAAGCCCAAGATGGAACGGCCAAACGGGAATTGAAACTTTCGATGAATTTTGCTTCACTGGGAAATTTGTAAACATTGGCAGTGATGTCTGCATACTGACTGTTCTGAGAATAAATATCAAAAGCTGGAATGTCTGAAGTTGAGAACTCATAAAACTTGTTGAGAGTTAATTGATTTTGTTGCTCCATGTTGCCTGCTGTTTCGAATTGGAAAGTGTAGTCTTCGTTAAGACTTTCGCTAGTGCCGGTGAGCTTTAAACCTTTCTTGAGTTTTACGGTATAAAGGGTACTGGGGTTAAAAGAATCTGGGACAAAAGAGATAGTTCTTTTGTGTCGCTCAAAACGGCCCGGAACTTTTGGGGTAATAGTTATCAAATCTTTGGGATCTTCCCAGTTGTCATGACTAAAAATAAGCTCTACTCCAGAGTTAACTGGTATTCCGACTGACTTGTCTCTCGGGAAAGTTTGGACTACTCGAAATGGATTTTGGGTTTGAAAGGCCCAGGAATAGTCTTTGTCCGTAGATTTTATTACAATTTTGTAAATTTTATTGGCTGCCAGAACTTGCTTTGGAGTAATACTGAATTGCTTGGAAGAAACGGCCTTAACCGAATATTCAACTTCTGGGAAAATTACAAGACTGTTTTTGAGAGCAGCTTCGTCGATATCTGTATCGGAAGTGATTGTGAACTGGGTATTTGCTGCCACTCCCATGGAGTTCTTGGTGTCGGCGGTAATGTTAAAACTTCCGTTGGAACTAAGGTTTAATTTGGCTGGAAAGAAGCGATTACGAATGAGAACTATGGATAAGGTAACAGCCAAAAAAATAGCAAATCCGGTGAGGATTTTTTTTATTAGGGGGATGTTCACAATTTATTTTAGCATTTAAAAACCCCTCAAATGAGGGGTTTAAGAAAGTTAAAGCAGTGAGTAAATTGATTTGAATTGTTCAATACCTCTTGGGGTCGCCCAGTAACCTTTTACTCCGTTCCAGTAAAGAATGGTGACAGGAGAAGAAAGATCGATATTGGGATAATATTTTTTCATACCTTTCAACATGTCCTTCTGGCTTTTGAAGCCGTCGGCGAGCCATTCAGTTTCAGTAATATCGGCCATGATGCAGTGTTTGACATCGACAAGGTTGACAGAAACTGCCCAGGGATTTTCGGGGTCACAAATAATCAGGGGTCCTTTTTGGTAATCACGGTGACCTTCACGAATGGAAATTTGTTTGCGTTCGGTTAAAACATTGAGACGCATTTGTGGATCATCAGCAATCAGTAAAGCGTATAGGGGTTTTTTCAAGTTTGCCTCCAAAAATAAATTTGAATTACACTCTAAGATACATCAAGAAATAAAAAATGTATATACAAAAAAATCCCCCGTGAGGAGGATTTTTTATGACAGAAGGTTTGTAGACAGAACGTTAACGTTTTGGACTTTGTTTCTTGGCGCGGGCTCTTCCACCTTGACCAACTTTTCTGGTTTCTTTCATGCGAGAATCGCGAGTTAAGAAGCCTTTATCTCTTAGAACTTGCTTGTAAGTGTCAGCATTGGCCTTGACCAAAGCTCTTGCAATTCCATGAACCAAAGCATCAACTTGACCCATAAGGCCTGAACCGGCAACTTTGATACTGCCAGTATATTGACCCAAGGTATCGGTAGCGAGGAATGGAGCATTGTAAGTTTTTTTGAATACTTCACCTTTGAAATAAGTAGAAATTGGCTTGCCGTTGACAACCATTTCTTGTTTGCCTGGCCAGATTCGGACACGGGCAACTGCGGTTTTGCGGCGGCCTAGTCCTGAGAAAAATTCTTTTGGCATGGCCAAAACACCTTTTTTGACAGGAACAGTTTTGATTGGTTTAACTGCAATTTTTGATTTTTTGGAAAGTTTTTGTGCCATAATTATTCTGCTTTTTTGTTAAGTCCTAATTGAGCTGAGTAAGGGTGTTTGGCATCGGAGTAGACTTTGAGTCTTCTCATTCTGGTTTGTTGGTGTTTGTCTTTTGGCAACATACCTTTGACAGCTTTTTCAATTACTTTGCGAGGATCTTTGTCTTTTACCATTTGAAGAGAAGCTTCTTTGAATCCACCTGCGTAACCTGAGTGAGAGTAATACATTTTGTCGGTAAGTTTTTTGCCGGTTACTTCGAAATCTTTGGCGTTTATAGCAACTACGAAGTCGCCATTGTCCAAGTGGTCGCCAGTAAGAACTTTACCTTTACCCATAAGAAGAGTAGCCATTTTGACAGCTGATCTTCCTAGCACCTGACCTTTGAGATCAATGAGATGCCAATTTCTAGTAATGTCTTTTGGAGTTAGAGTGGTAGTTTTCATTTTTTAGTTGTTTTTTTCTCTTTACTAACAGGCTTAACTTCTTTGACAACTTCTGGACGAACTGGCATAGGTATAACCAAAGCTAGTGTAGCTGTGGTGGTAGCGTCGCCTCTTCGGACCATGTTTTTTTGAATAGTGGTAAAACCACTCTTGCGTCCACCCATGGCTGGAACGATCAGATCAAAGAGTTTGTTGGCATGCTTAGGGTGACTAAGGTTAGCAGCTATTCTTCGGCGATCTGATAGAGTACCGTCTACGGCTTTTGAGGCTAGTCTGTCAAATAGTCTTTTGATAACTTTGGCTTTCACTACAGTAGTGGTAAGAGTACCATGCTCAATAAGTTGATTGAGTTGAACCTTGAAAAGAGAGGCTCTTTCGTTTGAGGTTCTACCAAGTTTAGCTAGTTTTGCGTGATGACGGCGGGACATATTTATTCAATTATTACGCCTTTCTCAGCAGCCTTTTCGACAACTTGAAGAGCGGATTTTTCTCCAAGGTTTTTGACTTTTTTAAGGTCGGCTAAAGAGAGGGACTTTAGATCTGATAATTTGTTGATACCTGATTTTCGAAGAGCGTTTAAAACTCTGGTTGGAAGATCGAGATCATCAACGAAACCGGAGGTTTCTTTTGAAGACTTGACCTTTTCATCAGCAGTGTAAGCAGATTCGGAGTTTACGAAACCAAAGTAGTTAGTAAGGATTTTGGCGGATTCGCGAATAGCATTTTCTGGAGTCATGGTGCCGTTGGTTGATAGAGTAAGTCTGACTTTGTCAAAATTACTAGATCGTCCGACACGAGCAGCTTCGACGACGTAGTTTGCTCGAACGACTGGAGAGTATGAAGAGTCTAGAGGTATAACACCAACTTCGTTAGTTGAGTTTTCTTCGGCAGAAACATAACCCATACCAGCTGAAACAGTGATAACAGCGTTGAGTTTGCTTTTGGCTGAAGTGGAGCGGAAGAGAACAACATCTGGGTTAGCAACTGTAACACCAGCTGGAAGATCAAGATCAGCAGCGGTGACAATTTTTTCTCCAGAAACTCTGAGCTTAACATCGACTGGTTCATCACCATCGACTGAGAAGTTTACAGTTTTTAGATTTAAAAGGAATTCCAAGATGTCTTCTTTTATACCGTCTAGGGTAGAAAATTGGTGAGTAACACCGTCGATTTTGACTCTGACAGCAGCTCCTCCAACTAAGGAAGTAAGTAATACACGTCTTAAGGCATTTCCCACAGTGTGTCCAAAATTTTGTGGAAGTGGTTCGATAATTACCTCAGCAGAGTTGTCACCCTTGTCTTTGATATTTATCTTGAAGTTTGGTTCTAACATGGCTTTTTTGTTTGTTAGTTAATTATTAAAAAATTATCTGGAATAGTACTCGATAATAAGGTTGGTTTTGATTTCGGAACCGATTTCGTCAGCAGTAGGCATACGATCGATTTTGCCTGTGGCGCCTTTGCGGGACATCCATTTGGCAGGAATGTTTTTGTCGTTTAAGTTTGGAGCAACAAAATCAAATTTTTGGGCTTTCTCTGGAAGAGAGATAGTCATACCTGGCTTGGTTAGGAAGGAAGGCACGTCTACTTTTTTGCCATCGACTAAGATGTTGCCGTGAGAAACGAGCTGGCGAGCTAAGGATCTGGAAGAAACAAAGCCCATTCGGTAACAAACGTTGTCTAAGCGGGATTCCAAAAGCTGCATGATAACTTCTGAAGAGTTTCCAGAAGCTTTGATAGCTAGATCGTAGTATTTGTGGAATTGTCCTTCTAGAACGCCGTAGGTGCGTTTGGCTTTTTGTTTTTCTCTGAGCTGAGTACCAAAGCCGGAAATTCGACCTCTGGCTCTCTTTTTGCCGTGCATACCTGGCACTTGAGCGCCTTTTTTATCGATAGGACATTTTGGGGAAAGACATCTGGCACCTTTGAGGTACAGTTTGGTACCTTCTCGGCGACATAGTCTGCATTTTGGGTCGGTGTATTTGGCCATATTAGTGTTTTGTGTTTAGTTATTGGTTATTAGTTTAGACTCTTCGGTGTTTTCTTGGGCGACATCCGTTGTGAGGGATTGGGGTGGTGTCGGCAAGGGTATTAATTTCTACACCAGAAGTTTTTAAAACACGAAGGGCGGCGTCTTTGCCTGGTCCTGGTCCTTTGAGGTAGACATCGGTGGTCATAAGTCCAAGGGTTTTGGCTTTTCGGAGACCTTCTTCAATAATGGTAGTAGCGGCAAAAGGAGTTGAGCGCTTGGCGCCTTTGAATCCACAAGTTCCAGCAGCACTCCAGCAGATGGTATTGCCGGTAGCGTCGGTGAAGGTAACGTAGGTTGTATTGAAGGTAGCCTTGACATACATTTTGCCAAGTCCGCCCTTGAAACTTACAGCGTTAGCTTTTTTAATTTTTACTGGAGCCTTTGATTTTGTTTTATTGTCAGCCATTTGATTTGTTCGATTTATATGTAATTATTTCTTGGTAGGAGCCTTGGCGGCTGGAGCCTTTGGAGCAGATTTTGTATCAGCTTCCTTGGAAACGGCACCGATGGTTTTTCTTTTACCCTTGCGAGTACGAGAGTTTGTGCGTGTTCTTTGACCGCGAGCTGGAAGACCCATGGAGTGTCTGGAACCTCGGTAGGAACCAATTCTCTTGAGGGTTTCGATACTATCACGGACGATTTTGCGGAGCTCTCCTTCGGTAGGAAGGGTTTCGATGGTGGTTTGAATAATTCTGAGTTCGTCGGCGTTTAAGTTTTTGGTACGAATACTAGGATCAACTTTGGCTGTTTTGAGGATATTTTGAGAAACTTTTTTGCCAATACCATAGATATAGGTAAGAGCAATGTCAATTCTTTTTTCGTTTGGAAGATCTATTCCGGAAATTCTAGGCATATTATTATTTTATTTATTATCCTTGTCTTTGCTTATGGCGTGCGTTGGTACAGATAACCAACACCTTACCATGGCGTTTAATAATTTTACAATTTTTACATCGAGGCCTGACTGACGATTGAACTCGCATTTGCGTTTTGTGTGTTGTGATAAATAATTAGTTTTTGAGAGCAAACAAAGTTAGTTCGATCTGTAGGTTATCCTGCCTTTGTCTAGGTCGTATTGGCTCATTTCGAGCTTTACTTTATCCCCAGGCATTACACGAATGCGATGTAATCGCATGCGTCCAGCAAGATGAGCTAAGATTTCCCTGCCGTCTTCGAGTGTTACCCTGAATTGGGTGTTGGGCAGACACTCAGAAACGACTCCGTTAAACTCATTCATTTGGTTTTTAGCCATATATTTTGTGTGCAACGGCTATTGTAGCAAAGAAAGCTAGCTTTGGCTAGTGGCTAATTTGGGACGACCTTTTGGGGACAAAAAAGGACCCTCTTGCGAGGGCCCCGGACAAAATTAAAAACTATGGCTTAAAAGCTTTTGCTCACGAACGATGTATAGGTCAGATTTGACGAGACCTTGAGACTCTTTCAACAAATCTGCACGAAACCAGCTTGGTGGAGTATTGAAGCCGTCAATGCGAATAAAGATGCCAGCACGGCCCTCAGATAACAACTCAATGGCCTTCCTGAGGTGATAGATCTTAAAGATCTCTTCGTTTACTAGTACAACCACGTGGTCATACTTTGCAAAAGACTTTTTAAGCCTTTCAAAGAACTCCTTGGGGTTGGGTCCAAACAGGCTGACGTTGACCATAGTGTAATCTTTTTCTCGATCTTTTGAGTCGACTAACCTTCTGGCCGAACCCACAGCCCCTTGCGGGCACAGGATCAAAACTTTCTTTTTTTCCATGACTATTCTCCTTGAATAATTATATTTTATCTACGTTTTCCTTATGAATTTAACTAAACGAATTACCACTAAATGGACTATTGTTTTGGGCACCAAATAGCCTTACGAAGCTGTCTTTTATTTCTTGTGCAGAGACAGGTACGGGGAAATATAAAAGATTTTCCTTGGGAAACCATGAGGGTAAATTTATTTCTAGATCTAATGTAATAAACAATCCATAGTTTTTCTTCAAAGAGAACTGAATGATAGTGTAACCCTGTTCATTTTCAAAAAATGCCTCGCTCAAAAAAAACACTACTCGTTTTGATTTAAGCGCAAAAAATAGTTTAAGGTAATCGAATAAGTTTAACTTGGATTCCGCCAGATCAATAATTGAAAAGTTGAAGCTGGGGCTATTCATTTTGAGCAAACCAATCCTTAGGTTATCACTGTTTTTGCAGCCAAGCAGGTAAATAGTTTTCCTCACTTTAACTCCTTATTTATCAAGATGCATGAATTATGGGATATTATATCAGTTTAGGAGAAAAAGACCAATAAGAAGGAGTTAATTTGCCTTGGTGAGGATGATGGGGCCTTCTGGAGAGATGTAAACCGTCTCTTCGTACATGGCTGTGATTGAGCCGTCTTGGGTAGAAAGCGTCCAGCCGTCTGGGTCCTCGACAAGGTTGTAGCCGCCCATGGCTGACATGATCTCAATAGCCACGGTCTGATCTATGCTCAGAACGTCTCTTTTGCTCATTGGGTCTGCGTAGCAAGGGATATAGGGCTTCATGTGGAGCTGTCTGCCAATACCGTGACCTGTAAGGTCGCGAATGACAGAGTAGCCTCCAGCCTCTACAGTAGTCTGCATAGCCTTGCCGAGGTCGTAAACTGTATTTCCTACATTGGCCGTAAAAATGGCTAGTTCGAGGGCTTTTTGGCTGACTTCTAGGAACTTACTAACTTTGGGGTCTTTGGTGCCTACTTGGATAGTGTTTGAGGTGTCTAGGTTGTAGCCCTCGTGAAGGAGGCCGACGTCGACCTTGACGACGTCACCATCCTGAAAAGGCTTGCTGGTGGGAATGCCATGGACGATGCCGGAGTTGACGTTGATACAGGTAGCAAAGCGATAACCATCGACTCCTTTGAAGTTTGGCTTGTCGCCACCCTCTTTGATGAGTTTGTCCGCCAAGGCGTCAATCTCTAGAGGAGTTACACCAATTTTCACGGCTTCTGCTAGCAGAAGCTTGATGTGGCCAAGTCTTTTGCCACCTTCGGTCATTATTTGTTGTTTGGAAGTCATAGGGATTCCCCTATTATATTACGGAGATTCTCGGCGATCTCTTCTACTGATTTGTCACCATTAATTTGCTGATATTTGGGATTTTTTTTGAAGTGGTCTAGGACTGGCTCGGTTTCGGAGTGGAAAACTACAAATCTTTCTTTGATGGACTCTAGAGTGTCATCGGCCCGATTTTCTATCTCGGCTCTTTTGAGGAGTCTCTCAACCAATTTTTCTTCGGGGACGTAAAGATAAAAAATGTGATCGATAATAATTTTGTTTTCGGCAAAAAAGGTTTCGAGATATTCAGCTTGGGCAAGGTCTCGAGGTGTTCCGTCGAGAATAAAACTAGATTTGTTTTCCAAAATTACTGGCTCAATGACAGATGAGATGGTGGCAAAGGGAACTAATTCACCGCTTTCCATAATATGACCAAGGATTTCACCTTTGCGTGAGCCACTTTCGACTTCTTTGCGAAGAGATTCTCCACCTGAGATGTGTTTGAGGTTGTAGTTTTTGGCAATTAGTTCGGCTTGAGTGCCCTTACCTGATCCTGGTGCACCGAGAAGAATGATGTTCATAAATTGATTTTACACTGAAACCCTTCCCCAACCCTTCCCTTGACAGGGCAGGGCGTTACAATAAATTGTGTTAAATAGAAAGATTGACCTTGAGGTTATTAGCAAAACACATGGGCAAATAAAATATTTGCCGAAATTAACCTGGGCGGCAAGAATAAATCGGAAAACTCCAACACAAGCAGAAAGACTATTTTGGGAAAAAATATTGTGCAAGAAACAAACTGGGTATAAGTTTGTGAGACAAAAACCAATTAATAGATTTATTTTGGACTTTTATTGTTCGGAACTAAACCTGGCAATTGAAGCTGATGGAAGCTCTCATCAAAACAAAAACACTTATGACGATGATAGAGATGCTTTCTTAAGACAAATAGGTATACAAACATTACGTTTTACTAATGAAGAAATTCTAAAAAACATTATAGAAGTGAAACAAAAAATTCATGATTATATTTCTTCACCTGCCCTGTCAAGGGAAGGTGGTCGAAAGAAGTGAGACCGGAAGGGTTTAGTCCAGGAACTTGTCGTAGTTGTACATGTAGAGCTGGGAGTTGATGGCTTTGAGAATTTCGAGAACTACAGAGACGACGATAAGAATTCCGGTTCCACCGATGGCAATAGATTTGACCCCGGTAAGGCCAGAAACAATTGATGGGAAGATGGCAACTAACCCTAAGAAGCTAGCTCCAACTAAGGTAATTCTATTGAGAACAAAGTTTAAGTAATCTACGGTATTACTACCTGGCCTAACCCCTGGAATAAACGATCCGGAACTGCGTAAGTCTTTGGCAATTTTTTCTGGATTGAAAACAACGGCGGTGTAGAAATAACAGAAGGCAACTACAAGAATGAAATAGATCGTATTGTAGAGAATAGTGTTAGGTGCCAAGGCGGCACTAAGACCACTGGCGAAACTAGAGAGGGCTGGCTGATTTACTCCTGCCAAAACCCTACTCAACAAACTAGGAATAAGCATAAAGGAAACAGCAAAGATAATTGGGATGACTCCGGCTTGATTTAATTTGAGAGGTAGGTGATTTGAAACTGTAGAGGTAAAGGTATTGGCACCACGTCGAGCTGATTGAATAGGAATTTCTCTGACTGCTTCACCGGTGCGGATAATGGCATAAACGGCAGCAAAAGCAAAGAATAAGAAAATTAAATAAGTAAAGTATTGAGAAGAATCTATAGTTGAAAATATTTGAGCGGCTGAGACAGGAAGTCTACTAACGATACCGACAAAAATGATCATACTAATTCCATTGCCCAAACCATAATCGTTGAGCTGTTCTCCAAGCCAGATAAGGAAAGATGTTCCTGCGGACAAAGTGAAGACAATAGCGGCGAGCTTGAGTGGGTCAGAAGTGGTGGTTAAACCTTGGCGAGAAAGTAAGGTAATGAGGGCAATACCCTGAAGGAAACAGAGAGGTAGAGTGAGAAGACGAGTGTATTGATTTAGTTTTTGGCGGCCGAAGTCCCCTTCTTTCTGAAGTTCTTCTAGTTTGGGAACTACCATGCCAAGCATTTGGATAATAATGGAGGCGTTGATATAAGGGTTTAAGCCGAGAGCCATGACAGAAAAGTTGGTAAGGGTTCCACCGGAAAAAACGTCTAAGAGGGAAAGAAAAGCGTTGCCACCAAAGAGCTGCTGAAGAGCGGCGATGTTTATACCTGGAGTAGGAATGTGAGCAACAAGACGGAAAACGGCGATAATAAAAGCGGTAAAAATGAGGCGATCTCGAAGATCTTTTACTTTAAACAAAGCGCGTAAGGGAGCAAATATATTATTCATAGTCTGCTGTCTATTCTATCATCAGAAACTGGAGGGTGGATCCCCGACGAGATAGTCGGGACAGGCAGGTCGGGAATGACAGTGCTGGATTGCCACGGTTCGGAATACCGAAACTCGCAATGACGGAATTTTGGCAAAAATAAAACCCTGCGGGAGCAGGGTTTATGTGGTGAATAAAATTCTAAAAAAAACTACGATTTTGAAAATTTTTCTATCGATCTGTATCTTGATGGATTAATTTTTTCCATAGAGAACTTTGGAGCAATGCCGGATTCTTTTAAGTAGTCCATGATGTCAAAAGCCAAGGACAATATTTCGTCCTCTTCGATGACTAGATCTCCGGATTTTGGAGCTTGATACTCATAATAGTAACAGTGAACATAAACCAAATTGCTTTTTAGATCCACTGTGTAATAGAGAGGCATGTCTTCGTTTTTGTAATGCCAGATGAAGTATCCGTCATACTCTATGACCATCTTTTCATTAGCATTTAATCTTTCCACCCCAATTCTTTTTAGGATGAAATCGATTATTGCCATGAGTATATCGCTTGCAGGTTTTTTGTCTTCCATTTTTTGTCCTCTTTGGGAATATATAAATTATGATAGTGAGAATAAAAAACTTGGATTGTAAGACCCTGGAAAAAACTTTAAAATGGTTATTTCCTGTTCTTGTTGGACCTTTTGTATGATTTGACCCAGTATCTTTTCGATTAGGGCGTCATTTTGAGGGATTAATTTATCCGTGAGAAGTAAAGCTGTTAAGCTGGTGACTTTGTATATCTGTTTTGACCCGACCAAAATACACACATACTCTGAATCCGATATTCTCCAATAGGCCCTTTCATCTCGAAAGATGACTCCGGCGTTTTCTAACTTGGATTTTACATTTGGACTGTCGTAACCAGATTCGATCATGACAATTAGGGTACCGAACGGACTACTCATGAGCTGCTTAAGATTCTGAACCATAAAAAAATCTGTTAGATCGTCAGCAATCTGACCAGCAACTTTATCGTCAGAAATGAGATTCTCGTTGAGCCCGTCATCGCCAACTCCGGCAACAAAGTGAAGAGTTTTGCTATCAACGTCAATTCGAGCAAAACCACTAATCGTCCCTAAGTACCAATAGAGGACGTTATCAACTACATTTGAATTGTTGTTGATTACCAACTTGGCAATTAATTCTTTTGTATAAATAATGTCCTCTGCGACACTGAATAGAAAGTCTAAATCTGAATAGTTGTCTGAATCTGACATCCGTCACTCCTTTATATGTTAAGGTTTAATAGGTTTAAGGCCTAAAGTAATAGTTCTAGGATATTATACAGCTTGTGGCAGTTTTGGGCATAAAAAATCCCTGCGGCTGTGGTGGCTGCAGGGTTTTGGTAAGGATTTAGGACTTTGCTTCCCAGTAAGCTTCGAGCCAGAACTTAAGGTCTGCGAGTAACCTGCGCTGAAAATCAAGATCAATATCTTTTGCTATGCCAACAATATTGCTTGAGTTTCTGCTTGGTTCGGCAATTAAAATTATTTCGTGGTTGGGCATGGCAAGAAACCATTGTGACCCTATCCTGTAGTAAAAAGTTTTATTCCCAACATGAGAATCTGAAACTGTGGGAATATCAACCGGGCCAGGACCAGTTCTCACCACTCTGGCGATGGTGTCCCAAAGCTCACAATGCATTTCCAGATCAGCTTTGGTCAAAATTGGTTCTGAGATAAAGGGTGAGAAGAAGAGCTCGACAGTGGCTTTGAGCCAGTTGGCCCAGGCTTTTGGGACACGATTGTAGTGCTTAACAGAATTTGATATGGACACTTGAAACTCCTTTGAATTTAAAAGATTAGGATATGCGGAGATTATACAATAATATAGGGTGTTTAGATAAGCGGCTTAGCCAATAAATTAACATGGCACACGTAGTTTGTGGGAGTTCTTTCCAAAATAAAACCCTCATTTTGACATGTTTGAAAGAGATTTATACCCATAGCCTCAGAGTTTGTGACTATTTGAAATCCAGAAGGTATCTTTGTCAGCATCAGGAAGTTTTTTAACGCTGCTCGAAGATGTCCTTGCCAGTGGCGAGAATTTTTTAGAGCTTTGTCTGTCCAGCCTGGATGCTGTACCTTTTTTAGCTTCAAATACTGACAAAAATCGAGACGAGAAAGGGCCACAAAGACTTTGGGGTGATAAAGAGACAGAAATGGCTTGGTATGAGGCGGGCAGCCTAGTTTGCAGTTCCAATTGGGACATCCTTGAGGATGTTTTTCGTAAGGGGAACGACACAAAGAAATTACTTTTAGATCTTGAACTGCTGTTGCCGGAAAAAGGAAATGGTCAATTTTTACTTGATGCAGGATAGAATTTTTATCCACAAAATACCTCCTTGAAATAAGACTGTGAATGTTCTGTTGGAATTACTTGGAGAAGGAGTAGGTTCCGCCTGCAGCTTCGATGGCCTTGATAGCTCCTGCAGAGGCTAGGACTTTGACGTCTAGACTCTTGGTAAGCTTGCCTGTAGCGATGATCTTGAAGCCGAATTTGGCAACTTTCTCGTTTAGTTTGAGAACTTTGGCTAAAACTACTGAATCAACAACGGCTTTGTCTTCGAAGTGTTTACTGAGAAGATCAAAGTTGACGGCAGTTGGCTGATCGGTAATCACTTGGAATCTATGCTTACCTTTGATGAAAGGAGTTCTTCTGACCAAAGGAAGTTGTCCACCTTCAAACCAGAGAGGGATGATACCTCTGGTCTTTTGACCTTTTTGTCCTCGACCAACTGTGTGGCCACCGACTCCAGAACCGCGTCCACGACCTAAGCGCTTTTTGCCTGTTTTGGTTGTTTTTGGAAGATTGGTGAGTATGTTCATGTTATTTAAGCCTTAACTGTTTTAAGAGCTTTGAGCAATTGGTATTTTTTGGACAAGGCTTCGATTTGTTTGAGAGCTTTGAAAGTAGCGCGAGCATTACTAGTTTTGTTGTTGGTACCGAGGATTTTGCAAACGATGTCGGTAATACCAGCAGCTTCAACTACTGCACGAACTGCGGAACCAGCAATGATGCCAGTACCTTTTGGAGCTGGGCGGAAAAGAACCTTAGCAGCGCCGTATTTTGATTTGGTTTCGTAAGGGATGGTTCCGTTACTGAGAGGAACTTGAACTAGATCGCGGTTACCTAGGCGGATAGACTTTTTGATAGCATCAGCAACGTTTGGAGCTTTGGCTAAACCTAGTCCAACTTTACCTTTTTTGTCACCGGTAACGACGAGGGCGGAAAAAGATACGTTTGTACCACCTTGAGTTTTTTTACTAACTCTGCGGATTTCTAAAACCTGTTCGAAGTTATCCGAGACTGGTCTTGGATTGTTGTTACCTCTGTTGTTGGTGTTGCCTGAGTATGCCATTTTTAGTTTATTTTGTGTTTATATTTAGAATTTGATGCCAGCAGATCTAACAGCTTCTGCCAAAGCTTTAACTCGGCCGTGAAAGCGATAAGAACCTCTGTCAAAAACGACAGTAGAAACTTTGCTTTTGAGAGCCAATTCGCCTAGTTTTTTACCCACTTCTATAGACATCTCGGTTTTTGTACCTTTGAAGTTTTTTAGAGCTTGAGATCCGAAGGCGGCCAAAACTTTTCCATCCAAATCAATGATTTGAGCAAAAATGTTTGCGTTGGATCGCTTGACGGTAAGACGAGGTCTGTCGACTCTAGCCAAAAGTTTGGCTCTAATGCGGGTTTCTCTTTGTTTTTGAGGGTTACTTATTATTTTCATATGTTTTAGGCAGCAGTCTTGGTAGCTGACTTACCTTGCTTCTTGATGATGACTTCGTCAACATAGCGGATTCCTTTGCCCTTGTAAGGCTCTGGTTTTTTGATTTCACGAATGTTTGCAGCGACTTGGCCGACCAATTGTTTGTCGATACCGACAACTTTGATTTTGTCGTTACCTTCAACAGTAATGGTTACTCCTGGAACTTTTTTGAAGATAACAGGGTGAGAAAAGCCAACAGAAAGTGAAAGACCATCGGGGTGAGTGGCAACGCGGTATCCAGTACCGATTAAAAGAAGGTCTTTGACAAAGCCTTCGGTAACTCCGAGGATGGCGTTTTGAGCCAAGCGGCGAGCTAAACCATGAAGAGCTCTAAGTGAAGCTTCATCACTCTTGCGAGTAAAGGAGATAACACCGTCGACAACTTCAATTTTGATACCTTTGGGGAGAACTGATTCTAATGTGCCTTTTGGGCCAGTGAATTTTAGGACTCCATCGAGGGCTTCCATTTTGACGGTCTCGGGTATGTGTAGGGGTTTTTTTCCAATGCGGCTCATATATTTTTTACCAAATTTGACAAATAACTTCTCCACCGAGGTGTTTTTCCTTGGCTTCTTTGCCTGTAAGGAGTCCAGTTGAGGTGGAAACTATGGTTGTACCTGCTCCAGAGAGAGTCTTAGGAAGAGTGTTGTAACCGGAATAAATTCGGACACTAGGTTTGGTGACTTTCTTAATACCAGTGATGGCGGGCATACCTTTTTCGAAGTAGCGAAGATTAAGAGTGATTTTTTTGCTGGGAGTACCGTCGGTAACGAGGTAGTCAACAATAAATCCTTCTTCTTTTAGAATTTTGGCGATCTCGCCTCTAAACTTGGAGAAGTTTGTGGTTACGGAAGTCATCTTGGCTAGATAACCGTTTCTGATGATAGTAAGAAAATCTGCAATTGTATCCATATTATTTTGACATTTTGTAAACACCTGGTAACTCGCCTCTATGAGCCATTTCGCGGAAGCAAAGACGGCAAAGACCAAAAACACGAATAACACCTCGTGGTCTGCCGCAAAGCTGACAACGGTGATGATCTCGTGTAGCGTGACCTACGAGTCTTTTACTTTTAACTATTTTGCTTGTTTTAGCCATGTGTATCTATTTTTATTTTGCTTCTTTTTTGGTAAAAGGCATGCCTAGAACTTCGAGAAGTTTTTCTGCTGAAGCCGCATCGGAGGCACTTGTAGAAACAGTAATCTGTAAGCCTTGAATTCTACCGATTTTATCATACTCTACCTCAGGAAACACTATTTGTTCGACTAAGCCGAGTGAATAGTTACCAGTCTTGTCAAAAGTGGTTCGAGAAACACCTTGAAAGTCTTTGAGACGAGGTAAGACGATGGTTACTAATTTTTGAAAAAAGTCGTACATTCGGTCACCTCTTAGGGTAACTTTTAAACCAACGATTTCGTTCTCACGAAGGTTAAAAGCAGCAATAGCGCTTTTTGATCTTCTTTCGGAAACGATTTGACCAGTGATTTTACTCATCCAGTCCTTGGTTTTGGCAAGAAGCTCTTTGTCGGTCTTAAAGTCTTTACTAGAAGTATTGACAGTGATCTTGGTAATTTTTGGGGTAGCTTCGGAGGAACTTAGACCTAACTCTTTTTGAAGAGTGGGACGAATTTCTTTGATGTATTTTTCTTTTAGAGTTTGCATGTTATTTTTTGTCTTCAGACTTTATAACCTGTCGGCACTTGTGACAAACTCTAACCTTGGGGGTTTGAGAGGCGTCAAAACCAACTCTGGTTGGCTTTCCGCAACTAGTACAGATAATAGCGACAGAGGCGGTGGAAATTGCCCTAGGAAGGGTGAGAATGGTACCCGCTTCGTTGCCACGAGGTTTAATGTGTTTTTTGTAGACATTAAGACCTTCGACTAGTACTTTTTGGGCTACTGGTAGAACCTTGAGGATTTTACCTGTGCGACCCTTGTCTTTGCCGGCAGTAATTTGAACAGTATCGTTGATTTTGAATTTAAACATAGTCTTTATACAACTTCTGGTGCTAATGAGGCGATTTTGCTAAATCCGGCATCTTTGACTTCGCGAGCAATTGGTCCAAAGATACGAGTACCTAGAGGCTGCTTGCCTGCAATAGAATCAATAATGACAGCGGCGTTTTCATCGAAGCGAATATAAGAACCATCCTCGCGGCGAGTTTCTTTGCGAGTTCGGACCACAACAGCCTTGACGACTTGTTTGTTTTTGACGGCACCATTGTTGTCTGCACCTTCGACGGCGGCAGTAACAACGTCACCAATGTAGCCAAATCTGCGGCGAGAACCACCGTGAACTAGAATGACTTTTATTTGTTTGGCGCCGGAGTTGTCGGCGACATTTAATACAGATCTTAGTTGAATCATAGGATTTTAGTGATTTCCCAGTGTTTGGTTTTGCTAATTGGTTTGGTCTCTTCGATACGAACACGATTGCCCACTTTGGCACCTAAAACATTGTGAGAAGCATAAGACTTGTTGACCTTAATACGTTTGAGGTATTTTGGGTGAACTTTGAATCTTACGACATCAACAATGGCAGTATTGGTATTTTTGTCACTTTTTACAGTGCCGGTTAAGTGTTTTCTCATGATCTTTTTGAAGTTAATATTTGGGCGATTTCTTTTTTGAGCGCTTTGTGAGCGTTGGTGTTTTTGTCTTGACCAGATTTTATTTTCAATCTGATGTCGGCATACTTGATTTTTAGCTCGTCTAGATTAGCGATGGTTTTTTCGGATTTTGTTTTAGTCATTGTCTTTTGCTACAAATTTTGTTTTGACAGAAAGCTTGTGTCCGGCGAGTCTAATGGCTTCTTGGGCAACAGCTTTACTAACTCCTGAGAGTTCCATGAGAATTTGTCCTGGCTTGACGACGGCTACGTAGCCACCGACATCGGATTTACCAGAACCCATACGAGCACCTGGAGTTTTGTGACCAATTGGTTTGTGAGGGAAAACTCTTAAGAAAAACTTACCGACACGTTTGGTAGCGTGAGTGATGGTGCGGCGAGCGGATTCGATTTCGTTGGCTGACAACCAGCCACATTCCTCAACCTTGATTCCAAATTCTCCATAGGAGATTTCGGCAGATCTGGTGGCGACTCCACCCATACTACCTCGGAATTCTTTTCTATATTTTCGTCTTGCTGGTTGTAACATATGTTTTTGTTGTGTATTTTATCTGATGATATCGCCGGTATAGATCCAGACTTTAATGCCTACGTAACCGGAACGGGTAAGGGCTTTCTTTTCGCAATAATCGATATTAGCGCGTAAAGTTTGGGTTGGGATGCGACCTTGCTTGAACTTTTCGGTTCTTGCAATCTCAGCACCATCGATTCTACCAGAGAAAACGAGTTTTACACCTTTGGCTCCTGCTGCCATAACTTTTTCGATAGCTTGGTTAGCGGCTCGGCGGAAAGGATAGCGGTGTTCGAGCTGGTTAGCAAGTCGGTCTGCGATTATGTAACTGGAGTTATCTGGGTTTTTGATTTCTAGAGGGTGAAGATTTACTTTGACGGAGTTTTTGGCTTTTGGATTGATTTTAAGAAGTTTTTCGACTTCTTTCTTTAGAGCTTCGAGCGAAGAACCACCGCGTCCAATAACAACACCTGGTCGACTAACGTTCATGTAGATATCAACGGAGTTGATTGAGCGTTTGATGTCGATAGTGGTGATACCGGCAAGTTTTAATTTTTCTTCTAGAAAGCGGCGAATTTTGTTATCTTCCAAGACAAACTTAGCGTAGTTGCGGAAATTGGCGAACCACACTGACTTGGTTGGGAAGATGTAGCCGGTTCTAAAAACGATTGGATTTACTTTTTTACCCATGTTATTTGATTGCTTTTGGACTACTAACGACAGACCTTAGGTTTAAAGTAAGGTGAGATGAAGTTCTCTCGTAAGGCTTGGTTCTACCTCGACCACCGATGTGAGCGCGTTTTATGACGCGACCTTTGGTAGCGAATGCGGAATCAATAACTAGAGAATCAGGAGAAAGTTGGTGCTGGGAGACAGCGTTACCAATAGCTTGCTTAATGAGCTTAGCAATTGGAGCGGCAGCTCTTTTTGGAAGAACAGCGAGCTGTTTGATGGTGTAGAGAGCGTTGCGTCCAACTATAGCCTTGAGAACAAGGTTGGTTTTTCTTGGTGAACTAAGAACATGACTGGCCTTAGCAACAATAAGAGTGGATTTTGGTTTTTCTGTTTTTGCCATAGTCTTTAAGTCTTAGTTAGAGTTCTCTTAACAATGCGGCCATGTCCACGGAAGTTTCTGGTGAGAGAAAACTCGCCAAGACGGTGTCCGACCATATCTTCGGTAACAAATACTTCTTTGTGAATTTTTCCGTTGTGAACCAAAAAGGTAAAACCGACAAATTCTGGTGGAATCTGACTGGCTCTAGCCCAAGTTTTGATTGGTTCTTTTTTACCGGCAGCCTTTAACACCTCAACTTTTTTTATGAGTTTGGCGTCTACGTATGGCCCTTTGATTGAACTTCTAGACATGATTTTTTATTTTGCGTAGCGGCGTTTAATAATTGTTTTGTTACTAAATTTCTTGCGATTTCTAGTGCGTTTACCCATAGTTCTCTTACCCCATGGGGATTTTGGAGACTTCATACCAATACCAGATCGTCCTTCTCCTCCACCGTGTGGATGAGATCTTGGATCTTGAGCAACACCACGGACAGTTGGGCGAATACCCATGTGGCGTTTGCGACCAGCTTTGCCTAAGATTTCCTCTTTGTGGTGAGGATTACTTAAAGCACCGATGGTAGCTTTGGCATTTAATTTGAAGACTCTTATTTCACCTGAAGGTAACTTTACAGAAACTCCAGATTTGTCTTTGGATTGAATTGTGGCGACATTTCCAGCACTGCGAACCATTTGGGCACCTTTTCCTGGGGTAATCTCGAGGTTGTGAATTTCAATTCCAACCGGGATGTTTTCCAAAGGAAGACAGTTACCTACTTTTATTTCAGCAGATTCAGAAGAGATTATAACATCTCCGACCTTGAGACCTTCTGGGGCGAGGATGTAATCTTTGACACCATTGCCATAAACAAGGAGAGCAATGTCAGCGGTGCGGTTTGGATCGTACTCAATAGTACTGACTTTGGCAGCAACGTTGATGTTTCTCTTCCAGTCGATGTGGCGTAAGAATCTTTTTTGGCGACCACCTTGATGTCTAACTGTAATCTTGCCAGTGTTGTTACGGCCGGAAGACTTTGGGTTTAGAGAAAGGAGTCTTTTGGGAGTTTGAGTTTTCATATTAGGACTTTAAATCGTTAAAGGCATCTATGGATTGTCCTTTTTTGATTTCGACAATAGCCTTTTTGGTAACAAGAGTTTTGGAGTATCGACCAGTTTTGTTGGAGCGGATCTTGCGAGCAGCTCTCTTTGTGGTGTTGATACTTAAAACGTCGACATTAAAAAGATCTTTGACAGCTTTTTTGATCTGAGATTTGCTAGCGGTAGGATTGACCTTGAAGACATACTTGTTGAGAGCAACTAAAGCATGGCTCTTTTCAGTAACGACTGGAGAAATAATGGTGTTTTGGTGAACTAGTGGTGTAGACATATTATTTGTTTAGTTTTAGTCGGCTTACTAAATGGTTTAAAGCAGATGAGGTCAAGTAAAGCTTGGGCATTTGTGCAACGTTAAAGACATTGAGTCTTCTGGCGGAGTACAAAGAAATGTTTTTGAGGTTACTGACGGAGTTGAGGACTTCTTTGGATTCATCGAAGTGAACCAAAGCAGCTTTGTCTTTGCCTAAAATGTCGAGGGCTTTCTTGGTGTTTGAAGAAGATAGTGAAGTAACGTCCACAGATAAAAGTCTTCCCTCTTTGCTGTAAAGAGAAAGAATTCCAAGTAAGGCTTTGACTTTCATTTTTTGGTTGAAAGAAAGAGGAGAGTTTTTGTAACCAGTTGGTCCAAAGACGACACCTCCACCTACGTAGATTGGAGCAGATTTTGCACCGTGGCGAGCTCCACCAGTACCTTTTTGCTTGTAGACTTTGTGCTTGGTAGCGTCTATCTCGCCTCTGGTCTTGGTTTTACTGACACCTTGGTGACTGTTTTCTTGATAAATGTGAATAGCTTGAGCAAGTAAGGAAGGAGAGACTTCTTTGTTGAACATGGAGAAGTTTGATTCCTTGTTTTCGGTAGTAACCTTGACAGCTTTTGGAGTGGTAGTTTTTTTGGTAGTAGCCATAGGATTTATTTATTTTCTGCCAACTTGGTAATGGTTACTTTGGCCAAGGCGCCACGACCACCTGGAATAGCTCCGGTAACTTTGAGAATGTTGGTTTCTGGATCAAAAGAAAAGATCGAAAGATTTCTGATGCAAACACTAGCATTACCCATACGTCCTGCCATGTGAGTACCTGGCAAAACGCGACCTGGAGTAGTACCTCGACCGATAGAACCAGGAGCACGACCGCGGTCAGATTGACCGTGAGTGCGAGGTCCACCAGCAAAGCCCCAGCGTTTCATAACACCGGTAAAACCTTTGCCTTTACTTTCGGAGGTGACACTAATAGTGGAACCAGCGACTAAGATTTCGGCAAGATTTACAACAGTGCCATTTTCGAGAGCGTCTGCAGAAAAAATCTCTTTTAATTTTTTGTTGGTTGTCACACCTTTTTTGGTTTTTGAACCTAGGCCAAAAACGACGGAGGAATATCCATCTTTTTCTTCGGTCTTGGTTCTGATAACGGTATGAGGATCAACTGTAAGAACAGTCAAGGGGATCCGCTTACCTTCGGCGAAAGCCTGAGTCATTGCGACTTTGGTTGCGTATACTTGATTTAACATAATATTTTGTTTTTCATAAAAATCTGCCTCCCTTCCTTTTTGCCAGCTTTCTGGCTTAAGAAGGTGGGCAGTTTTTTATGTATTTTTGTTTTCTTTTAATAAATAATTCTTTTACATTTTGATTTCAATGCCGACGCCGGCAGGGAGATCTAAGTGTTGAAGCGAGTCTATGGTTTTGTTAGTAGGACTGACAATGTCGATTAATCTCTTGTGGGTCATGATCGCGAATTGCTCGCGAGCATCTTTGTCGGTGTGTGGAGAAGAGTTAACGACAATGACTTTCTTTTTGGTTGGCAATGGGACAGGCCCAACCACCTTTGCTCCAGAGACTAGGGCAGCTTGAATAATTTTTTTGGCTGCTTCGTCGATGACGCGATGGTCAAAAGACTTGAGTTTGACGCGGATGCGTGGTTGGTCTGTCATATTGTTTAAAGAAATGTGCTAATTTTGAAACCTTAGGCGATAACTTTGGTAATAACTCCAGCTCCAACAGTGAGGCCACCTTCGCGGATAGCGAATTTTTGTCCGTCTGTCATAGCAATTGGCTGAATGAGTTCAACTGACATCTTGGCGTTGTCGCCAGGCATGATCATTTCAACACCTTCGGCAAGTTTGACTTCACCTGTTACGTCTGTGGTTCGGATAAAGAATTGTGGTTTGTAGCCACTGAATAGTGGGCTATGTCGACCGCCTTCATCTTTGCCTAAGATATAAACTTCAGCTTCGAACTTGGTGTGAGGGGTAATGGAACCTGGCTTAGCCAAGACCTGACCTCTTTGAACGTCGTCTTTTTCAATACCGCGGAGGAGTAAACCGACGTTGTCGCCTGCTTGTCCTTGCTCGAGTTGTTGGTGGAACATTTCAACACCGGTAACAACTGATTTGGTAGTGTCTTTGATACCGACGATTTCGATTTCTTCACCGATTTTGATGACACCTTTTTCAATACGTCCGGTAACGACAGTGCCGCGACCTTTGATTGAGAAAACGTCTTCAACTGGCATGAGGAATGGTTTGTCGAGTTCGCGAGTTGGTTCTGGGATCCAAGTGTCAACAGCGTCCATGAGCTTCATGATACCTTCTTGGGCTTCTTTGTCGCCTTCGAGAGCTTTGAGAGCTGAGACTCTGATGATTGGGGTGTCTTCTTCGAAACCATATTTAACTAACTTTTCGCGAATTTCCATTTCGACCAACTCAATGAGTTCTGGGTCGGAAACCATGTCGCATTTGTTTAGAGCTACGACTAGTCTTGGAACGTTAACCTGGTTAGCAAGAAGCAAGTGTTCGTTGGTTTGAGGCATAGGACCATCGGTAGCAGCAACGACGAGGATAGCACCGTCCATTTGGGCAGCACCAGTAATCATATTCTTGATATAGTCTCTGTGACCTGGACAGTCGATGTGAGCGTAGTGACGAGTCTTTGTCTCGTAAGGAACGTGGGAGATTTGGATTGTAACTCCGCGTTCTCTTTCTTCTGGGGATTTGTCGATTTGGTCAAATGGGAGAGCGTCTGCAAAACCTAGAGTGGCTAGGGTAGTGGTAATAGCGGCAGTTAATGTGGTCTTGCCATGGTCGACGTGACCGATGGTACCGATATTAACGTGGGGCTTGGTTCTTTGGTATGTTGCCATTTTTTGTTATTTTTTTATAATTATTATTATTTGCTGATTTAAGCCTGTTTATTTTAGCAGCATTTTAGCTTAATTGGTAGGTGTTTTCAAGAGCTTCGCGGCTAGCGAGTTTGGAAGTTCCTGATAATGACTTGGCTCCATGTAGTAATAGGCACGTCCAGCAGTGAGAGAACGGATGGCTGTGGCGTAAGCTGAGAGCTCGGAAAGTGGAACAGTAGCGGTAATAACACGAGCATTTCCTCTTTGAGCAGTACCGGCGATTTGGGCTCTTCTACTAGATAGATCACCAATAATGTCACCCATGTTTCCTTCTGGAGTGGTAACTTCGACCTTCATGATAGGCTCGAGGACACAAGGACCAGCGTGCTTGACAGCATCTTGGATAGCCATGGATCCGGCGATCTGAAAGGACATTTGGGAAGAGCCGACTTCGTGGAAGGAAACATCAACGACAGCTACTTCTAGGTCAACAACTTGGAAACCGGTGGTAACACCATTGTCGAGAGCTTCGCGGATACCTTTTTCGATAGGAGAGATAAATTCTCGAGGAATTGAGCCTCCAACGACCTTGTTGACGAAGGTAAAGCCTTCGCCTCTGGTCTTAGGAGTGATTTCGAGAATACAGTGACCATATTGACCTCGACCTCCAGATTGGCGGATGTACTTGCCTTCGCCTCTGGCTGGCTTGCTGATGGTTTCGCGGTAAGCAACTTGAGGAGCACCAGTGGTAGCCTCAACCTTGAACTCGCGTTTTAAGCGGTCAACGAGGATTTCCAAGTGAAGCTCACCCATGCCAGCAATGACGGTTTGGCCAGTTTCGTGGTCGGTTTTGATGCGGAAAGTAGGATCTTCTTCGGCGAGTCTACCCAAGGCTAAATCTAGTTTTTCTTGATCGGCTTTGGTTTTTGGCTCAATGGCGAGGGAAATAACTGGATCTGGGAAGTTAATGGACTCAAGGATGAGGGGCTTGTTTTCGTCGCAGAGAGTGTCACCGGTTTTGGTGGCTTTTAGACCGACAATACCGACGATTTCACCTGCTCCAGCTTCGGCGACTTCTTCTCTAGTGTTGGCATGCATAAGCATGAGGCGACCCAAGCGCTCGCGCTCGCTCTTGCTGGCATTGTAAACAAAGGTGCCTGAAGTGATTTTTCCGGAGTAAATACGAACGTAAGTGAGCTTACCGACGTGTGGATCAGCTTGGATTTTGAAGGCGAGACCAGAAAATGGCTCGGCTGGATCAGCTTTGCGGGTTTCCTCTTCGTTGGTTTCTGGATTTGTGCCGGTGATAGTGGGCTTGTCCAAAGGTGAAGGTAGGAAGTCGACAACAGCGTCTAGAAGAGGCTGAACACCTTTGTTTCGGAGTGAGGAGCCTGGGAAGACAGGAACTATTTGGTTTTTGCAGGTAGCGGTTCTGAGGGCGGTTTTGAGCTCAAGGATGGTTGGTTCTTCACCGTTGAGGTATTTTTCCATTAAGGCTTCGTCGAACTCAACTATGGATTCGATCAATTTGCCTCTTTCAGCCTCACATTCGTCCTTCATTTCTTCTGGGAAGCCTTCGGTAACTTCGTACTTGGCACCAGTTTCGTCACCCTTCCAGATGATGGTTTCTCTCTCTAGTAAAAGGATTATGCCTCGGAAAGTGTTTTCGACGCCCAAAGGAAGAGCCATAATGGCGGTCTTGGCGCCTAGTTTTTCGTGAACATCTTTGATGGTGGCCATGTAGTCAGCACCCAAAACGTCCATTTTGTTAATAAAAGCAATTCTTGGAACGTGATACTTGTCAGCTTGGCGCCAGACGGTCTCGGTTTGAGATTGAACACCAGAACCGGCGTCCAAAACGATAACTCCACCATCGAGAACGCGAAGAGAGCGTTCGACTTCGGCTGTAAAGTCGACGTGGCCCGGGGTATCAATAATATTAAAGCGATGTTCTTCTTTGAACCTGGATCCTTCTAAAACTGGAGTCCAAAAGGCGGTAGTGGCAGCAGAAACGATGGTGATTCCACGCTCTTTTTCTTGCTCCATCCAGTCCATCT
>CAYTOI010000009.1:30625-43569 GCA_964439805.1 uncultured Pseudomonadales bacterium | reverse complement strand
AAGTAACATTGTGGGGGGCCACGCTCTCACGCCCCCTAGCCGTCATAGCCTTGGTAAGCCATTACCTTACCAACTAGCTGATAGCGAACAGGCTCATCTTTCTGCGTCTTACGACTTTCTCCTTGCGGACTTATGCGGTATTAATTAGCCTTTCGGCTAGCTATTCCCCACAAAAAGGTAGATTCCTGTCTTTCCTCACCCGTCTGCCACTGAAATTTTGCATGCCCTTGCGGGCATGCAAAATCTCCGTTCGACTTGCATGCTTAAGGTACACTGCCAGCGTTCGTCCTGAACCAGGATCAAATTCTCAAAAAAAATTGAAAAGTTTACGTCACTCTCGCCACTTCTTAAATGACAAAAAGTTTATTTAACTTCTATAAATATTGCTGCTCACTTTTTAAGGAACTTGAGTATTTTAACAGTCTGCTTTTAGCTTCGCAATAGCCATTTTGGCTGATTGCTATATTAAGAGCAAAAGGCTAAAAAAATCAATCCGAAATCGGAATAACCAATTCTACCACAATCTGTGCCTAATACAATCTCCAAATCCAGACCCACTTGTCATATGCCCCATAACATGCTACAATACCCCCAAATTGACCCTATTCAGGGCCAAAACCTTACTTTCACAAAGAGGCAAAAAAATGAAAGAATTAATATTGTTCCTAGCACGATTTCTATTTGGTCGTTGCAAAAACATAACTGTCGGACTTTTCGGCACCTGCGGCGACTCAACCTGGCGCAATGCTTACATCACGCGATTCAAGTCCGTGGGCGTTCCGTACTTCAATCCTCAATTCTTCAACCGAGAGTACACCAAAGAAGACGCGCAAAACGAAGCCGAGCACCTCGCTTTCGACCGTGTAATTCTTTTTCCTGTTCTTGCTATCACCGACGGAATCGTCTCGCTCGCGGAAATTGGGCAAGCAGAAGCTGAAATAATGCACTCTTGGAACCGCCATCTGATCATCTACATCGAGCCAAAAGTCAACGATTCATTCTTTGACATCAAGCCTGAACTTGCCAAAAAATCTAACCAGATGCGGATGCTTATCCGTGAGCACCTCTCCCACCTTAAACATCCACGCATTCATGTTGTCGAATCAGAGGAAGAAATGTGGGAAGTCACCAGTCAAGTCTTGAATAGTTTGTAGAACCACAAGACCCGGCGCTCAACGAGCTGTCCGGGTCTATTTTTTTTGCCAAAAATTTACATTTTCATGCCTGACAAGATAACAATTCAACCATCTTTTGCCACAAAATTGGCTGCCCCCTGGGCAGCCAATTCAACAATTAACCAATATCCCCTTTGTCATTTGGAGTGATCGGAAAAAACCCGACAGCTACCAAGTTAAAAAGGGCTGTCATCACAATCCATGCAACAGCGGCTACCACAAACGCTGAAACCGTTACCATTACGGGAATCAATACAACGAGAAAAACAGCGGCCATAAATGTTGAGAGCCCAGTTGCACTGATAATATGTAACTTATAAATTTTTATAAAACCAAAAATTATTTCTTTCACCTTTCACTCCTTAATTGAAATATTTAGATTTTTTGTCAAAATTCATGACTTTGATATGATATCAGACCTATAGTTATTAGTCAAGTCCTAGGCTCAAACTATCACCCCTCCACCTAGACACTCCCCAGCCTCAGTATAAAAAACTGCACTTTGCCCACTAGCCACTCCAAAAACCTCCTTCTCCAGTTCAAAATTCAACTCCTTACCTTGAGTTCTCGATTCCTTGAGTTCTTTAACCTTGAACAACTCCCCTCCATGTCTAATCCTCACATACAAATCATTTCTATCCATCATTTCGCCTTCCTTATGGTCTATTAAGCTTATACTTCCAACCGTTATTTTTTTACTCATTACTTCACTTTTATCTCCTACTACCAAGGTATTTGTACTAGCAATCTTATCCACCACATAATAAACCTTCGTAACATCCCCATCTTGAGTTCTTGATGTCTGGAGTTTTTGAGTTCTTGGATCAAGTGTCCACCCTCCTCTTTCCCCAATGGTATAAAAAGCTACCCCTTTATGTTTCCCCACTACTTTTCCATCCTTATCCACAACATCTCCAGGTTTTTCTTCTAGCCTTCTATTCAAAAATTCTCTCACTTCCACATTCCCCACAAAGCAGATTCCTTGACTGTCTTTTTTATCTGCCACAGTCAAACCAGCATCCTTAGCAATCTCCCGCACCTCGCTCTTCAGCAAATTCCCAAGGGGAAATATTACGTGTTTCAATTCCTTCTCCGTCAATTTCCACAAAAAATACGTCTGATCCTTATGCTTATCTTTCGGAATTTGCAAAAAACTCAAATTGTTTGCAAGACTATCAGTCCTTTGTGCGACACTTCGGAAGCTTGAATTGCTTGGCTCCAACGAAGTTGGAAATTCAAGCTGAGAATTGAGACGGGCAAATTCCGCAGGAGAATTTGAACCGACGGTCGCCAACGAAGGATTGTGGTCAAAAGCAATCAAGCTTGAGTTTTGATTTTTTGCATAATGACCAGTAGCTATTGCATCAAACCCATTTTCCAACGCCCACTCAAGAAACAATCCAAACTTAATCTCCGAATTACACAACACGTCAGGGTTTGGGGTTCTCCCAGCTTCATACTCATCATAAAAATA
Organism: uncultured Pseudomonadales bacterium; assembly: GCA_964439805.1. Classification (GTDB taxonomy): domain Bacteria; phylum Patescibacteriota; class Microgenomatia; order UBA1400; family MFAQ01; genus MFAQ01. The sequence goes on along the minus strand of CAYTOI010000009.1, from coordinate 40,920 downwards.
CTTTATAACCCGAGAGTTATATTCTTCCGAAAAATCCAGTTCTTTAAAAGGAATTCCTATTTCCAAGGCAGTTTTTAGGGCACTTGCTCTATCTTCATCCGCCCTACAACCATTTTTCTTTATCCACTCTTCTCTTGTTACCCCATCACGTTCCACCTCACTTTTTGGTGGCCAGCAATAAAGATGGACTCCAACCACGTCAAAACCAGCCCTTTTCAAAAGAAGCGCCGATACGCCACTGTCTACTCCACCAGAAATTCCTACTGCTACTTTCATACCCTTATTTTCTCATATGTCAAAATAGAGACTACCTTAACTTTCCCGAACTCCCTTCTGAATTAACACCAACGACACTCGGAATAGGAGCTTCTTTTCCTGTCATATCACGTTCTTTTTCTTTACTTCTTTTTTCCCACTCCTTCCACTCTTCACTCTCTGGAGGCACGACCGCAACAATCTCATTGTCTTTTACATTGACTGGTTTTTTCTTTCGATTTAAAAAATCTGATATTGGCATATTAAAAATATCTCACCCCACCAACTTTTCTGCAACATTCACTCCAAGTTTACTTCTCTCAAACCACTTAAACTGTGCAGTTCTATTCACCTCAAATATTCTCCAGGTTTGAGAACTTTCATCCCAAGCCACGTCAAGTCCCGCAAAATCAGCCTTCAAAACTTTAGCAGCTTCCAAACAAACCCTGTCCAACTCAGCCATCTGAAGTTTAGTAAACTTTGGCTTTATATTCAGAGTTTCTTCTATTATGTCTTCGGTCTTAAATTTATCTTTCTGTCTATGTTTCATTCTTCCAAGCACTTCCCCATTCAAAACCAACACTCTGTACCATCGCCTCACGGTAATTACAGGCTGAATCAATACATCACCTTCGCTGTATTTCAAAGAAAGTTTTATCAGCTTCTCCATGTTTTCAGCCAGTTTCACATTTTTTCCATGAGAACCAAACCTTGCCTTTACCATTACCGGGACAAAAGGAACCTTCTTTTTTGAGAGAACTTCCAAGTATCTTTTCCAGCCCTTCACTCCATTAAATGTTACAAATGGTATTACAGGTAACCCAGCTTGGGCCAAAAGCACACCTTGCTCCAGCTTTCCCATCAAAGGAAACAATTTAAAACTCTCTCCATTAACCACCTTTATAGTCTTACTTTCACTTTCATTGTCTTGATTCCTTGAGTTCTCGATTCCTTGATTTCTATTCTCCACATATTCCAAAATCACGCTTTTTACTCCCAACATACTAGGTGCGCCCCTCTTGGTGGCTGCCCTTGGAATTATTAAGTCATAGTCTTCCAGTTTTTTGTTTGGTCCCAAATCAATTATTGGTTTACCTGTTAAGCCCACACCCAAGCGAATATGTTCATAATTTACTCTATCTACAGCGTACCCAAGCTTCAAAGACTCTTCCTCCAATCTCTTGGGTTCATACTCCCCTCTATATCTGGTTAAAATTAATATCTTTTTCATATTTATAATACTGAATATTTTTTAAATATTTTCGAAGTACTTGTCCAAAAAGAAAAATATTGCGCAAAGTCAAAAAGCAGGTTTTTTGTACTCAAAAATTTTTGACTGCAAACAAGAACAAATTTGGCGCTGGCCAAATTGTGTTCGGTTTTTCTGCTGGATAAGTACTGGAGAAAAGTAAAAATATTCATTTTTGAAACTTTTCTTTGCAATATTCCAATATTAACCTTGCAGCCTTAACCTTCGTCCTCTTCTCAAAAACTTTAAACTGTGGAGCTTCATTCACTTCCACAATATATAGTTTCCCTGTCTCAATATCTCGGATTATGTCTGTGCCAGCCACCTCTACTTCCAAACACTTTGCTGCTTTTTCGGCAATATCGACAACATCAGTTGGCAACTCTTTTACAGCGACAGAGTTTCCCTGACTCTTATTCAATATCAACTTTTCTTCCTTAACCATTCTCTTAAAACCCCCAATACATTTATAACCTACAGTCATTACACGATAATCTCCATCATTACGAATATACTCCTGAATCAAAAATCCTCTCATCGGAACTTGCTTTTCACCTTTTTCCTTGGCTTTTTCTCGTCTGTTTTCCAAAACATGAATAAGTTTTTCCACATCTCCCATCTCACGAATCCAAAAGGTTCCCATACCATGACGACCACCTTGAGACAGTTTTACAATGGCGGGGAATTCCCATTTAGGTAATTCTTTTTTCAAGTCAGCCAAACTTTCCACATAAGCCGATTTTGGATAATTTATTCCAGCTTCCAATAGCTGCCAAGTCATTATCGACTTAAAGCGTCGAAGCGGACCTTCGGTTTTTAGGTATTCATCAACTACAGGAATATTGTGTTTTCTAGCATAAAATTGTAGTAATTTACTCCACTCCAGCTCAGACCCAACAGAGCGAAAATACCAACCATCAAAATCCTTCATGTCTATATTCCCAAACATTATTTTTCCATCAACTAGCTTCAGTTTTCGATACTTAATACTAACTAGCTCAATTCCAAGATCTTTAGCTTCTTCCAAAAATCTGGCTTCACTCTCGTCAAAAGTAATTCGGTGTAGGTACGCTATTCGCATCTTACTTTTAATCAATTCAACATCTTGAGTTCTTGAGTTTTTGAGTTCTTGAGTTTTTTCCATATTACTTTCTATATTTTACTAATCCAGGGTCAACCACAAAATCCACCAAGTCTCTTCTACCAATCAACATCTGCCTTCGCAAATCTTTTCTATCAGTTACCCCTGCACGTCCTTTTATTATGCGGTTTTTTAGTCGAAATGTAATCCCCACCAACACCCGCTCTTCTACCCCCAAAGAGTTTTTAACTTTCTTTTTCCACAAAACATTATCATCAGTAAGCAGCCCAAGCTCTTTTGCCAAAGTCTTGTCTATTGAAGTACTTCTCGCACCAGTATCTATTTTTGCAGGTATCTCAATCCACTTTTTCTTACTATTTTTTACCTTGACTTTTTCAAAAATTCCAATTACCGGCTTTTCTTCTCCAGTAAACTTTACTCTACTGGCAAACTTACTAGCAAACAAAGCTTTGCCAATTCTCACTCCTTTTTCTGCCTCTTCCACGTCCAAACCCTCTACTCTTTCGAGTCTTCTACGTAGTCCGGCCATGTTTGCAATCTGAATAGAAAGCCCAGGCTGGTCATTTAGCTCCAGCACCACTGGCCCTTTATCTTCATCTATTAACATGTCCACAGATAAATACGGTAGTTTAGAAACTATCTGAGTCTTTACCGCCATAGTTAAAATCTTGTTCCAATGGGGAACAGAAATTCCGTTCACCTTCTTATTAGAATCAGGAAAATACTTAATAGAATTATTTTTATAAACTCCATGAGTAGTAATTCCTGTGGCCATATCAATTCCTAGCCCTATTGCTCCTTGATGCAAATTTGCCTTACCAGCACTCTCTTCTGTCGGGAGTCGAAGCATAGCCATTACCGGAACCTTATTAAAAACAATCACTCGAACGTCAGGAGCTCCACCCATTGCCAGCTTCTTAAACTTTGGGTGAATCTTTATTCTTTCTTCTATCATGGCCTTGTCTGGCAAGTTATTGTGAGAGTATTTTCCTTCTACAACGTCTTGAGCATGTATCGAAAGGTCATCCAGCCCTACCTTTTTACCGTCCACTGTCCAAAAGTACCCAGCTTCCTTTGCTGGTCGTTTAATTAGCATTATTCCCTGTCCCCCAAACCCTTGAACTGGTTTTATGGCAAATCCCTCTTTTAGCTTTCCCCAGTTAAATTTTCGTACCCCAGCCACCGAAGAAAGTGTCCCCAAAAGCATAGGATGCGGAACTTTTACCTTCTTTAGCATTTTCTTGGTCAAGAGCTTGTCATCTGCTCGTTTTCTCGCCGCCTTTTTATTTAGTACCAAATAATCTGCCGATCTAGCATTTAAGCCCAATACATCAGCAAATCTATTCATTATCTTAGAATTAATTTTCTAAATCTCCACATCTCCAAAAACCGAAGACCTTTGTATCGTCCAATCAATAAATTCAAAAGCAAAATCAAAACACTCATGGCTTCTGGGTTAAGCAAAACCAAAGACTGTATCAGCTGGGAACTCATCATCTTGTAGCCAACTACGGCCAAAATCACTGCCTCAATGAGCATAGTCATAGATGAAGAAAAGTTTCTAGTTATTTGGGCCTCAATAAATGTCTCTGCCACACTCACAAACAAAATAATCGGGAAAATTCCAATTTCAAAAAAGCGAGATAGCCCAGCTAATGGAGAAGCCACTATCAAAGTCAAAACTGACATTGAAACAATCCATAGAAGTATTGCCAGTTTTGGCAAAAAGGGAACCTTTACTTTTTTAATCAAGGTTCTACCAAGTATAGCCACACTGACAACAAAGCTAAGCATCAAAATACCCACCAGTCCTCCAGTAGACAAAAATGCCATAGCCAGCAAAGTTGGAGTAATCATTCCAAATCCGTTTAGTCCTACAACTTGTCGCGAAAAGGCCACCAAAGTAGCCACGAGTGGAAACAAAAACAAAAGAACGATTGTGTTCACCGATACTCCACCATCCACAGCTCTTCTTATTCCTAGCTTCATAAAGTTAAATGGATACCAGTTTTTAACTTCCTGAGACTCAAGCAAGGCCACCATTCTATCCACTTTTACCTTTGGAACCGTCAAATCTTGCACAGCCGAAGACTCATCAATCATCACAATTTCGGCTTCTTTTGTAGCCACTACTACCTCAGTGGCTTCTGCCTTCATACATATCCCAAAAATGCTCATATACAGCACAAAAAATACAGCTAAGAAATTGGATATTTTCATCAGCTGTATTTTACTGTATCGAAAGGTATAAAACTATACCTTATTGGGCAGCAGTGAACATGTCGTCGTGCATCTCCCAAAACTTACCTTGATCATTGGCACAAAGTGCGGCTTCAGCGGCCTTTTGAGCACTAGCATGGAAAGGAAGGGGGAAGCTCTTATACTCCAAGCTGATCTTTCCTTCATACTTCTTCATGAGACCTTCAATGGTTGGAAAGGCTCTTTCACAGAATGGGCACTCAAAGTCTGTAAATTCCACAATCTTAATCTTGGCGTTACTTGCTCCTTTTACAGGACCGGTTCCATAGGCCATTTTGTTTCTCTTACCATCTTCACCTAGCTTTTTGGCTTCTGCGTCACCGGTACCGTTTTTAAGTTCAGCGTCAATAATTGTCTCAAAGGTTGTTTGAGGTTGTGCTCCCACTACCAAAACACCGTTGATTAAGAATGAAGGTGTTCCACTAACTCCAAACCCTTGTCCTTCTTTCTGTTCAGTAGCAACTCTTGCAGCATATGTTCCACCGTCCAAGCAAGCATCAAACTTTCCAGTATCCAAACCCAATTTTTTGGCCCTACCTTTAAGACTTGCTACATCCAACTTTCTCTCAGCTTGGGGTGCTTGTTGAGATGGTGCTGCAGCTGTCGGAGAGGGAGCGGTTTTTTCTTTCTTAAGGTTTGCAACCTCCAAAGAAAGTCTTCCCAAAAAGAAAGATCCGACTACTAATAATGCAACCAACAAGGGGTTGTACATTGACCTAATAGAACTTTTAGTTTTAACCATACAAAAATAATAACAGAAGCATCTTCATTTAGCCACAAAAAACACTCTCATTACTGATAATTTTTAAAATAAAATTATTTTTCAAAAAATAATGACTAATTCGTTGAATTTGCAGATTTATTACAACGGGAGTAATCTAATATTATGGCAAGATACAGACCGTTCAAAAAGTTAGACGGATCCAACCCCCTACTTCTCGCTACCCTCATCATAAGCGGGTTTCTCATAATTTTTATCTCCCAACAAGCAATTCGTATGCTTGCAAAAGCTTCAATCGAACCAGTAAAGGCCTTCCCAACTGCCGAAGGTTTTGGGTCTAACACCGTTGGAGGAAGATTTGGCAAGGCAATAATCGTCTCAAATTTAAACGATACTGGTGAAGGAAGTCTTCGTCAATGTGTCGAAAGCAAAGGTCCAAGAACTTGTGTTTTTAGAATTGGAGGCACAATAGTTTTGTCTAAAGCACTAAACATAGTCGAACCGTTTATTACTATCGCTGGTCAAACTGCCCCAGGTGGCGGTATTACATTACGAAATGGAGGTACTGGAAGTTTTGAAACACTAAATGTCCAAACACATGATGTTATTATCCGATATATCACTTCAAGACCTGGTCCAGGTGGCATGAATCACGCCATTATTATCGCCAACAACAAAGTCCCTCTTTATAACATTATTGTAGATCACAGTTCTTTTAGTTGGTCAACGGATGAAAATTTTACTTTGTGGTATAGAGTATTTGACTCTACTGTTCAGTGGAACATTATCTCAGAAGGACTAGACTGCAGCACCCATCCGAAGGGATGTCACAGCAAGGGCCTCTTAATTGGTGGCTACAAAGATGGCGAAACCACCTCAGGAAAAGGATCAGAAAATATTTCCGTACTAAATAATCTTATGGCCCACAACATCGATCGTGGACCACTAATGCAACTTTGTGGAATTGCGCAAGTTATTAATAATGTTACCTACAACCCAGGTGCTTCATTTTCACAGCAACAACTAAACTGCCCCACCGGAGAAAGTTATGTCAACTGGATTAATAATTACCACAAAAACGGACCTAGAACAGAAAAGGGAGAAGATGAACTAAAAATAATACCTCATGATGACGGAACCTGGTTTCCTGGAAAACTATTTGTCAAAGGAAATATTGGTCCTCGACGACCCAACCAGAGCATTCCCGAAGAAAACTGGGTGACATTCAAATCAGGTGTAGACCCAAAAACTGTACTAACTTCCACAATGGCACCGGCACCAGATGTCAAACTATTATCTGCCGAGGATGCATATGTAAAAACACTGGCCGAAGGTGGAGCGGGAAATAGCCAGGGAATTGACTGTGATGGCAAATGGTATAACCGAAGAGACATTATAGACACCAGAATAGTTAACGATGTAAAAAACGGCACTGGAAAAATCATCAACTCTCCTTCAGAAACTCCCGAACAAGGCTGGGTCACAATTGCATCAGGTGTAGCCTGTAAAGACGAAGACTCTGATGGCATCTCAGATAAATGGGAAATGGATAATTTTTTCAACTTATCACACAACATTTCTACAGATAACGACAAGGACAAATATTCAGACCTGGAAGAATACATCAACGGCACCAACCCAAATGACGGTGTTACCGTTACCCCGACTCCGTCTGCAACACCTTCCTTAACAACCACAATAACTCCTACCTCCATAGTTACTCCTTCCGTTACCACTACACCAGTTATCACACTAACTCCAACCCCCTCAGTATTCCCCACACTTTCTACAGCTGTAACACTTTCTGCAAAAGCTGACGCCACTGTTTTTTCCTCCTATCCAACAAAAAACTATGGTAAAAGTACCAACCTTGCTGCAAACAGAAACCCAGAAGTTTCAAGCTATTTACAGTTCAACCTCTCTGAACAAAAAAACAAAACAATAAATAAAGCTTTGTTGCGTCTCTACACAACCTCCTCAGCATCCAAATACACAACCCAAAGCATCTATTCTTCAAACAGCAACAACTGGTCAGAAGAATTGATTACCTATAACAACAGACCATTAAGGGTTACAAAAATCAGCTCTATAAGGGGGGCCAAAACCAATCAATTTGTAGAGTTTAATGTTACAGATCTGGTTCGCAAAAATTTAGGTGGCGATGTCACTTTCATCTTAGTTAATGCAAACAACGATCGAATAGACTTTCTCTCCAGAGAGAATGCAAGCAATACTCCTCATCTAGTTATTCAATAGTTCACAATCAAAAATCAACCGTTGATCAATTTATAAGTCACCACCAAGCCTACTATTCCCCCAATTCCTCCAAGCAAAACACTTGTATAAGAAAACATCGACCCGCCCCACAAAACAGGTAAATAACTACCAGCAGTACTGCCTATAAACACCCCAATATAAATTATTGTTTTTCCGGACATTACTCAGTTTAGCTTAAACACATCAGTATTAAGATTGTTGTGCTTTCTTAATGTTTTTTGCCCAAGCCTTTTTTTGGGCATCAGTCGGCTTTAGCCTTTCAGGAATATTTTCTCTGTCATGAGCTTTAAATAAATCTGCTTTAACTTGTACTGGTTCAGTGCTCAGCTGTTCCAAAACTTCTTTTGCCCCTTCACTATCCGCAATTATTCGTCCTCCATGCAAGTGGGCATCAGTCTTTCCAATTAGCCAAGCATGTGTTGCCCAATGGCCATTTTCTCTAAGTCCAGCAAGTCTCTGAATATGTCCAGGCTCACCCACATCGTGATAACGAAAATCCGTAAACTCCCACTTCGGTCGCACTACTATTCTGTAGTACCCACCTTCACCTTTTGTACCAGGCCTTACTCTTCTATTCTTTTTTCCCTCCATACATAAATCTTACCCCTATTGTCAAATTTAGCCACTAAAAAGGCGCCCGTTTCAATAGGCGCCTAAAAATTAATCTTTATAAAAAACAAGTCCCTCATCGCTTAAGGGAGTCGGAAAGAAAATAGCCATTTTTTGATTCAGTGGCTCTTTTTCATCATCCAAAACCCAAAGTCTTCCATCGTAACAATCTTCAGGATGAAACTGTGGTTTTTTAAAAATAGCAGTTCCTTTTGGACCAGTGACTTTTACCTCAATACTCCCAGCCTCACGAACAGCTGAGGTCTCTCCATCACTCTTAAAGCCAATTGCAGAAAGATCCCGGATTATATAAAAAAATTCACGAGTTCGTTTTTTTAAATCTGCATCCCTGGCTGCTTCCCTTTCATCTTTTTTCGTCTTTTCCAGATAACGATCAAAAAGTATAACAAGTAAGGTTAAAGACATAGAATAAAACGATGAAGTAACTGTTCGAAATATTGCCACATTTGCTATCGCCAAAATCAACAAAATAAAACAAACCCACTTCAAGCTATTCGAGCTCATATAGTATTGCCTCCAGACCAAATTTTAATGTAATATCTGTATTATATAGGACATTTACAACCAAATCAACCTCTCAGGCACAAAACACCCTATAGAACTTGACATTTAGCCTCAGTGGTGCTAAACTCCCCTCAATCGCATTTCGACTAAAAACTAAACTTATGCCCAGAGGAGGGCCAAATGCCAAAAAAGCATTCACCAACCAAGCAAACGCTAGGCGATTTTTTAGGGGATCCGCTTTGGAATCTCTATTTCTACTTCGAGTATTCCGAAGGAAGATACTTCAAATACTCTCAAGGAATTCTCAAAGCCATCAGCTTTTTGCAAAAACTGAGCAACCGTATAAATTCGTCGTTCCAGTTTACAAAAAGTCCACTCACACACCTTTCCCGATATTTTCACACCGGTGAAGGGCAAAATCACAAGTACGCCAAACAGGCAGGGCAAACAATCGCCTTCATCCAAAATGGGAAATCTCTGATTGGCAATTTTCTGACTGCAACCTTTAAACTCACCATCAATATCTTCTTTCCCTGGCTGGGAAGAACAATTTCTTGGCTTTTTAAGGTGACATTAATTACAATCGTCACACTTCTTGGCTGGACATCGATCTACGTCTCACTATGGTATCGAGATGCAATTGGGCAATATCTCGAAATGCCTGTCTATATCCAGTGGATTGCACTTTTGATATTTTCCCACACAATAAATCGACTGATATCCATCATCCAAACAGAAATCTGGTATGGGTATCATTCAGAAGGTATGGTCGAAGATAACTACCAGACAAACTGTTTACTTTTTGGTATGTTTAACATCATCTTGCTTGCCATATATGCAATAACAACGTCTCTTTAAGAGACGTTGTTTTTTTATTGCAAAAAAATGTCATTCCGAACCTGCCTGTCCCGATTATTCCATCGGGGATCCGGAATCCAGGATATAAACCTTACGCTTTAACCACAAAGTTTAGGGTTTTGCCTTTTATGTATATCGTTTTTATCAGCTCACCTTCGGCTAAATACTTGGCAACATTTACTTCTTTCTTCGCTATTTCCACTACTTCAGTTTCATCAGCGTCTGGCGCCACTTTTATCACAGCTCTCATCTTGCCATTTATTGCTACCGAAAGGTTTACTTCACTTTCCACCAAGTATTTCTCATCAACTTCCGGCCACAATTCGTTATGCACACTACCTGTGTTTCCAAGAGCACTCCTAAGTTCTTCTGTCACAAATGGCGCAAAAACCGACAACACAATTATCATCTTTCCCAAGTCCTCTTTACTAATAGCCAAA
>CAYTOI010000009.1:10402-30525 GCA_964439805.1 uncultured Pseudomonadales bacterium | reverse complement strand
TTACTCTTACTCATTCTTCTACCATCAGGCGCCAAAATTACCCCATGAGAAAGTCTTTTTTTATATGGCTCAGGAATCTCTTTGGGAACAGCCCCAAGGTCTAACAAAAATTGATAAATAAATCGACTGTAAAGCAAATGCAAAGTATTGTGCTCATCCCCTCCCACATATATATCTACTGGAAGCCAATACTTCATTTTCTCAACATCAGCTAAAGCTTTTTCATTTTTATTATCACAATATCGTAAAAAGTACCAATCACTTCCTGCCCAGTTTGGCATGGTATCAGTTTCTCTTTTTGCCTCTCCTCCACACTTAGGACATGTTGTATTTACCCAAGTCAAAATGTTAGCAAGTGGAGACTCACCTGTTTCTGTTGGTTGATATTTTTCTACCTCTGGCAAAACAATTGGAAGCTGCTCCTCTGGTACACTTACCCAGCCGCACTTAGAACAATCAACCATCGGGATCGGCTCGCCCCAATAGTGCTGTCGGGAAAAAATCCAATCTCTTAAGTGATAGGTTACTTTTTTCTCTCCAATATTATTTTCACTTGGCTCAAAGTTTGGGTCAAATGATATACCTAGAGCCTCAGCAAACTCTTTGTCTCGAGCGTCTAACGAAGGCACTCCCATTATCGCCCCAGTTCCAAAATCCATCGATACATAATCCGAAACATAAACTGGCACTTCCTTAAGAGTCAAAGGATTAATTGCCTTAATTGGTAAAAGCACTCCCGTCTTTTTCCTCTCACTTCTATCTTTAATATCTCTCTTTGCATAATTATCCAAATATTCATTCATTATCTCGAGCTCTTGATTCATTGAGTTCTTGAGTTCTTGTGCTATTTTATGCTCCGGCGCAATCACTATAAACTCCACTCCCGCAAGGGTATCTGCCCTAGTCGTAAACACCTCAATATAACTTTCACTTGTACTTTTATCTATCTCGAGCTCTTGATTCCTTGAGTTCTTGAATTCTTTGATCGCAAATCTAATTAAACGACCAGATTTGCGATCAATCCAATTCACCTGCGCCGCCTTCACCTTTTCAATAAAATCCGTGTCTTTCAAACCTTCAAGCAATCGATCAGCATATGCTGTAATTTTTACCACCCACTGGGAAATGTTTCGCTTAGAAGTCTCTGTTCCGCATCTCTCACAATTACCATCAATTACTTCCTCATTAGCTAGTCCTATTTTGCAAGAGGGACACCAATTTATAGGCATTTCTTTCTTAAACGCAAGTCCTTTCTCAAAAAGTTTGGTAAAAATCCACTGTGTCCACTTGTAGTAGTTAGGCAGAGTTGTATTTACTTCCCTATCCCAATCAAAAGAAAATGCCATCGCGTTCATCTGCTTCTTAAACAATTTAGTCACTCTATCTGTAGTTACTTGTGGCTGAATTCCTGTTTTTATTGCATAGTTTTCAGCGGGTAGTCCAAAAGCGTCCCATCCCATGGGAAACATTACATTTTTATTCTGTTTCCTCAAAAACCGAGCATATACGTCGGCACCAGTCATCGAAAAAGCATGTCCTACATGTAACCCTTCACCTGATGGATATGGAAACTCTACCAATACGTATTTCTTTTCCCTGCTGTCAAAATCTTTACCTTTAAAGCCATCAAAACTTTCAAACTTTTCTATCCACTTTTTTTCTATTTCCTTAAAGTCATATACCATGGGATTATTTTAACACCACGCACCATCACTCCCAATTTATTCTCAACCCCACATATTTACCAAAAACATATTTATACACAAACATATGTACATGCGAATCCACCTTTCCATCAGTTTCAGTCATTCTCCCGTTTAGTCCAGCTATTGCAATTACCTCTCCTTTATTAACTCTGTCATTTACCCTCAAAATCCTTCTATTTATAGGTGTAATATGTGCAAGTTCAAAAAATTCATTATCACTCGTTTTAATTTGAACCCAATTTAGCAAATTTTTATGCTCTGAACCTGTTCCCCACTGAGTATTCGTCAAAACTCCACTAACCACCACTCCATCACAGGGGCACAATATCTCAGTTTCTTTCACTCTCGGATCCACTACCGCAATATCTACGGCCGTAGCCATTTCTCCCTTATGCTCAGGTGAAAACATCGGCTTATAAATTCCCAAAACATCCTCCGATTTTACAGGTAGAGAATACTTATTCTTGCTCAGCTCAGCCAGATTCAATTTTTCCTCATATATCCCAAAAAAATCATTTCTCTCAAGCATGTGCGTATTTTACCATTTAAATCAAAAATCCCCCATATAGGGGGATTACAAGACTAAATCTACAAACGGAACTGGAAGTTCGCTCGTGCCTTCTCGGGCCACCCAGGTCGCCCCTACATTCTCCCTAACCTGAGCTTCATCAAGATCATTACAGGTTTTACCAATTGATGTTAAATATTCAATCATGGGAACAGGATTTGATGGTCCGAATTTCCATTCTCCTTTACTTTCAGGTTCGCTTATCACGACATTTAAACCCTCAACCAACTTTTCAAAATCTTCTTTGTCACCCATTCAAACCTCCAATATTAAATTTTAAACCTAGAATATTATATCATTTAGACTTAAAGTCTTATAATATGCTATAATTACCCATCAAATTCTCGTTCCGGAGGCACAATTGAAAACCTACTTTGACTTCATGATAACCAGGCTCAAGTTACGATTGCTCTTTTTACCAGCTGTTTTTATTTGCTGGCACTTACTCAACCCCAAAACCTATAGCGTCACAGAAGCTATCGCTGACAGCATCCTAAGCTCAATTGTATTCATTTTGGCTGTCATCGTCATAGACTACACGATCAACGAAGCCACGGCAGAAAAGTTACATGTACCTGTAGAAAAGATCTACCAAGCCCGCTACGAAATTCGCTGGGATACAAACAAAATTCTCAGCCATGGCGCAAGTTTTGAGCATGCCTTGAGAGCTGAAATCCAAAAACAAGCCATGGCGAAACTAAAAAAAGAAGCAAAATAGTTTTATGCACAAGACCTGACGGGAATTCCCCCTCAGGTCTTTTTTGTACAAAAAAACGCCCCGATTACCCGGGGCGTTATGCAACTAACGTAGTATTCTCTCATCAAGCGGTTCAAATCCATATGGTCCAAGCAAATCCTTTGTATCCATTTTTTTAAGCATATTACTATCTTGCAAATGTGCCGGAAGAGGTAAGCCATAAGTATCCTTCCAGTAGATCCAGCTAGCACCCCAATACATCTCCATGCCTTTTAGAACCTTCAGCTCAAAATTAGAAATACACATATTTTTACTTTTTGCCCATACTTCAAAAGATTCAGTCTTCTCAAGCTTCCACATTCTAGCATTTCTATCAAGAATCCAAGTCTCTACCTCAATCTGGTTAATTAGATCAATTTCTGAATCATTCTTAATACCGCTCCAAATCCAAACTATTAACCCTAAAACAATCAAAGATGCAAGTATTGCAACAAAAATAAAAATAGTTGACATTTCATCTCCTCGTTTTCAATGTATGCTCGCATTATACAACTATGACCATAAGAGCTTGCTCGTCATCTTCTCGACAATAACACAAATTAATTCATTATCTTGAGTTTTTGAGTTCTTGAGTTTTTGAGTTTTTCTAAATGTATAATCTAGCTATGGTTCGAACTCAAATCAAAGATATCAAAGGTCAACTTGGCCAAAAGGTCAAAGTTAGTGGCTTTGCTGAAACTATTCGCAAACAAGGTGGCATTATCTTTTTGGTCCTCCGCGATATTACCGGCAGCATTCAAACTGTCGTTATCAAAGGCAATACCGAAAACTTCGAAAAAATCGCCAATCTTTCTCTCGAATCAGTTATCTCTATCGAAGGAGACGCCAAAGAAAATGCTCAAGCACCAAATGGAATAGAAATATTTATCGACTCTGTCGAAGTCCTAAGTGTTGCCGAGCCAGAGCTTCCTATTCCAGTCAACGAAAAAGGTGAAGGAGAAACAAATCTAGACACTCGCTTGGACTGGAGATACTTAGATTTAAGAAAAGAAAAAAATGCCTTAATCTTTAAAGTCTGGACCCTCATGGACCAAGTCTTTACCAATGTTTTAACAGACAAAGGCTTTATCCAAATTCATTCTCCAAAAACAACTGCTTCTCCCAGTGAAGGTGGTGCCGAACTTTTCGAAATAAACTATTTCGACCGCAAAGGTTATCTTACCCAGTCCCCTCAGTTCTACAAACAAATGGGCATGGCAGCCGGACTAGAAAAAGTTTTCGAAATAGGTCCAGTCTTTCGTGCAGACCCTTCATTTACTTCTCGCCACAACACTGAGTTTACTGGTTACGACTTAGAAATGTCTTTTATCGAGTCACACCATGAAGTAATGGATTTGGAAGAAATTGTCTTGACAGAAATAGTCAAAAAAATCAAAGAGGTCTATGGTGAAGAAATCCAAAGAGTGTTCAACCGCGAACTTATTGTTCCCACTTCCCCTTTCCCCAGATTAAAATTTGCAGAAGTCAAAGAAATTCTCAAAAAACAAGGCATAACTAGCGACAAGGCTGCTGATCTTTCCCCAGAAGAAGAAAAAGGCATAGGCGAATACGCAAAAATAAATCACAACTCCGAGTTTGTTTTTATCATCGACTATCCTACTGTCGGCCGCGCTTTCTATAGCCAAAAATACGAAGACGATCCAAAAACCAGCAAAACTTTTGACCTTCTTTGGAATGGTCTAGAAATTACCAGTGGAGCCAAAAGAGAGCATCGCTATGAAGAACTAAGGCAAAACGCTTTAGACAAGGGTATAAATCTAGAAACCATCCAAGATTACTTAAACTTCTTCAAATATGGTTGTCCACCACATGGTGGACTAGGAGCAGGACCAAACCGCTTCATCATGAAACTTCTTGGGTTAGACAACATCAGAGAAGCCACCTATCTTTACCGCGGAGTAAAAAGATTGACCCCATAAAGATTACTCAATATCTTGAGTTTTTGAGTTCTTGATGTCTTGAGTTCTTGAATTTTTATACCACCACGCAATCGGCATATTTCTTCTTGAGCTCTTCCTCAATTCTTTTCTTGCCTTTATAGTCCACCTTCATAAGAATTCGGATCATAAACCTGTCATTTTCAAAAACTCTTTCTACTGCGTTCCTCGTATCCGCTTTATTTTTTGCAAGTACACTAGCCACTTCTTTTGCCACCCCAGGCGCGTTTTCCCCAGTAATTTGTAATGTTGTAAACACTCCCACGGCCACTCCCAAAGTATCCAGTTTTTTCTTAATACTATCCAAATTCATTCCAGTAGCCACTTTATAATAAAGATCATTCACGCCATGCCAGCAGCCAAAGTCAGCTAACAGTTTATTCACCACCGACTCATCCAGGTCAGTAAGCTCCAATACTCCCCGCTCGCTCATCACTTCATCGATAAGCATTTGTCTCCCTGTGTCTACTATCAAGTCTCTCTCCGACACCATTACTTGTCTCTCCATAATTCTTCTTGTTTCCAAACTAGCAAACTCCATCCATCCCAGATCAGGCGATACTTTAGATGAATCAGTCAAAATTTCCACCATGCTTGCGTTAGGAACTACTTGATTCAGGTCACAAACTTTCCCATCAATTTTAATTGCTACTGCCCTCATCCCTAGTAGCGGGCTGAGTTTGTAAGCCACATCAATTCCAGTAGCCGACAAGTCCAAAAACACCAATTCCTCTTTTGGTGTAAAAACTAATTTTCTCGTAAACAACTCTCTATTTACAGCAGTCTCCTCGGCTGAGTAGATTGTTATCCCCCAATTATTAAACTTTTCTCTCTCCAAAGAAGTAAAACAAATTTCCACACTTCCCTCACCAAAAACATATGTATCTTTCAAGGCGCTGTATCCATTTACAGCACTCTCTCTGAGAAGATCCGTATGCCTTCCCACAATTAAGTTTTTAGCAAAAAGCATTCGAACAACTCCCATAGCTTTATAACAATCCACCAGTTTTTCTTCTGGTACCAAAACTCTAAAACTCAAAACATCAGGTATCTCACTAATGCTCTTAGACAAACTTCCTCCCCGAATTCCTCTTCTTTTTTGTTTTTCCGAAATTTCCCAATAGCCTCCCACTTGGTGCTCAATGCTAACTTCCAAACCAAAATCAGCCAAAGCATCTTCTACTTCACCTTCTAAGCCCAATAAAAATTCAGTGCTAAGCCTAGGATCTCTATCCACTCTTTTTTTAATCTCCTCAAACCTAGCAGGATCAAAATAGCGAAATGATAAGTCTTCCAGTTCATTTTTTACTTGCCACATTCCAAATGACTCCGCAAGGGGCGCATACACAGTAAGAGTTTCTTTGGCCTTTTTCCTTTGAGTTTCAGGTTTCATTCCCTCCATTGTTGTCATGTTGTGTTTTCTGTCAGCTAGCTTTAATTTCGCCACTCCTACATCAATTAAGCTTTCTCTCGTTACCTTTCTCAAGGTTTCAAACTCACTCTTTTCTCCAGCCTTAGTTTTTAGTTTTGTTACTCCATCTACCAGAAATGCCACTCTCTCTCCAAAGTTTTCAGCAATAAACTCCAAATTAATTAAGTCGGGGTGATCCTCAACCGTGTCGTGCAAAAGTCCAGCAATACACTCATCTTCATCTGCCCCCCAGCTTGCCAAAATACTGGATACAGCCACGCAATGATTAATATAAGGTTCTCCAGAAACTTTACGTATATCTCCCCTGTGAATTTCCTCAGCAATTTTCAAAGCATACCGAACTCTCTCGTTATTTTTCTCCTCAAACTCAGAAATTGAGCCACAATACTCCATTGCCGGCCTCAAGTTAATTTGTTTCCCTCCAGTCTCCTTCATTAACTCCCAATTCTACCACCAATTACTCCGCATCTTGAGTTCTCGAGTTCTTGATTCCTTGAGTTCTAGTCAAGATATAATAAACCCATCATGGATAACCAAGTCACTCTCGAAAAAATCATTTCTCTCAGCAAACGCCGCGGCTTTATTTTTGCTGGCTCCGAAATTTATGGCGGACTTGCCAACACTTACGACTTTGGTCCACTAGGAACCGAGCTAAAAAGAAATCTCTTAAACCACTGGTGGAATACTTTTGTCACTAGTCGACAGGACATGTACGGCTTAGATACTTCTGTCCTCATGAGTCCCAAGGTTTGGGAGGCTTCAGGCCACACAGCCAGTTTTACAAACATCATGATCGACTGTTTAAGCTGCAACTACCGCACCAGAGCTGACCATCTCGTCGAAGACGCACTTCCAGAACTAGGCAACGTTGAAGGCAAACCACTAGAAGAACTAGACAAAATTATCGCCGACAACAAAATTTTCTGTCCCAAATGCAAAGAGCAAAACTGGACCAAAGTTAGAAACTTCAATCAGCTTTTTGAAACCCAGATTGGAATTATTACCGAAGGCAAAAACACTGCATATTTAAGAGGTGAACTTGCTCAAGGTATGTTTGTCGATTTCAAACAAGTTTTGGACTCTCTTCACCCCAAACTCCCCTTTGGCTTAGCCCAATCTGGCAAAGCCTTCCGCAACGAAATCACCATGGGCAAGTTTACGTTTAGAACTCTAGAATTCGACTTGGCCGAATTTGAATACTTTGTTAAGCCAGAAGAATGGGAAAAACACTTTGAATACTGGAAAGAAGAAATGTACAAGTTTGCCATTTCACTAGGACTAGACAAAGACAAACTTAAATGGCGCTCTCATTCCAAAGAAGAACTCAGCCATTACAGTTCTCGCACCGAAGATCTCGAGTACCAATTTCCATGGGGTTCAAAAGAAATGTTTGGACTAGCGTACAGAACCGACTTTGACCTCAAAAATCATATCGAAAAATCAGGCGTCGATCTTCGTTATACCGATCCTTATACCAACGAAAAATTTATTCCTCACGTTATTGAACCAACTTTTGGATTGTCCCGCCTTGTCACCATTATTCTTATGAATGCGTACTCCGAAGACCTCGAAAAGCAAAGAGTAGTTCTCAAACTTCCCACAGTCCTAGCTCCCTACAAAGTCGCCATCTTCCCTCTGGTTGCCAACAAAGAAAATATTTCAGCCAAAGCCAATGAAGTCTTTGACTCACTCAAACTTATCTTCCCAACCGCTTTAGATGGTAGAGGAAATATCGGCAAACGATATTTCACTCACGACGAAATTGGTACACCTTTTTGCGTCACCATCGACTACCAAACCTTAGAAGATAACACTGTCACAGTAAGAGATCGCGACACAGCCACCCAGCAAAGAATTAGTGTCACCGACCTCCCCGACTTTCTTCGTAAGAATTTAATCTAGTTGTAGAAGTTTTTTAGTTACCACATCTAAGCTAATTAGGTTCTGTTCTCCTGTCTTCATATTCTTGAGTGCCACCTTCTTAAGTTTTATTTCATCTTCCCCAATTATTGCCACATAAGGCACACCTACTTTATTAGCATATGTCAATTTTTTCTTAAATTTGTCATCTTCTGTATAAACTTCTGTTTTTATTCCTGCTTCTCTAAGCTTTGTGGCTACTTCCAATGCGAAGGTCAAATCATTATCTAGTGTCAACACCATTACTTTAGCTGGGGTACTACTTTCTGCACTTATTATTCCTGCTGCCAAAAGTTGGCTAAATAGTCTAGTAAGTCCTATTGAAATTCCCACTCCAGGATAACTAATATTGGTATAGCTCTCAGCCAAGTCGTCATACCTTCCCCCACTACAAACACTTCCATTAATTCGTTCATCAAGCAATACTGTTTCGTAAACAGTACCGGTGTAATAAGAAAGTCCACGAGCAATAGCAAGGTCAAGCTTCAAATTTTTCTCAGGTACCCCAAATTCATACGCTCTTTTTATAACTTCTTCCAGCTCTGCGACACCTTCCTCAAAAGTAGGGTTCAAAACCTCCATCTTTTTTAACTGATCAAGAATTTCACTATTACTACCAAAAATTCTTACAAACTCTATTACCTTATTAGCTCCAGCCAAATCCAAGCCTGTTTTTACCAGCTCATCTATGACACTTTCTTTTCCAATTTTCTCTAGCTTATCTACTATTCGGAGAACTTCGTCTGTTTTTTCTGCATATCCAAAACTTTCTACCAAACCAGTAAGAACTTTCCTATTACTAATTCTTATTACAAAATCTCCAAAATTTAATTTACTAAACAATCGATAAATAACAGCCGGAATCTCTGCGTCATTGATAAGTCCAAGCTTCCCATTTCCAATTACATCAATGTCACACTGATAAAACTCTCTGTATCTACCCTTCTGAGGCCTCTCTCCTCTAAATACCTTACCTATCTGATATCGGCGAAATGGAAAAGCCAAATTTTGGCCATTCATGGCCACAAAACGAGCCAGTGGCACGGTCAGATCAAATCGCAAAGACAAATCATCATCTCCTCTTTCAAATCTATAAATCTCCTTCTTGGTGTCTTCACCAATTTTTGCCAGTAGCACGTTTGAATACTCAATCATTGGTGACTCCAAAGGGGTAAAACCAAACTCTTCATAGGTCTCACGAATTATTTGCAAATACTTATTAAACAAAATCTGCTCGGCCGGCATCAACTCCATAAACCCCGATAATATTCTCGCCTCTGTCTTATTTGCTTGATTCATGTGTATATTCTAATTCAGATAGATCACTTTGTCCAAAAAGAAAAATATTGCGCAAAGTCAAAAAGCTGGTTTTTTGTACTCAAAAATTTTTGACTGCAAACAAGAACAAATTTGGCGCTGGCCAAATTGTGTTCGGTTTTTCTGCTGGATAAAGTGATCTGTTAGATCAATTTTAAGTATTTACGTTTACCAACTCTTACCACCCCAGGTTGAAGTATCGTTTGCTCACGCACTAGCCTTACTTCATCTAGGTAAATTGCACCTTCAGATAACAAAATCTTAAACTCAGAGTTACTACTTACCAGCCTATTGTCCAGTAACACTGCCATCAAACTATTCTCTCCCCCCATCACAGCGAGTGGAAACTCAACTTTAACTTCTTTAGTCTCTTCACTAGCAGTTTTATCTACTACAGTTTTCTGAAAGTGATCCTCTGCTTGTTTAACTGCCATAAATCCATGCAGTTCTTCCACAATTAGTTTTGCCAACTCTTTTTTAAGAATCATGGGGTTCTCACCAGAAGACAGCCTCTCCTTTGCCTCTTCTATCACCTTAAGCTTCGCATTTGTCCCCATTTCGTAATAACTAACAATTACTTCGTCAGCAATAGACATTATTTTTCCATAAACATCTTCAGCACTGTCTTCTATCCAAATTGCGTTCCCCCAGCTTTTGCTCATCTTTCTCCCGTCAGTGCCAGACAAAAATCCATTCGCTACAACAAAACTCTCTTTATTTCTTAAATTTTTCTGCAAAGTTCTACCAGCTTGCATATTAAAGGTTTGGTCTGTACCCCCAAACTGGATATCAGTATCCATAAAATAACTGTCATATCCCTGCATTATTGGGTACAAAGTCTCTGGCAAGCTTACTCTTTTGCCATCAGTAAGTCTCTTTTTTATTAACTCTCTACTTATAAAATCATTCAAAGAAAAATTTTGCGTAAGTTTCAATACTTCTCCAAAAGTTAACTTACTAAGCCACTCGCTATTGTGAACCACTTTTACTGTCGAAAAATCCAAGAACTTTTCTGCTTGACGTTTGTAAGTTTCAAAATTTACTTTGATTTCTTCATCAGAAAGCACAGGTCTTTCCGTATCCTTGTCCGAGGTGTCACCTACTTTAGCCGTAAAATCCCCTATCAAAAAAGTTACATTGTGCCCCAACTCGGTCATAATTTGCAATTTCCTCAAAGGAAAAGCATGCCCCAAATGGATTCTTGTAGCTGTTGGGTCTATTCCCAAATACACGTTCAAAGTTCTCCCAGAATTAAGAAGCTCCAAAAGCTTCTCCTTCCCAGGAATAATATTCTCCACGCCACGAGTGACGAGAGACTCAATCAATTCTTTCTTTCTACTCTCTTCCATACGCTATTTTAGCATTACAACCTAAGCTATTTGTCCTAGAGGGTAAAGTATTGATTCTTTAACCCCAACTCTTCCATCAATGATCTTTGACAACCTAACTGCATCTGTGTCTACAATGGCCTTCTTTTGCTCACCTTGCACTCCAAATCTAAACTCACCAACAATTAATTCCACTTCAAAACCTGACTCCTTAATAATTTTCTGATACTGTCTCATCTGATCTTCATAACTCAACACAGACTCAGGATTTTTTTCATCATCCACAAAAACACCATCTCTAATTTCTTCAGCTCCCAACAAAGCCTCCTTGCGATACATGTGAACATCTACAGCGTCTATCCCCTCGCTTCCCAATCCTAGTTCTTTCAATCTATCTAACATGGTTTTCAAAAATTCGGGGTCAAAACACACTAAACCAGCCAATCCAATTCTTGCTTCTGGATATTTTTCTTTAACTCGAGACACCGTCTCGAAATAAAAATCAGCGTATTCAACAGGATCAACATCACTAACATGTTGCGGGTGTTCAAATTGTTTTTTGGCCCCCCAAAGCACATTTACTTCATTACTTATCTGTATTCTAGTTTTGGCTCCATATCTCGCCACCATACTTTCTACCACACTTACATAATCATCTTTCCCCTCTGTGGTATTTGGAATGTTCGCGGCAGCCCCCTCACTATTTCTTTTATCAAAAAATGGCACAACCACTGTACATTTTTCAGCCTTGTCCACGATCCTATCCATTGATCTTAAAAAATTGGCGTCAATCTTTAAGACTCGGCCACTTTCTCCATCAACAAATGCCTTATCAACAGACAAAGGACTCATGTCACCAGGAGGATGCACTCTAATAATTGGATCTTTCATGTCTTTCATATATTCTTCTAAGTTCTTCATTCTAACCAAAGAATCAACTACTTTATCCATTCTCATTTTCAGAACATCAACAGTTTCCATGCCAGAAACAACTGACTCAATTTTGGAATCTGATAACAAAATACGTCTTTGATCCTTCAAACTTTTAAGATAAACAGGTTCAGGAATCAAGTTATGATCCAAATTTATTCCGACCCCTTCCGATAAAACCAATTCTTTCTCTCTTAAAAACGATCCTTCCACTACAACATTTCCCATTATTTCAGCAACCTTAACCTCTCCATACATCTGCTTCAACAAAACAACATCCATGAACGCAGCTTTAACTTCTTCAGGGCGGCTGCTGTCTATGTTAAGAGCAAGGTCGACATCAACCAAATCAGAGGAAACCTCAAAGCCCAACATTTCATGCATTTCAGGAACCTCTGATACTATCCAAGATACCAAACCAATGGACTTAGATACATCAGCCAGGCCACTGTTTGCCAAGACATTCATTCCCTCCACAAATTTTAGCATTCTATCAGGATAGGACATTGTTCTACATGGGGCCAAGTGCAAATAAACATCTCCATCTTCAGCTTTATGACAAGATAATATTTCGTTAAGTTCTACTATCTCAGCCTTGCTCTTAATACTCTCCACAAAAACCCTTCTTAAGTACTCCTCATGAACCTCATCACCAACCTCTTTAACAAAAAAATCATTAATAATCTGACTCCCTTTTTCCATATCATCACCAATTACTTCAATCTTTTCGGCTAATGCAACCAATCTCTCATCGCCTTCAGTCCAACTGTATCTACTAGTAACAATCTGCTTTAGCTCTGGGATCATTCCCTTTACTTCACTCACTCTAGTCTCTTTCATTCCAGCTTCCAACAATTTTCTCGTTTTATCAACAGAAAAATAAATCGAGTCGTTATCTTTTTCACTGGTTATTTCCTCTTTGTGTTGTCCATCATTCACATTACCACCGCCTCGCTCTTCACCTACCATTGTCCTTTATACACACCTTTTTTACTCTCTTCCATGCTCTAATTTTACCCCATCTTCATCTCGATCAGGATGTCTTTTATATTTCTCCCGTTATCCAGCCCCTTTTTAATCACCGGCCAGATTCCATCAGCTA
This sequence comes from uncultured Pseudomonadales bacterium, assembly GCA_964439805.1. Lineage (GTDB taxonomy): Bacteria > Patescibacteriota > Microgenomatia > UBA1400 > MFAQ01 > MFAQ01. The sequence continues at coordinate 17,528 of CAYTOI010000009.1, read as the reverse complement.
GCACAAACTTAGGCTTATTTTTTTCCAAGCCTTCCAACAAGCCCAATTCTTTAATTTGCTCGGCAGAATACAAGTCGGCCCCATCCAACAACATTAAATTCTCTAGGCCAAGATCTTTAAGCTTTTTATAGACCATGTTTTGCTCCAAGTACTTAAGCTGATCAGAAGTAACCAAATAGTTACTCCTATCATTTAACGGTGTATTTTTCCTAAACAATCTCATTACTCTGTCATAAACATTATCAAATTCATTATCATATTTTTCTCTATCACTCATTACTTCGTCAAAATTTAATCCTTGCCTATCTAGATAATTTCGAAAATAAAAATCAAAACATTCAACAAAATTTGACCCTTCTTTCTTTTTTTTCATTGTCCTGAAGTATAGTGTCTCAGGTTTCTTTGGTTGCAGTCCCATTCTAATTCTTGTCTCGTCTTCTACCCACCTTCCCAGCATTTCGGACAGTACAGAATCTCTACCGCCTGCTGAATAGTTTTTCATTATTTTTGGTGTATATGCATTTTTATCCTCATTATCTCCATGCATTACATGAGCTTCAATTTCGTGTGCAATTACAGGCAAGATATCTTCTACCCTCCTTCTCATGTTCTTACCCACCCTGATCTCTTTTTTTGGTTTGTATACACCCAGTGTCGATTTGTCTGATGTCCTTTTTACTACAGTCCAGCCATCAACTCCAACCTTTTTCAGTAAAACATTTGCCACCATCTCTATATCATCTTCATCAAGCCAAACGTCAGGATAGTTATAATGCTCTTCAGATTCCTGCTCAATATTTTCAACTTGCTCCAGTAGTGGTTTACCCAACACAACAAAATTACCGTCTTCATCAAGTTCAGAAAATACACCTTTTATAAACTTGTCAAACCTCTCAGATTTTTTTAATGAGTTTGATGAAGACAAAAGCAGCTCAGCTATAGCCACGTTTGTGTATCTCCTGTACATATCCAAAACAATTTCCACGCTTCTTGTAAAAGCCATCCCGTCCTCTTCAATCTGTTCCATCAAGTCTAGCAATTTCACCTTAAAAGTTCTGTACTCCATAACTTTTTCCCCAAAACCATCCTCTGATAAATCCCGAATAGTTCTAAGTAACTCAGGAAAGTCACAAACCACCCCTTTTTTGTCCCAATATCCTTCTTTTACCAAGTTTCTAGTCAAGGCAATCTCACCATCAACCTTTTCAGCTTTTTCCACCTTTTTCTTCTTAATTCTCTTTAGTTCTTCAAACAAGCCATTATCCAAGGCTTTCAGCACTTCTTTCTGTGACTCGTCAAGCTCAATCACAGCACCTTCAAAGTCTTCCACACTCCACGCACCAACAAGCTCAACCGATCTAGTCGGATATGGCCATGTTTTTCCACCTTCGAAGTTCAAACTCATGCCCGTATTGTATCAAATAATATCAAAAAGAAACACGACTTAAGACACCGGCTTCTCAAGTATCTCAGCCTCAACCCTTCTCAAAAACCTATTTTTTCCTCTGTTGTAGTCCCTTCTCGAAAAAGAATATTTTTTCTTAACTTCCTCATATTCTTTCAGCAAGTCAGGACTGGCCACCAAATACTCTGACAGCCTCTTATCGACAATCGCCGATCTTCCTCTAAACATCATTATCTCAAAATCTCTCTCTTTTACTTTAAAAGATATCTTTACAAATTGTTCTTCAATAACATCAGGCTCTCCAAACCTATTCTTTAGTTTTTTTAACACTTCTTCCCAGTAAAGATTTTCTGTATAAATCCCCACTTCTATATCCCCCTTTCCAGATATTTCAAAAAGTGTAGAACCTCTAAGTGATATTTCACAGTCTATTCCCTCCAAAACTACTTCTATTTCTCTTACCAAATCTAATCCAAGAGCCTTAGATTCAGGATCAAACGGCATTATTTTTACTGGCTTATCTTTATATTTCAAAAAATAATCATCATCCAGTTTAACTACACCCTTCATACTAAATCTTTTTCTCTTTAATCTCCTTGGTTACCAAAGACGCAGCTTCCTCCAAACTCATTACCCCCAAGTCTTTCTGACCTCTGGCTCTCAAAGAAACAGTTTTTGCTTCTGCTTCCTTCTCCCCAACAATAATCATGTAAGGTGTCTTCATAGCTTCAGCATTACGAATCTTTTTACCAAGAGACTCTGCATCAATATCCAGTTCCACTCTCACCCCAGCTTTCTTCAAGCTTTCTTCAACAGATTTTGCGTACTCCATCACTTTTTCAGAGATTGGCAATACTTTTACCTGCACGGGTGAAAGCCAAAGAGGAAGAGCTCCATTTGTATGTTCCAACAAAAATGCAGCAATTCTCTCAACAGCTCCAATGCTAGATCTGTGTACCACCAATGGTCTTTTCTCCTCTCCATTATTATCAACAAACTTAAGATCAAACCTTCCTGGCATAACAAAGTCATACTGAACCGTAAAAGCTGTTTCCTCCACTCCATTCATCTTTGTCATCTGAACGTCTATCTTGGGACCATAAAAAGCTGCTTCATCTTTTGCTTCAATGAATTCTACATTTCTCTCTTTAAGCACTTTTCTCAAAATCTCCTCAGAATCCTCCCAAGCCTTTGGATCATCAAAATATTTTTCTTTATTTTCTCGGTCCCCAAGAGAAAGTCTGTATTTATAGTTCTCTCCCATTTTTAATCCAAACACTCCAGCCATATAGTCAATTAAGTCCAATGCTCCAGCAATTTCTTTGTGGGCTTGGTCTGAATCTGCACAAATAATATGAGCATCAGCGAGACAAAAAGAACGAACTCGAGTAAGGCCAGACAATACTCCAGACAGTTCATATCGGTAAAGCTTTGCCATTTCCGCAATTCTCATAGGAAGTTCTTTGTAACTTCTTGGTTTGCTTAGATACAGCTCAAAGTGATGAGGGCAAGTCATAGGGCGGAGCATAAACTCTTCTCCGTCTACATCTATTGGTGCATACATCGTGTCTTTGTAATAAGGATAGTGCCCTGACTTTTTATACAGATCAATCTTGGCAATGTCTGGTGTGTAAACATGTTGATATCCCCAGGCTAGTTCTGTATCAACTACAAATCTCTCCAGTTCTCGGCGAAAAGTAGCACCTCGAGAAGTCCAAAGAGGTAGCCCTTTACCTACCGTATCCGAAAAAGTAAAAAGATCCAACTCTCTTCCCAAGACTCTATGGTCTCTTGGGTCCAAAGATTCTTCAATATTATTTTGTTGTATGTTATCCATTTTTTCTTTTATCTAATAATTTTTTATTTAAATTTCACAGAATTTATACTCTTTATGCGATATTTTGCAAGGTGCGTAGAGCACGGTGTCCCCGCTAGCGGGGACTCTAGGCACCGCAAATAAGAAAATTTCGCCGCTGGCGAAATCTTTCGGTCGCCAATAAAGAGTGTAAATGAAAGTGAATTTTAAATTACTGTAAAAACAAAAAAACTACCTTACGCAGGAACCCTTTTTGGGGCGGTTCCATCCTGCTTCATAGTAGCTCTTAGTTCCGAAACGTTGGTGTTTCTTACCTGTCTCTCCCCGATTGGTAGTCGGATCATTGAAACAATTTAACTACTCTAATTTTAGCACCTTTTAAGCCAGCCTCAAGCCCGTGCCTAGATACTTGACTTTTAAGGCTATAGGATATAAAATCAGCCCAATATTTCGTTTTAAAAATTTATTTCCGCACCAAAGGAGCCATACATGTCCAGAGCAATGAGTGCAAGTGATTTTTACTTGCTTCCACCCGAAAAACAGCTACCTTATTTTCTCAATTTTTTACGAAACGGCAAAAGCAAAGACAAGAGTCCTTTCCCTTGCAAGGTTAACTTGCGAGGACGTGGCACTGTTGCACTCGGATCTACAAAAAATACCATCACGGGCGTCGAGATAAGAGGCGAATTCATCATAATCAACCTTAAGAACCGAGCCTGGGGACAGCAAAAATACGAAGTTTTATTTCACGCAGGTAAAGCTTACTGTCGTATCCCCACACAAAAAGACGGTAAAGATATACCAGGAATAGGCATCAATCCAGAATTTACAATCGAAGTTTAAAGTCAACAGGCTGTTTCTTAACAGCCTGTTTTTTTAGTGGCCAAAACCCTCTTGACAAGTTGGCAGTCTTTGTATTAGACTGCTAATTGTTATCAATTATATTTATTAATTACATATTAAAACATATGTCATTAGATATAGTTCCAAAATCCTTTTGGTCCTTCCCGACCAAATCATTATTAAGTGATGACGACTTCTTCACCCCCACCGTTACTGGTTCAGACCTGTCTGTCTCCGAAGACGACAAGAATGTCTACATCGAAGCAAACATGCCAGGTCTCGAAAGTGACGATATCGAAGTCACCTATCACAAAGGACAACTTTGGCTAAGAGGTGAAAAGAAAGAAGAAGAGGAAAACAAGAAAAAGAAATACTATCGATACTCTTCTAACTCTTTCAGCTACCGTCTTGCCGTCCCAGGTGACATAGACGAAAAGAGCGAACCAGACGCCGAGTACAAAAATGGCGTCATGAAAGTCACCTTCAAAAAACTAGCCGAGGCACAGCCCAAAAAGATCGAAGTCAAAAAATCCTAAGTCCTAACTCGAATATGCAAAAGAAAAGACCTCTGCTCAGGGGTCTTTTTCTGTCTTGACAGATATTAATATAGGACTTAAAATATCCCCAGTCTAAGCAGGATAACTGCTGGGATTAGGAGTAGTCAAGACAAAAAGCGCATTGATGGGGCCATCCATCACTCGCGTTACAAAGTTCAGGAATTAAACCTGAGTTGCAAATCTTTGTGGCAATCTTGAAGCAACCGAGGGAGCTTTAGGCTACTCTTGACTCTCCGAAATTCCGAAATCAAAAGCCCCGAAATCTGGGGCTTTTTTACTGCTCTTTTTTCACTCTAAGTGGTGGAAACAAGGTCCCTTCCCTGCCTGAAACATTCTCCATAAACCAAAATAGTCTTTCCGAAAATCCATACCCCGAAGTTGGAGGCATGCCATAGCGTAGCATCTCCACAAAATCCAAGTCCAGCATCTGTGCCTCATCATCTCCCTTGTCTCTGGCCCCTTGCTGCTCCATAAACCTCTCCAGTTGTTCGTCTGGATCATTTAGCTCTGAATAGCCATTACCAAGCTCAGACCCTCCAATAATCGGCTGAAACCTCTCAGTAAGCTCAGGGTTTTCCGGCTTATTCTTAGCCAAAGGAGACACAAACTTAGGCACATTTACCAAAAATGCCGGTCCGGCAATCTCTTTTCGCACAATTTTCCACAAGTTATCAATAAGTCTCATTCTATTCACTTCCCCGGTCAGTTTTATTCCTTTTTCAGAAACAACTTGCTTCATCTTTTCATCGCTATCACTAAACACATCTATTCCCGTTTTCTCTTTTATAGAATTTACATAATCAATTTCTTCCCAATCAGAACCAAAATCAAACTTATACCCTCTAGATTCAAAATCCATCTTGCCATAAATTTCCTTTGCCAAATGTCTATATAGATCTCGAACCAGCTCCATATTGTCTTTATAATCCGCAAAGGCCCAGTACCACTCACACTGGTAGTACTCTGGCATGTGTTCATCATCCATTCCTTCGTTGCGAAAGTTTGGCCCTAGAGTAAAAACCTTTTCGTATCCGGCCCCAATCAATCTCTTCTGGTACAACTCAGTAGAAATTCTCAAGTAAAAATCCTGGTCAATTGAGTTCATATGAGTTACAAACGGCTTAGCATCTGCCCCGCCAGTCACACTCTCCAAAACTGGAGTTTCTACTTCCATAAAACCTCTATCCTTCAAAAACTTTCTTGTTTCATCCCAAAATTTTGCTTTTCTCTCAAATCTACGCATCTTTTCTGTATCCATCAACAAATCCAAATATCTCTTGCGAATAGCCTCGTCAGGGTCAGTAATTCCCTCCCATTTATCTGGCAAAGGCAAACGGGCTTTAGTTAATAGTCTAATTGAATTGACCATCAGCGAAACCTCACCAGTTCTTGTTTTTACCACTTCACCATTGGCTTCTATTATGTCTCCAATATCCAGCAATTCCAAATCTTCAAAACCTACAAACTGTTTTTCTTTGTTTGTAATTTCTAGCATATCAGCACGAATGAAAAGTTGAATTCGTCCACTCTGATCTTGAATTTGTCCAAAAATTAGTTTTCCATGCTCTCTCCAAGCCATGATTCTTCCTGCCAAGGTCATTATCTTTCCATCATATTTTTCAAAATTTTGAACCACTTCATTGTTTGAAAGATCTTTATGAGATTTAGCCGGGTACAATTCAATCCCAATTAGTTTAAGATTATCGATCTTTTTCTCCCGTTCTTTGAGTATTTCTTCTAGTCTACTTGCCATATCAGCTATTTTAACTTAAACTACGCTCTAAATACACTTTTATAATCAACCAAGGAGGTACGGTGAATATATCCAACTTGCTTTCAACTTTTCATTCATTCACTGAGATAACAATTGATCCGACACTACTCTACGATCCAGCCAACAATCCCTTCGTAAGCTTTTCAGTAATATATTTCAAAAATGGAAACTGGAAAGAAGATGGATTTAGCTCTTTCCTTACTGTAGGCAACCGAAAGAGATCATCCAATTTTGACCACATAGAATGCATAGCTCTATCCAAAGAGATCCAGGCCAGTCACCTAGAATGTCGCGATGAAGATAACGAATACGTAAAAACAGATTACGGCTTTTGTTCCAGCATAGTTCTTAACCAACACTGTCATGTCATCATTGCCGTTATTGCTAGCCCCCAAGACAGTCAGCATATTTATACCACCATCAGAAACAAGGTCAAGATAGCTTGTGGAATACGATAAAAGGAGAAAATAAATGCACCCAGACAAACTTTTAGAAATTTTTACTGCCTACACCAAAAGTTACAAAATAGACAACAAAAAAAGCGTTCCATTTGTCTACATCACTATAGTCAAAACTCTGAAAGGATCAGGACAGCTAAACACAACACTTTCAGCATTTTTGGTAAAAGATAGCACCAAAAAACCCTTTGGAAGCTATCCCAGCCAATACTTCTCAAACATTGCCTATGGATTTGCCAGCAAGTTAATTGCACTAATTCCCTATTTCAAAAC
>CAYTOI010000009.1:0-10302 GCA_964439805.1 uncultured Pseudomonadales bacterium | reverse complement strand
ACCACCTCAATACCAAGCAAGCTCATTCCTTTTTTCAACACTTCGGCTACCGCCTTTACCAGCTGAAGTCTTGGGATCTCTCTTTCGTCTCCAATAACCTTATTATGATCATAAAAAGCATTAAATCTTTTCGCCACTTCAAACAAATACCCCGCTAACAAATGTGGTGCAAAATTTCTAGCCGCATCTTCTACCACTTCTCCTTCAGCAAACTTCATCAATAGTCTGGCCAGATCCTTCTCCTCCCCTTCATACAACACACCTCCACCTGTCATCTGAGATCCGACATCTGAAATCTTTTTGGCTCTCACATAAGCATAGTTTACATAAGGCGCGCTGTTCCCCTCCATGGCCAAGGCCTCTTCCCAGCGAAATACATAGTTAAGTTCTGGTGACCTACGAAGCTCGTTATACTTAATCGCGTTAATTGCCATTCTGTCTACGTCCACTTCATCATTTTTTACAAACTCTCTAGCTTCATCTCCAGCTTTTGCGATTAAATCCTCCAATTTAATTGTGTTACCTTTTCTAGTACTCATCTTCCCCTCCGGCAAAGTCAGAAGGCCATGAGCTACATGCACAAACTCAACTCCCTCAGTTTCTTTTGGCCACAACATTTTTGCAGTTTCAAAAACCTGTCGGAAATGTAATTGCTGTTCTGCCCCTACTTCATAAACATATATGTCTGATTTCAATTTATTGTCAAAAAACCTCTTTTGAATAGTTGCCAAATCCCTAGTTAAATACGTTGTAGTTCCATCAGACTTAAGTAGCATGGCGGGTGGCATATACTCTTTTCCATCTTTTTCAAACTTAATTATCCAAGCGCCTCTTTCTCCTTCTGTTGCAATTCCTTTGTCTTTTAATTCAGAAATTATTTGAGGCATTTGTTTCTCATACAGACTTTCACCATTCATGTTCTCAAAACTAACACCAAGTTTTTTGTATATATCTTCAAATTCCTTCATGGAAACATCTATTGCCAGCTGCCAAATCTTTCTAGCGTTAGCGTCACCTTGTTCTAGTCGAAGAAACGCTTCTCTGGCCTTGTCTTTCAGTTCTGGATTCTCAGAGATTCTCGTATTAAACCTGACATAAAGTTCTTCCAGTCCACCAATATTCATTGTAGCTACATCCAAGTTTTCTTCTTCAACTGCTGCAATTATCATTCCAAACTGAGTTCCCCAATCGCCCAAATGATTATCGTTAGTTACGGTAGCCCCACTAGCTTTATACAAATTAAATATTGCTTGGCCGATAATGGTTGAGCGCAAGTGTCCCACTGAAAACCTCTTTGCAATATTTGGAGAGCTGTACTCCACCAATACTTTTTTGCCTTTAACAAATTCACTCTTGCCCCAATAATCACTAGCCGAAAGACTTATTGCCAAAGACAGATACTCGTCCCGAATCCAAAAATTAATAAATCCAGGACCAGCTATTTCAATTTTTTCCAAGTCAATTACATTCTTTAGTTCTTCATTTTTTTTCAGCTTAGACACAATTTCCTCAGCTAATTCACGAGGATTTTTGCCTACATTTTTTGAAAGCACCATTGCCACATTACAAGCAAAGTCCCCCTTAGAAGCATCTCCCGGTCTTTCCACGGTAAAGCTCTGTGTTTCACAAACCTCTCCAACGACTTTTTTTATTATTTCTTTAATATTCATTTCTTCGTCTATTTTATCCCAACTAGTCACAAAAAATCCCCCATTTCTGGAGGACTCAGTTCCAACGCTTCACAGCAGTTATCCAATCAGGAACAATCCCATCTTCAACTCTAAAAAATAGAAGATCTCTACTATTTTTGGACAATTTATCAATCAACGCCATAATAACCTCGCGAGCGTTATCAGCAGGTGACCCATTTAATTTTAAATTCTTCACATCTTCCCAACTAAATCCGAAACTCATTAAATACTTATGCTTATCATCACAACAATGCAACAATTTACTAAGTACGTTTTCCCATTCTGCTTCTTCACTTATCGAAAGATTATTTGTAATCAAATCCAATCTGCACCTCCATATCAAAGTTTACTTATAGGGTACATTTTACCATAAAGACTTAGTAAGAGCTCATTTCTCCTGTCAAATATTTTTCTACATCCAACGCTGCCTGGCACCCCATACCGGCCGCAGTTATAGCTTGCTTGTATTTAAAATCAACCACATCTCCAGCCCCAAAAACTCCAGCTACAGAAGTCTGAGTCGGATACCCTTCCAGCCACTCAACTTCTACACCACCATTTATTCCTGTTTTCAAAAAGCCTTTTTCGTCAAGTTCCAATTTCCCTTCAAATAGTTTCGTGTTGGGAAAATGACCAATAGCCAAAAACAATCCATCAGTACTAAGCGTCTTGATTTCTTGAGTTTTTGAGTTCTTGAGTTTTAGAGTTTTTAACTTTTCTTCTCCTCCAACTTCAACAACCTCGCTATTCCAAACAATCTTAATTTTTGGATTCTTTAATGCCCTTTCTTGCATAATTTTACTAGCCTTGAGCTCATCTCTTCTCACCACCAAATTTACTTCACTCGCAAATTTAGAAAGAGCCATGGCATCTTCCACGGCCGCATCCCCACCACCAACAACATAGGTAACCTTATCTCGGAAAAAAGCAGCGTCACAAACAGCACACATACTCACACCTCTACCAATAAATTTTTCTTCTGCCACATTCAACATTTTAGATCCAGCGCCAGTAGAGACAATAACAGTTTTTGCAACTATCTCCCTCTCCCCTACATATATTCTTTTTAAAGATTGTTCATCATCTTGAGTCCTTTCTCCAAAATCTACTTTAGTAACATTTTCAAATTCGAGTACCGCTCCAAATCTTTTTGCTTGTTCCATCATCTCCATCATCAAGTCTGGTCCCATTATGCCTTTGGCAAATCCAGGAAAGTTTTCTACTTCAGTAGTGTTCATTAACTGCCCACCAGCTGCAGTACCGGCAAGCACCAAAGTAGAAAGCATGGCTCTTGCAGTGTATATAGCAGCAGTATAGCCACTGGGACCACCACCAATAATAACCACATCCCAAATTTTATTTTCCATAATTTATTTTATTCCAGAAATAAATAATTAATGTCGTGAAGTGCCAGTCAAAATCGCGCGCAGTCATGTCCATGCGAGCCTTACGCGAGTCAGGTACGCGCGAGCACGAGCTTTGACGCACTTCTGCAGACATGAATTATTTAACTACTTGCTCTAGCATCTTAATGTAGCTATCTTTACCCGAAAAACCTACCTGTCTAGCCACTTCTCTACCTTTTTCAAAAAGGATTACTGTAGGAATACTCATAACTTTATAATCCTGAGCAACTCTTGAGTTCGCATCAACATCTAGTTTTCCCACCATAACCTTACCTTCATATTGAGCAGCAAGCTCTTCTACTACTGGAGCGACCATTCTACATGGACCACACCAATCGGCAAAAAAATCAACGAGTACTGGCTTATCTGACTTTAAAACCTCAGTGTCAAATGTTTGATCGGTAAAATGTAATAACGACATATATTTTTTAAATTAATTAATATTTACAGAAAGCGTTTTAAGAGTTTTGTATATTCTTCCTTACTGCAGCTGCCCGCAGCTTCAGCTAACAATGTTTTTGCAATACCTTTAAGCGAACTAACTGAAGCCACAATCTGAGTAACTACAGCGTCACACCCTTTGTCAGCAGCAATCATTTTCTCTATACCTCCTATTTGACCCTGCACCCTTTTTAGTGCAACCTGCATTTTCTTTTTTTCTTCAGTAGTCATTTTCTTGAGTTCTTGTTAACTTAATTCCTAGAGTTCTTTATACTATACCCCCACGAGGTATGTCAAGTATCAAAACCTCATTGCCAAAACAAAATATACAAAACTTACAAAAATTAAAATATTTCTTTTTTCTTCATGGCTAAGTTCTCTCTTTATTTGCCAAAACCACATGTCAAAATTAGCTTTGTCATAAAAATAATCATAAACAAGGTCAAATACCAAGTGAGTACCAATACCAAGAATAAATCCTCGCGAAAAATCATTCACGATACTCGTCATAGTTAAAAATCCAAGAACCATCCAAGTCACCAAAAACAAAAAACTTCGCATGATCTGTTGTTTATGTTCCAATCGCTCCTCTATTAGCAATGCAATATTATGTTTTATATTTCTTTTATCAAAAAATTCTTTTAGTCTGTCAGTTATCGACTCGTTTGGTTTCATCATCAAACTAAAAACAAAACTATCCACATAAACAAACAGAAAGCCAATCATTGCCCCCATTAGCCACCACAAAAGCCCAAGGCTAATATTAAATCCTGTAGCAATAATAGTTCTCAAAACCAACAAACCCAAAACTCCAAACAAAACATACTGATGTAAAAGAATCTTGTTTATATTTCTCATATTCAACTTAATTGTATCTTAATCCCAATTCTTAATTTCCTCTTGAGGCAACCTTAACTTTTTTGGAGTCACAAAAAGCAGAATTACTGCAATTGTAACCATCGCCATTCCCATAATCCCAAAAGTTCTTACTTCCCCCACTTTGCTAGCAATAAACCCAACTAGTACTGGACCGATAATATATGCCAAACTAATAGTAGATCCAGACAGTCCCATCATGTGTTTTCCTTCTCTTCCCATTCTGGCGACTATGTCAGAATAAACGGCATCAGTTAATGGATAAGAAACTGACAAGGCAGTTCCAACTCCAAAGGACATCAAAAGCAAAAACCAAACCTCACTTCTCCAACCAATTAGGGCAAGTAGTATTCCAGCTAGGAGCATAAATATTTCCGCGATTTTCTTTTTACCTTTATAGACTCCCCACTTGGCAACAAGCACTCCCATAAATATCATGGGCAACATATACATAGGTAAAAACATTCCGCCCAACCAACTGTCTTTTGCTAAATTATCAGAAAGAACTGTACCAGTAGTCCAAAAAGTAGCGTCCACAATGCCCATCATCAAACTAATAGTTAATACCGGCCAAACATGCTCAAACAAAACCTTCCAGTGTTTAGATTCTTCAAAAATATTTATGTGTTTATGCTCTTCTTCAACAGCAACTTCTTTATTACCTCTTCCTGAAAACAACCAAAACAAATAACCAACCACTACACACGCAGCAGCTGCAATAACCACTTCATTGTTATTTCTATTAATAGTCAACCAGCTCCCTATGATTGGACCCAAAAAATAAGCCAAACTTCTAAAAGTTCCAATTATCGCCCAAGCTCCTGACCTAGCAGTTGCAGGAACAGCTTCAGACACAAATTGCTGTCCACCAAATCCCAAAAATTCATAGTAAACTCCCCAAATTGCCATGGCAGTCAAAAACAATACCACAAGAGGCCAAGAAACAGACCAAAGCAAAACTCCACAAAAAATCAAGCTAGAACCAATCGCCATTAATATTAATTTTCTAGTTTTAAACCCCTTAAGTATTTGAGGAAAAACGAGATCAGATGCAAACCCAACAACCGATGAAAAAGAAATAATAATACCCATCAAAAACGAGTTTCCGACAGATTCCTGAACATATGCCGGCACCCAATCAGAAAGAATTCCGTCACCCAAGTACACAAAAAACAAAACTAATGACACAGTCATTACCTTTCCCCAAAAGCTACTCTTCAAATCCCCCAATGAAAACTTTCTATTCATTAATTAATAATACCAAACCAATGATCTAGGGTTCTTGAGTTTTTGAATTTTTGAGTTCTTCTTTTATCTGTTTCACCTTCCACATAAACATTTTTGCTTTACTTCTTGCGTTTGCATCAATTACAAAACTTTTTGCTTTCTCCAATATTTCTCTTGGAGTACTTTTCGCCATTCTCATATATATTGCTGTGTGAGCCGTGTCATCAAGCGCCACCGCTAATCGATAGGCATAATCTTGAAACTCCCGACTGATCCTTTTTTGCTTTTCTTCATCCAACGCAAACCTGTCCAAGACATTTACTAATTTTGTAAAACCTTTATCCATATTGCTCATTATAATTTACCTGTAGAGTATTTATAATGAATTCACCTCTATGAAATCCAAAAAGCTTACCATTTCCTTTTCTAGTGCCAAAAGGTTTTTCAAAACCTTCAAATCGACCGTTCTGCTCGCTTGGGAGACAAACAGAAAGTATTTTTTGTTTATTACTCTTGCTGGAGCACTAGAAGGACTACTCGTTTACCCAGAGCTTATTATTACTAAAAATATCACCGACAATGTCCTTAAGGGAATAACTTCAGGAGAATATGTTCAACCACTTCAAATAATTCTAATTCTTACTTTAATAACCATAGGTATCAACCAAGTCCAACAACTCATAACTGATTACGCCGATGTATATTCCAACACTCTATCAGGATTAATAAAAGAAACAATCAATATCAAGATTAGCCGCAAGATCAACTCCCTTTCTGTTCCCATGGCCGAGAATCCAGAAACCAGAAACACCTTTCAAAAAGTTAGTGACAGTTCGGGAAACGCCGTCTGGGCGATCATCAACCCCTTAAGTTCTTTCCCCACTATTGTTTTCGGACTTATTAGTTCGTCAATATTAATTATTAAATTTAATTGGTTAATAATAATTCCTTCAATTATTTTTGCTGCTCCCAGAATCAGTTTGGGTATAAAAAGAACTGCAGCTTGGAGAATAATTAGGAACAAATACTCTCCCATGTGGAGAATTTGGGGAGCTCTAGATGACTTTGCCAACAAAGGAAAATATTTATATGAAAACAAAATCTTAAGTCACGTCAACATTCTGCTAAACAGAAGACTAAAGCTAACTGTTCAATATTTCAAAGATCTCGAAAAACATAGCCTTAGATTCAGTAAGCTCCAAAGAGTTTACTCTGCACCTATCATTCTTTTTGAAAATGGAACCAAACTTTATTTGTTTTACATGGCCATGTCCAAAGTCATGACTCTAGGAACTGCCCAAACAACAAACTCATCCATAAATCGTTTTGTGGGTTATATAAGCAGATTAATCAGACAATCGAATGACCTTTATCAGAACTATACCTTTATAAACGATTATGAAAACTTTTTAGCCTTACCAGACGAAGAATCAGACGGAATAAAACTAGAAACAAAAATTGAATCTGGCCTGGTCTTCAAGAATGTTTGGTTCAAATATCAAAGCTCTCCAGACTGGAATCTCAAAAACCTATCTTTTTCCATCAAACCAACCGAAAACATAGCCATTGTAGGAGAAAATGGAGCAGGCAAAACAACATTAATAAAGTTAATTTGCCGATTTTACGAGCCCCAAAAGGGAGAAATATTTCTCAATGGCCGCAATATCAAAGAATACGGTTTAATTGAATACAGACAAGCACTTTCTGCTCTGTTTCAAGATTTTGCTCAGTACCCTTTCTCCGCAAAAGACAACATTCACTTTGGGGATGTCAAGAAAAAGTTAAAACTAAAAGAAATCAAAAAAGTAGCAAGGTACACCGACATGGATCACTTTATAGACAAGCTTCCCAGAAAATACAGTAATCCTCTAGATAAAGAGTTTGCTTCAGGTATAGAGCCAAGCAAAGGTCAATGGCAAAGAATTGCTCTCTCTCGAACGCTTTACAGAGATTCTCACATTGTCATTCTCGACGAACCAACCAGTAACGTCGATCCAGAATCTGAAGAAAAAATCTTTGAATCAATCATGAAAATAGACAAAGACAAAATGATTTTCTTAGTTTCCCATCGCTTTAGTACTGTTCGCAAAGCAGATAAAATATTGGTTATAGAAGAAGGTGCTTTGGTAGAAGAAGGAAGCCACAATCATCTTATGAAAAACAAATCTCGCTACCACGAACTATTTAACTTACAAGCCCAAAGTTATCAGTAAGTTCATCAAGTGCTTCTTCAATGATCTCCTGAAACTCTTCTGTTTCTTCCGAAGTAAATTTGGACAAGACATAGTCAGCCCCGCTTCCACCAAAACTATTTTTTTCTCTATTGTTTATCCCCAGTCTTACTCTCAAGAAATCTTTACCTCCCAAACTCTCCTCTACCGAAGTTACTCCGTTGTGTACTTTGGGACCAACCCCTTTTTGAATCTTATACTCACCAAAATCTATATCCAAATCATCATGAATAACCACAACATCTCCAATGTTTAGTTTATAAAAATCAAAAATCTTTCTTACTGCCCTACCAGATTCATTCATAAAGGTAGTTGGTTTGCAAAGCAGCATGTCTCCACTCTTAAACACTTCTGCTTCAAATTTACTATCCTCTCGAGCGATTTGACCAGCAAGAAGCTTATCAATTGCCATAAAGCCGGCATTATGTCTGGTGTTTATATATTCCTTACCCATGTTTCCCAATCCTACAATTAGTTTCATTTCTAAAGTATAGCGCACAAGATATAATCAAACCATGTCTACAAGACCTTTTTTCTCTATCATAATACCCTGCCTCAACGAAGAAAAATACTTACCAAAACTCCTAGAAGACCTCTCAAATCAAACTTTTAAAGATTTTGAGGTCATTGTTGTAGATGGAAAATCCGAAGACAACACCATTAAGTTGATTGAGAAATACAAAAACAAATTCCCATTATTTAAGATATTAACTTCCAAAATTAGAAATGTTTCTGTCCAAAGAAACCTTGGAGCAAAAGAAGCAATAGGCGAATATCTAGTCTTTAATGACGCCGACAACAACCTTCCAGTTTATTTTCTAGAAGGGCTACGCTACAAACTCCATCTTTATCCTGTTGATCTTTTTACTTGCTGGAGCGAAACAAACTTCACAGACAGTAAAGACAAAACCATAACTACTGCCAGCAATTTAATCATAGAGGCAAACTACCTGGCCAAAACTCCCGTAGCTTACGGATCCATGATTGGCTGCAAAAAAACCGTCTTTGCCAAAACACCCATGTTTAACCCCGAGGTTGGTTTTGCTGAAGACACAGATTTTATTCGTAAGGCTTACGAACTAGGGTTTACCTTTAAAGTATTTCACGACCCAAGATACACCTACTCTCTTAGAAGATTTCACTCACAGGGGACCTTAATAGTAGTTCAAAAGTCAGCCAGCTTATTTTTGAAATACTTATCTGGTCAAACCATAAACCAAGAAAAAGAGTACCCAATGGGAGGGCACCACAACACGTCTACCAACAAAGACCTACTTGGGAAGATTAATGACTTTTTAAACAAACCGATCAAGAAACCAAAAATCATCGAAAGGCTTCAATCACTATTGGAATTCGAAGACTAACTAGGCAAACAAAAACTGCAACCCCACAAACATCAAGTAAATCCCTATTAAGGTCAAACCTTCCCATCGTTCCAACTTCCTCTTGGATTTGGTAAACAACCAAAAAAGCCCAAGAATAATAATAAGAAATAATCCAGACAAACCTTTTTGCACAGAAGACTCAAAAATTATTGGGCTAATCAAAGCAATTATTCCCATAATAAAAGTAGAGTTAACTACTACACTTCCCAAAATATTTCCCAGAAGCAAAGAAACGTCGCCTTTTTTTGAGGCAAACAATGAAAGCACCAGCTCCGGCAAAGTAGTACCGAGTGAAATAATCATGAGACCTACCCAATAGGCACTGACTCCCAATTTACTAGTTAAGTGTAAAGCTGTATTAATCAAATAATGTGAGGAAACAACCATCAACATTAACGCACCTAGCAAAATAGCAAAATGCAATACCCACCCTTCAATACTTTTAATTTTCCAGTGTGTCTTTTTGTTCTTTCTTAACTTACTATGCTTCAACACGTCTGCCTCTCTCACCATATTCTTAGCGTAAAAGAAATAAATGATAATCAGCAGCACACCATCAACCCTCCCCAGCTTCCCATCACCCATCAAAAAGAAAGGCATCATCGCCATTCCTATTGTCATCCACAAATCTTTCTTCAGATAATCTCCAATTACAGGAATAACACCAGCTACTACAGCCGCGCCACCCACAATCCAGCTCAAGTTAGCAAGGTTAGCTCCAATAAGGTTACCTAAAGCAATCTGCGGTTCGCCTTTTAAGGCAGACACAATTCCCACAGAAAACTCAGGGAGAGAGGTAGAAAAGCTCACCAAAAAAGTAGCTAACAACAGTTTATTTATTTTTACCTCATGAGCAATTTTTTCAAAGATATCTACAGCTACTCCAGAAGAAAAAACCAAAACTAATATCAAAAATATTCCAAATAAAACTTCGCCTAACATAGCTTAATTAAAGCACACTTTTCTTTTTTCTTCTCTTATGCATCTCGGTAAAAATTGGAACCAAAGACACAGCAATTATCCCCAAAACCATATAATGAAAGTT
>CAYTOI010000008.1:0-44188 GCA_964439805.1 uncultured Pseudomonadales bacterium | reverse complement strand
TTTCGCCTTTGACTTTTAGTTCTTCAATTTGACCATCAAAGTTTTCTCTAACTTCGGCAAGCTTGGCCTCTTTTTTCTCATCAATATTTTTGAGAACTTGTTCTCTTGCATCTTCATCGATAGCTAAGACTAAGTACTTGGAAAAATAAATGACTGAAGTAAGAGCCTTGGGAGAGATGTCTAGAAGTAAAGAAAGTTTACTTGGAGCACCTTTGAAAAACCAAACGTGGGCTACTGGAGCAGAAAGTTCGATGTGACCCATGCGCTCTCTTCGGACGCGACTAAGAGTGACTTCGACACCACATTTGTCACAGACAATACCTTTGAATCTGACTCTTTTGTATTTTCCACAGTAACATTCCCAGTCCTTGACAGGTCCAAAAATGCGTTCGCAGAATAAGCCATCTTTTTCTGGTTTTTGTGATCGGTAATTAATTGTTTCTGGTTTGGTAACTAGACCGTAAGACCATTTGAGGACATCCTCTGGACTAGCGAGTCTAATTTGCAAACCTGTAAAATCGACGATGTTGTTCATTTTTTGATTTCTCTTGTATTAATTACTGATTTTCTATATCTGGATTCAAGTCTCCTGCTTCGGCAGACTCTTCTGATAATTCATCGACAATTTCTTCGCCGTTTTCATCTTCTTCTTCGAAGGTGGTGGCAGTGAGCTCATCGGAGATACTTGTGGCCTCTGTTAATTCTTCGGCAATGTCTGGCTTGATTGCAGTCATGTCTTCTGGAGCGGTGACGATTGAACCGGTAGGAATAACAGCTAAACATAGTGAGTTTAGTTCTTTCACCAAAACCTTGAAGGATTCTGGAATTGAAGACATTGGGATGGTTTCACCCTTAACAATGGCTTCGAAAGCTTTGGCGCGTCCGACAACGTCGTCAGATTTGAGAGTAAGCATTTCTTGGAGTGAGTAAGCGGCTTTGTGTGCTTCCAAAGCCCAGACTTCCATTTCTCCCAATCTTTGTCCACCCATTTGAGCTTTACCACCGAGAGGCTGTTGGGTAACTAAGGAGTACGGTCCAATTGAACGTGCATGGGTCTTGTCCTCTACCATGTGATTTAGCTTGATGATGTATCCGACACCGACAGCACATTCTTGAGCGAAAGCTTCACCTGTGCGACCGTCGTAGAGCTGAGACTTACCACTTACTGGTAGGCCTGCTTCTTTGAGGGCAGCAGTCATTTTGTCTTCAGTGATTTTTTCGAAAACTGGAACTGAGTATTGTTTGCCTAGAGCTTCACCAGCGAAAGCGAGCTGAGCTTCTAGTAATTGACCCAAGTTCATACGAGCAAGAACTGAAAGAGGAGAGATGATGATGTCTACTGGTCGACCGTTGGCCAAGTGAGGCATGTCTGCTTCGGAAACGATTTTACTGATAACACCTTTGTTTCCATGGCGTCCGGCGACTTTGTCACCGACAGTAATTTTTCTGAGCTGAGCAACTTTGACTTTGATTTGTTTGATGACACCGGCGTCTAGTTCGTCTCCGTCTTCACGACTTAAGACTCGAACTGAAACGACAACACCTTGATCTCCGTGAGGAAGTCTTAGGGAAGTGTCTCTCACTTCTCTCGCCTTTTCACCAAAGATAGCGCGGAGCAATCTTTCTTCTGCTGTTAATTCGGTTTCGCCTTTTGGAGCAATTTTACCTACCAAGATATCGTTTGGTCCGACTACGGAACCGATAGCGATAATACCGTCGTTACCTAGATTTCTTAAATCAATTTCGGAAACGTTTGGAATATCTCTGGTTAGTTCTTCGGCACCAAGTTTGGTATCCATAACGTCACAAGCGTGCTCGTGAATGTGGATGGAAGATAAAAGATCTTCTCTAACAGCTTTGTCAGAAACAACGATGGCGTCTTCATAACCTAGACCTTCAAAAGCGGCGTAAGCAATTAACATGTTTTGTCCTAGAGCTAGCTCACCGTTTTCGGCGGCTGGTCCGTTGACTATAATGTCGCCTTTTTTGAGCTTGTCACCAACGTTGACTACTGGATGCTGGTTGTAGCAAGTGTCTTGAGAAGAGTTGTGGTACTTGCGAAGTGTGTAGGTGATTAAATCTTTTGAAACTTCGACAAATCCGTAGTCGTAAGGAGAGACGTTAGCAGCAGCCTTGGCCATGTCCTCTTTGGCGATTTTGACTGTGACGTGGTTACCATCGACAGAAATGACTTCGCACTCGAAATCTGCTTTGACTACCCAACCCATGGCACTAGCAGCGGAACTTTCCATACCTGTTCCAACAATAGGAGCAGCTGGCTTGACCAAAGGTAGAGCCTGAGTAAGATGGTGAGTACCCATGAGTGCACGAGTTCCTTCGTCTTGTTGGACGAAAGGAATAAGAGCGGCGGAGGTTCCTAGAGCTTGTCTTGGGGTAACGTCGATGTATTGAACTTTGTCGATATCAGCTTCAATGTATTTACCTTTGTAACGAACTGGAACCCATTGCTGAGTAATAGTGTCGCCATCGCGCTCTACTTCAGCATGGGTGATGTAAGCATCTTCTTCGTCGTCAGCAGCCAAAAAGACTACTTCTTTGCCGATTTCGTAAGAAACCTTGCCACCTTTGGTTACTTTTTCGACTTTTAAGTATGGAGATTCGAGGAATCCAAAAGGATTGACGCGAGTATAGAGAGCCAAGTAGGTAACCAAACCGATGTTTGGACCTTCAGGGGATCTGACTGGACAAATTCTGGAATATTGTGAGGAGTGAATATCACGCATAGAGAAAGAAGCTCTTTCTCGGGTAATACCACCTGGTCCCATAACGGAAACACGGCGAAGGTTATCAATTTCGGAAAGAGGATTAACCTGATCCAAGATAGAACTAAGTCTGTTTCTGCGGAAGAATTCGGTAATGGAAGAGATGATTGGGCGTGGGTTGACGAAAGCGGCTGGGGTTGGGAGTTCATCTGGCTTGGCGAGGGACATTTTTTCCTTGATAGATCGCTCTAATCTTAGAAGTCCTGCTTTGAAAGAGGTCTGGTTGACGAGCTCACCGACACAGCGGAGTCTGCGGTTGGCCAAGTGGTCGATATCGTCGGTTTTACCGTGACCATTTTGAAGATTGATGAGGTACTTGATGGCACCTACGAAGTCGTCATTGGTTAAGGTGATGTGTTGTTTGTCGACTGGAGTGTCCAAACCGAACTTGCGGTTCATTTTGTAGCGACCGACCAAACCTAAGTTGTAGCGGCGGGCGTCGAAGAACATTTGGTGAAGAAGAGCTTTGGCATTTTCCAAAACGGCTGGCTCACCAGGGCGAACTTTTTGGTAGAACTCAAGAAGAGCTTCTTCGGTGGTGGTGGTGTTGTCTTTTAAGAGGGTAGTAGCGATGTATTTGTGGTCTTTGTCGACGTCTACATCGTTGAAGAGGGCCAAAATTTCGTCGTTACTGGAGAAACCGAGGGCACGGATAAGGGTGGTAGCGGTGACTTTGCGGTGTCTGTCGATACGGACGGAAATGTGGTCATTTCTGGAAACTAGGAATTCTAGCCAAGATCCACGCATAGGTCTGACTTCAGCAGAGTGCATGATGCGACCAGAATGTGGGTCGACTTCTTTGGTGAAGTAGGCACCTGGGGAACGAACTAGCTGATTAACGACGATACGCTCAACACCATTGATGATGAATGTACCAATACTGGTCATGATTGGGATGTCGCCTAGGAAAATTTCTTGCTGTTGGGACTGTTTGGTCTGGAGGTTGGTGAGTTTGACGGTAGCCCAGAGAGGAGCTTCGAAGGTTACACCTTTTTCGATGGCTTGTTTTGGGGAGAATTTTGGTAAACCGATGCGGTTACTGAGGAATTCGAACTCAAAGATCTTACCGGTAAAGTCTTTGATGGGGTTAAGTTCGAGGAGGGATTCGCGGATCCCGTCTTCGAGAAATTGTTTGTATGAGTCTATCTGAATTTGAGCTAGGTTTGGCTCTTCTATTCTGGAAGTAATATTACCCCAGTTTTCGCGATTAGTTTTTTTGATCATCCGTTTTTTTTGGTTTTTGGCAGGATAAATAACAATGGACAACATACAAAAACCTGACTGGCACAAAGCCCAGCCAAGTTAATAGCAGTAGGAGTAGTATAGCTGACTTAGGCACGTGATGTCAACAGGGAAAAGTGGTAGAATTACTGGACTAAATTTCGGACGCTGGAGGACCTTTGAAAAACATAATTAAGCACTATTTGGGCAGGCTTTTGTTTTATATTGTGATCATTTATTGGCTTTGTATCGCAGTTATTATGATGAAAGACAAAATATCCCTGGAACTTGTGATCAAAAACTCCTGGTACTGGGCAGGAATTGGACTTTTGATCTTTTTGGGAAGCCTGACCCTTGAGGCTTTTGTAACAATTCGACAGGCAAAAAAGCTCAAGGTTCCTCCTATTTGGATTATTTTGGCCCTGTACCACTACAAGATCGATGAATACTATATTTATGAAGGTATAGACTTTCGTAAAAGATACTTGAAGCTGGTTGAAGAAGAGCGGAAGGCCAAGTAGGTTAAGCCAGTGGTGACCCCACTGGTTTTTTGATTTTTTGATATATATAGGATATAATAGGGCAAAATCTTACCCTTTGGGAGGTTACTTTGAAATACGTATTTGCGTCCAGCCTTAAAACAATTCTAGTCATCTTGGCAGTTATGTTTTTGATATTTGCTGCTGAGATATCATCGTCTTTGTTGCTTGTAAACGAGTTTAGCCCACCATTTGAAAGTAGCTTGAAAATCATTTGTGCGATAAATATTCCAATGTGGTTTGTTGCTGCGACTCTTGCTCTTACAATAAACTATTTTAAGACGATTGAGTTACAGCTAGCTATGTCTATCCCGATCGACCTGGCCGCAATAATGGTATGCGATCTCAATTATCTGGATGGACGGAAAGCAACAAGTATTACCAGAGTAGAATTTTTGAATGATATTGATGAATACACCCAGAAAGGGTGGATAGAGAATAATTATCGTGAGTTGTTAGTTTCTGTATAAATCAAAACCAGTGGTGACCCCACTGGTTTTTTTGTGGCTAATTGCAATCTTTTTTGAGGTAGACGCAGACGTTTTTGTTGTGCTGCTCAATGGTGTCTGCAAAATGAATTTTTCCATTTAGATCGTGGAGATAAAACCAAGCTGATGATGAAACTGGTTTGGCAGCGGCTTCTAGGGCTGACTTTCCTGGATTGGAAATAGCTTTGGGAGGAAGTCCTTTGACGGCATATGTATTGTAAGGAGAAACCACTTGAAGATCATCCAAGGTAAGTGATTGTTTCCACCAGCTACAATCGATTTTTTTGCAGGTTTTGCTACCGATTACATATTGAACTGTGGCGTCGATCTGCAGTGGCCAACCGTTTTCTAATCTTTTTTCAATTACTCCGGCAATTTGAGGCATTTCGTTGCTGTTTGCTGCTTCTCTTTCCAAAAGTGAAGCGAGTATGAGGACATGATCTTTTTTGGTCTCTGAAACTGATAAGCGATTAAATATTTCTGCGTGTCTGCTAACTAAACGATTGTAAACAACTTCTGCAGTGCTGCTTAACTCGAAGTCATAAGTATCTGGGAAGAGCTTGCCTTCTGAATTTTTGGCAAGTGCAGCAAATTCACTAGAAACAAATTTTGATTGGGGCACAGTAGCAAAACTTTTGGTAAGAATATTATTTATTTCTTCGGAGCGAAGTCCTTCGGGGATTGTGACCCTGACTTGCTTGTTGGTAGCCTTGGTGAGAGCAACGGCAAGCTGATCTGCTGTCATTGACTGATTTAAATTGAAAAATCCTGCCTGAAGTTTGTTTGATAATCCAAGCCTCATGACAGTAAGTTTGAAGGCGGTACGGGATCTGATTAGTTTTGATTCGCTCAAAGAATTTATGACTGTGTTGAGAGAACTGCCTTGTTTGATTTCGAAACTAACATCGGGAGTAGAAACTCTAGAGACTGGCTGAATAGAAACAAGTAGCCAAGCAAAAAAAGAAACCGCTAGAAAGATTAGGGTAAAAAGTAAACGCTTAAACATGAGATTTAAACTTCGCTGAGAAGTGCTCGGCGATAAGTATTGGATTTTGCGTCATAAATAAAGATGCGACCACATTTGCATGTGACCTGATCTTTACCTGATACAGTTTTGGAGGCAACTTTTTTGCCATCGGACAAATTTGCACCGCAACCAACACATGTACCTCGAGATAATAACCAAGCTTGGACGGGAGCAATTATGTTTTTAAACATAGGATTATTGTATCATCGCTTGCATTTTTTCTAAAAACATGTAGATTTATATGTAGACCCACTTGAGAAGCAGCTAGGTTGAAATGGATAAGGAGGTAGATAGTCAACAGTCAGATCTCCAGAGTTCTGGTAACGGTTATCTCCAGTGTGAGATACGCCACTAGATGTTGCACCTGACGGGTTGTTTCCTTGATTGAGGAAAAGCAACATACAATTTTAGCAATAGCCGTGACAAGCTATTTGTAGCGACAGCACTAAAGGACTGGTCCAGACCTACAATACGAATTGGCAGAACAAACAATCAATAAAACCTTTCGCCTGTCACAGTGAGGGGTTTTATTTTTTTGTCTAAATACTGTCTAGGTAATCTTGGAGGATGTGAGCGGCGGCGGTTTGGTGCTCGATTTGTTTTTTCTGATGGTGAGACTTGGAAGAATTTTCTAAAGTTTTTTGAGCTTTTTTGCTACTTAAATCTTCGTTGTAAAAAACAATTTCACCTGAGAAAAAATTGACTAGTTTTTTTTCTAGTTCTTTGCCGTAGTTTACGAGTGGGCCGTGATTTGGTACTCCGATTACTAAAGTATCTGGATTTGTTTGAGCTAAGTAAGGGGTAAGTTTGCCGACGAGAAGGTCAAGGTCTTTTTCGAAAATAGTGGCTAGGGGTGTGGCAAGAATCCCCTCTTCGGAGACTGAGAGGCCGGTGTGAGCAGTGCCAAGATCGAGGCAGAGATATTTCATAGGTTGATTTTACAATTTTTTGGCAAAAGAAAAGCGCCCACTATTAAATAGCGGGCGCTTTTTGGGAAAAAATTAAAACCGGAAGGAAACCTGTCAGTTTTTGATCTAATTACTTTTTTTAAAATCCTTTGATACGTGCGATGAGATGTGAAAAAGTCTCGTCAATGACTCTTTGTGAGTCCTGAGTTTCTTCGTGACCATCCCAGTTCAACTTGTACCAACCATCCAATGTGTTTGCGAACACCCAGACTGTTATTATCGATATGCTTTCACCGGCTTTGTCTAGAAGTTCAACTGAAAATTCGATTGGATAGCCAAGTCCCTGCTGAAAAGGTGATTTATCACCACCGCGTTGAACACAGATCTTGACCGACGAAACTTCTCGACATCGAATTTCTTTTAGACCATCACCCAACTGTTTAGCGAGTAATGTCGCGAATGCAACCTGATCGCTCGTTAGAGCCATTAGGTTCTTGATCAAAACATCGGTAACCATTTTCTCCTCCAGAATATAAGTTGTCTACGTACAGGCACAAACTATCTGGGCTTGAGTATAGCAGATTAGGCTCGAAATGTCAAGTTATAGGGTATATTTTGAGGCTGGGTGGGGTCAGTTTTCGATGAGGGTGCCTTCGACGACGAGGCGGCGAAGGGTGGTGCCTGGAGGCACACAAGTGATGACTTTGATGGTTTTGTCTGAGTAGTTTTGCTTGAGAACCCAGAGCTCGTTGGGCTTGACCTCGTAAACCTTGTTGATGCGATAGGAGTACTCTTCCCCGTTGAACTTAGCAAAAATGTCTGAGCCTACTTTGACCTTCGGTAAATTACTAAAAATAGTGGTGTATTTTTCGGGGTTATAAAAACTGGGGATAGTGGAGTGACCAAAGATAACCGGAGAGCCTTGTTGGCCTGGTAGCGCGGTCTGAGGGAACTGAACTAAGTGGGTTTTGAGATCTTCATCTTTGAGACTGACTACGGCATCTACGATTCCCAAAGATGGAATAGAAAGAGAGTAGGTGTCTGGAATATTGAGAGGAATTTCTTGCGGTTTGTCTTTGGTAAAGAGCTCGTTTTGCATACTACCTGGAAACCAACTACTAGCTTTGGTATAGTCTAGACCATTTACCACCACTGGTTCCAAGTTTTCATCGGCTTGGGACTGGTAATAAACAGGTGAGAGCAAACCTTTGTCGACAAAACTAAACAGATTCATGTCTTTGAACTGATAGCTGACAACTGGATAAGCAATGCCTCCAACGATAGCGAGACCAAGAGCAGAAATAATGGTAGGAATAGTTTTGAGATACAACGGAATTTTTCTACCCGGATGAGGATTTTTGGCGGTTGCCTTTTGATAGCTGTACATTAGTTACTGACTAGCTCAAATTGAATATTTTTTAGCGGAAGAATTTGAGTGACAAAAGGAATGGGAGGAGAAACTTTTACTTCTGCCTCGGTAAAGCCTTTGATGGGTTCAAAGAAATGGCGAATGTCTTTGATGTTTTTGCCTTTGACAAATTCTTTGAGTTTTTCTTCGTCAATTTGTGGATATAGTGCTGCTGAAACACTGATGGTGGCTCTGTAGTCCCCTTCTACTTTTTCGAGAGACTCAACTTTGATATTGGTGGAGTCTTGCTTGATAACGGTATTCGCTGGAATCTTTGTCTTAAGTTCTACATTGACCAAGTTAAATAAATCAGTGTCGGAGTAGACGAGAGTTTCCAGAGACCCTTCTAGTTGTAGTGAGACTTGGGCGCTTTCTTCACCAACATTTTTGTCAAAAACTTTTTTGGTGATTTGAAGTTCTGATGAGGGAATAGATCTTCTGCCTGGAGAATCGGCTGCCACTTGGCTACTAGTAATTTGTTTTATTTTTTCGGTGGCAAGGGCGATGAGTTTGTCTTGATCGGCTTTTGAAACTGCGTTAACAGCTCTAGAAGTGCCACCAGAAATTTCAGTTTCGGCTATGGCGTAACTTATGGTTTTGGAAAAATCTTCTACAGAGAAAGTGGAGTCCTTGGACATGTTGTATTCAGCACCAATGCGAGTAGAAGTGACGGCAACACCGCTGGCTTTACCAAAAACTTCTGAGCCACTAAGAAGATCTGCGCTCTTGGAAGCGATGGTAACTGCTTCTGATAAAGTATAAATATTTTTGCCATTTTCGGAAGCAATTTTGGCACCGGCTTTGAGAGAAATAGGAGCTACTGAGCGATTGTACAAAGTAACTTTGCCAGTGGCCTTGTCGCCCACTGTAGCTTGGCCTGTGGTGGCGATAGATTCCGTTGCGGCTCCAGTTACCTTTTGACTACTTACTACTAAAGTAGGGCCAGTAGAACGGGTTGATTGAGCAACGATAACAGCGAGAGACTGGGAATGATTTTGGGGAGTGAAGTGCAAAATAATATCGGCTTTGCCAAAGAATAAATAAGCAACGAACCCAGCGATGAGAACAACGGGAATAAGAAGAAAACCAATTTTGGGAACTTTGAATTTTGGGAGAGAAACTTTTGGAAGTTTGGGAACTGTGGGAAATCTAAACTTGGATTTTGGAACAGAAATTGGAGTGATTTTTGTGGAGTAGACTTGCTCTTCTGGCTCTTCTTCGTATTCTGTAGATGATTCTTGAAGATCATATACAATTGGCTCACTTCGCGGTTCTTCGATTTCTTCTGCAAATTCGGCGTCAGCGGATTCGTGATGAATATTTTCGGGAGCTGAAACCACTTCGTAAGAAAAGCCATGATCTTCGATGGAAGGTGTTTTGCCATCGGGGATAACTAGGTTGTCTGTTTCGTCTACAGGTGTAGCGACCGGAAGTTCTTTTTCTACTTCAGTTTGTTTGTAACTTACGGGTTCTGGTTCTTCGACTTCGTTTACTTGCAATCCCATGAACTTGACGGCTTCGGTGCCGCCAATAAGGGCAATGGCTTTGATACTAAAATCGACAGGCAAGGCTTCGACTTTTGGTAAATGCTTGAAAGGTAATTTGTCTTGCCAGGGGAAAGAAGTAATTTGCTGAGACTCTTCTTGAAGATCGGTTCCGTTTGTAAGAATGAAACGGGCGGGATAGTTTGCTAGATCCATGCGAGTGAGACCCTCTTCGACGTCGTGAGCAATGTCTCCAGACTTAGCAACTTCTTCGATAGCTTTTACTTCACCAAGATAAATATATGAGAGAGCGACTTTTGAGGTATAAACTTCGAGAAGAATTGTGGTGGGAGGAACGCCTTCTCTTTTTTTGAGAAAGTGAGCAACGGCGCGATTGATGGTAACTGCTCCGATGGGTTCTAGTCCTAGTTCTTTGCAAAGTCGACTGACTAATTTTATTTTGGTGGAATGAATTTTGTCTTCTTCCATCCAAGAATCTGGAAAACCAAAAATAACGCGTTTGGGCTGACCAGAAATAACTTTGACAGCTTGTTCTAGAGAAGAGTCGACGCCATTGATAAGAGATTCTTCGTCGGCCCAAGATTCGTAAGAGCCGACATTGACGACGGAGGGTTCACCATCCAAAACTTCCCATAAAGCGGTCTTGATTAACGACTCGTGGATTTCAACGGCCAAAAAATACTCTGGTTCTGGCTGTTTTGATTTGTTTCCGAATAGGTTTATGAGGTTCATTAAGAGCCGTCAAACAAATTTTAGGTAGACTCTTCGAATTCCAGATCCGAGAGATTCTTGTTTGACTATCTTTATATTAGCAAGTTCTGACAAATTAGTCACATGTGGTCCGCCGCACAATTCCTTGGAAAAGTAATTTTCTGGCCCCCCAATTGTGTAAACGCTCACTAGATCTGGGTATTTTTGACCAAAAAAGGCCATAGCACCTGACGCAATGGCGTCTTCCTTTTTTTCTTCAGTTCTGATGACGGGAAGTTTTTGTTGAATTTTTTCGTTGATAAGATTTTCTATTTCCAAAACTTGTTCGTCAGAAAGTTTGTCGGTGGCGGCATAGTCGAACCTTAGTCTTTCGGCGGTAATATTGCTGCCTTTTTGGGAAACACTGGTGCCAATTATTTTTCTTAGTGCGGCGTGAAGTAAGTGAGTAGCGGTGTGGTAAGCCGTAACAGTTTCGGAGTGATCAGCAAGACCACCTTTGAACATGCCAGCGGAAGCGGAGCGACTATTGTCTTGGTGTTTTTCGAATTCATCTTTGAATTGTTCCATGTCGACGGTTTTGCCGATTTGGGCAAGTACCTCAACAGTGATTTCGAGAGGGAAGCCGTAGTTTTGGTAAAGATCAAAAGCGTCTTTGCCAGTGATGTCGGTTTTCTTTTCGAGTTCTTTGATACCTTTGTCGAGTGATTTTTGGAACTTACTTATTTCTGTCGCGATACTGCTCTGGATATACAAAGTGTCGTCTTTGAGGAAGTAGACAGATTTGTAGATGGCAACGATAGAAGAAGTGATGCCAGCGAGGGAGCTGATTTCGTCTCTAACGCCCATGAGGAAGTAAAGCTTGACGGCAGCGCGGCGAAGAAGCCTCCTAAGAACATATCCCTGGGACTTATTGCTTGGGAAAACACCGTCCTTAATTAGGAAAGTAGCGGCAGTGAGATGGTCGGCGATGATGCGCATAGGAGCTTTGTTTTCTTCGTCGGCGTAACTTTTTTTGGTGAGAAGCTCGATCTGTTTGATGATGGGAGCAAGCGAAGAAATATTAAACATGTCGGGGTCGTTGTTAGTGACTGCTTCCAAACGAGTGAGACCGCCACCAAAGTCGATATTTTTTTGAGTGAGTTCTTTGAGATTACCAGTTTCTTCTTTGACATACTGCATAAAAACAGAGTTGCCGATTTCTAAATAGCGACCGCAGTCACAGTTGACGTGACAAGTTTCTTTTTTCCAGATAGACTTTTCGTGAAGATTTAGTTCTGGACCAAAATCGTAAAACACTTCGGAGTCTGGGCCACCTGGCTCACCAGTGGGCATGTTGTCTGGTTCGCCTGAGCGGGACCACCAGTTCTTTTTGGC
The DNA here is from genome assembly GCA_964439805.1 of uncultured Pseudomonadales bacterium. GTDB lineage: Bacteria > Patescibacteriota > Microgenomatia > UBA1400 > MFAQ01 > MFAQ01. The sequence continues at coordinate 32,224 of CAYTOI010000008.1, read as the reverse complement.
TGGGTAAGCAAAAATTCTTTCGCCTTCTTTGGCGTTAATGCCAACTTTGGCAAAAAGTCTTTGCCAGATTTCGATAGCATCGGTGTCTTTGTCGACGCCAGAACCGCCTTCAAAAACGGTTACAAAAAGTTTGTGAGGATCAATTCCCAAACCTTCTTTTTTGTCTGTCAAAAAAACGAAGAAATATTCTAGCTGTTCTTTTTTGAAATAGTCACCTAGAGACCAGTTGCCGAGCATTTCAAAAAAAGTGGTGTGACGAGAATCGCCCACTTCATCGATGTCTTGACTGCGGAAACATTTTTGGGAATCAACGAGGCGAACTCCCTTGGGGTGCTTTTGGCCAAGGAGATAGGGCATCATCGGTTGCATGCCGGCAGAAGTGAAAAGAGTGGTTGCATCGCCCTCGGGAACCAGTGAAGAACTGGGGATTACGGCGTGACCTCTTTTTTGGAAAAAGTCGAGATATTTTTGGCGAATTTCTTGGATGGTCATTGGTGGCTTTATTCTACTCTTAATTTGAAAATTTAGCCACAAAAAAGACTCCTAATTTCTAGGAGCCTTTGGGAAACTATTTTGTTGATAGGTTAAAAAGAAAAACGTACGGCTCTACCAGCAACAAGTCTGCAATGGTGAAATTTTCATCCTCACACATGCTGATGGTTGAATCGCTCATATTCATCGCACGCAACAAGTGTGACGTAAGACGAATCGGAGTTGGATGCTTTAATTTGTCATCGAGCAAGTTGCTAAGTGTAGCAATCATGGTGCTTAATGCTTTATCCACCTTCTTTGTAAATTTATCTACTGAAAGATCAAACTCTTTGACTTTTCTGGCCATTCCCTTGGCTTTTTCACCTGCTTGCGTAAGATTTTCGATAATAATCTCGGCCATCTTAACGGTTAAGCCGTTATCTACGCAGTGCTTCATGAAAGCGATTTTTGCCTTCAGAACAGATGGAATGTTAACTTTTTCAGAAAGCAATTCTTTGCCCAGGATCTCTGGCATCTTGAGGATGTGTGGTGTTAAAGCCATGATCTCACCGAGAGGCATTTTGGAAAAACGTGGATCTTTTGCGAGAACCTTAAGAATTTCTTCGCCTGTTATGTTCAATTTTTGCTCCTTGTAAATAAAGATTTGATTAGAGAGTTAGCCGCTTTACTGCAGCGTCTCGATCTTCAACCGGTAGACTCTCTACATATTGCTCAATAAAACGGTTTCTTTGAGGATGATTTTTGGGAATCCCTCCCAATTTTTCCTCAACTTTGGACATATCTCCGCCGCTCGCAGAAATCAAATGTTCTACCAAATGATCGTTTCCATATTGATTAATTTTTGGCGAGTTGCTGTCCACGGGCTCTCTGCTTGTTGATGAGTCGATGAGGGACAAACCAAAAAAGGCAATAACTGTCCCAAATACTGAAATGATTCCGTTGAGGACTGTTACAAAAACCAATCGAAATAAAACAAGCTTGTTGACAGCGTCTGCACAGGAATCCTGAGTCATTTGAACTTCAACGTGCGCAAGAGGTGTGACGTATCCATAACTTCCAGACAGACAACTTGCAAGCTGGAAGTTCTTGATCATCGGGACACCTAACCCAAATGATGGAATCATCAAAGCCACACTGACAATCAAATACAGCCTAACTAAAACCGAAAAAGTACCAGATTTCATATTTTCCTCACTTTTAAAGAATGGATATTTCTATCAGGTGGAATTTTAACATGTGCGATCGAGTTTGTCTAACTATGGGGTGGTTTTGAGTACAAAAAACCCAGAGCTCTAAAGAAACTCTGGGTGGCTGGTCAAAGCAATGTTAAGTGGATTAGCGCTGTTGAGGCAATGATTACGAGCAGCAGTAATCCAAACAAAATATAGGCAGACGAACTCTCGGAAAATAAATGGTACTTATCACGAAGAGTTGGTTGGCGGGAACCAAAAGACATTCTCTGCTTAATTAAGTACTCTTGAGCGTTAAACTCAAGCAAGTCAGAGATTGTTTTTATTAAAGAAAAACAACAAATTACACTTATGATAAGCCTAAAGCTTATTAAAATCCTTACAATCGATTCAATTCTGTCTGGGGACATCTCTACTCCTTGATTTTTTATTTTTCAAACCTGCTATTAGCTATAGGATATTTTACCCCAATAGAGGCTATTTTGCAAGTTATGGGGTTGTTTTGAGGCTGGTGTGGTATAATTATGGGGTATATTACAAATTTAACTGGAGGCTCGTAAATGCTAGATTCCTTAAAAAATTGGAAGTTTTGGACACTATTTGTTGTATTTTTTTCAATTCCTCAGTATATGGCCGGCAAGATTCCTGAGTACGCCGCGGTCTGGAAGACAATGCCATTTATTATCCTCATTTTGGTTGCGATTTACTTCGTGGCCAAAGAGGCAAGTAATCCTCGAATGGCTTACGTCATTTACCCTGAATTTAAGCAGATTTTGGTGAAACTTAATAATACCGAAGCTATTGTCTTGGAAGATGGGCTAAAAAGAATTGAGCTTCACATTGTTAAGGGCAAGAACTTGTGGATCCAAGACTCTATGGTTCATGGGAGTTCTGTGGTGATTGGAGCAGTTTCGGAAAGGGGCAGGTCCGTGAGATTAGCTGCTGGTAACTTTTTTGTTACCAAGGACACCACCCACTACGTTATTAGATGGGAAAGTGGTGATTGGAAAATTTCAAATGTTTTGGAGGCAAAATGATATTACTGTTACAACTAATAATAATACTGATTACTGAGGTTGTTTTAGCTCTTATAACAGGATTTAATAATACACTTGAAGGCTCTTTGGTTGGTATTGGGTTCACTTTAGGAGTTGGCACACTATATGTCGTGAACGTATTAACTACTTACCTCTTAAAGGGAAACTATAAATATTCCGCTACAGAGGGGTCCATTACCATTCTGATGTCTCGTAGGCAAAAAATCTTTTTGCAACGAAACGATGAAACTATCCAGATTGAGGTTGTAGATGATCAAGTTTTGGTTGTCTCTGAACTAGGACCTGGTGGCGAAACTAAGACGATTCCTTCCTCTGTAAGACAGAAGAGAATTGCCTTTGATATTGGTAAAGAGTTTTTTTGGGTTCGAGATTCATACGATTACTACGGAACACTTTACTGGAATGTAGAAAATGGATGGAAGTTGGTAAATTGATATGAATCCCCCGAATGTCGGGGGTTTTTTTTTGCATTAAAAATGCTCGTCATTTTGACGAGCATTTTTTTTGGGGGGAGATTATCCCCCGAAGAAGAAGGTCCGTGCGGCATCGAAGAGTGCCGCCCCGCCGTAGCCCAAGACGAACGAGAAAATCGTTGCGATCGCAATCGCCAAGGCCAGTGCAGAGAAAATCATCTTCCAAATATTTTTCTGAATAAACAGGAAAATTCTCTGTTTCTGCAGATCTTCTTTCGTGGGAGTGGCCTTGAACTCTTCATAATCCTTCTTCATTTTTTCTTCCCAATTGTCTTGCATTGTTTGCCTCCTACAGCAAATTAAATTTTTAATCTAGTGGAGATTGTATCACATGTTATGGGATATTGCAAGGGGGGTGGGGCAGCCTAGATTTTGGGTTCGTGGAAGCTAGCCCTGGGCACGACGTTGGGGGCAGGAGGAGGTGGAGGCTCGTTGTAGGTGTAGGAGTGCGGAGTAGCTTCGGGTTCGGGCATGATTTGGCCTGAGAGGCTGCCGTATGAGTCTGGTGCGTAGTCTGGGGAGGTGTCAGTAAGGGACTTGATCTTCTCAGGAAGCATGTCAAAGAGATTACCGGCGAGCTTTTTGCCTTCTTCGGTGCCAAAGAGAAGCGCGGCTCCCACACCTACAGCCACACCCATGGCAAAAGAGTTGAAATGGTGATCCTTGGCTCTTGGTTTATCGGGACTTGTCATAGTGTTCCATGCTTGAGGGGGTTCTGGGTTTGTCTCTACCCAAAAGCTGAGAGATTGTTTCGATTATTTTGCCACTTTGACGGAAACCTTCGATAATGGCAAAAAAGGCAGATGCTGGCTGGGAGATTTTTTCTAGAGTTTCATCGGCCGTGTCTAAGGTTCTATTGAGTTTGCCTAGAGACTGTTTCAGTTCTTTGAGAACTTGGATCAGCTGAATACCGATAATGATGGCGATGGTAGTGAGGAGAATGGTGGAGATAAGGGAAACGATTTGTGGCAAAGTCATACTTTCATCATACAAACAAAAACTCAAGAACTCAAGGAATCAAGAACTCAAGAGGATGAGTTATCTCGAGATGATGGTGAAGGTGAGTTTTTTGGTAGTAGTTCGGCCGAAGCGATTGGTGGATTTTATGCTTAAAGTTGTTTCCCCTATTGGCAAACTAAGTTTTGCTGAGAAATTCCCGTTTTCATCTGGCCTGAGTCTGACATCTTCACCTAGAGTGAGTTGTGAGTCGACATCGGTAATTCCTTCGACATCAAAAGGAGAAGTAACGACGGCGTTGGTTTCTGGTTTTTGAAGTTCTAGTTTTGGTGGAGTGAGAACTGCTCTAAACTGAAACCCTAAATAACTGAGAAAAATAACTAGACCGACAATGTACGGTAGATAGCGAGATGGTTCAAAAGATAATTTGTTTTTGCGAGTTGAAATGGTTTTTGTTTGTGGAGTCTTTTCACTTTGTTTGTAGTCTCTGCGGAAGATGGCGACTAGCTCGTCTGGATTTTTGTCGATTCTCAAAGAAATGTTCCTGATAAAGCCTTTGATAAAAGTTTCTGCTGGCAGAGAGTGAAAATCATTTTTTTCTAAGGCTTCTAGATAACGAATATCAATTTTGGTCAGATGAGAAAGTTTTTCCAGAGAAAGTTCTTTCTTTTTTCTTTCCGTACTAATAATTTCGCCAACGGTTTTCATAATTAAAAAAACTTAATTAAGCGTCTTGAGAATCACCTCTTCCAAAAACTTCGTCCAAACTACTGACGACGACTTCTCTTGGCTTGTTACCTTCGGCGTGGGCCAAGACACCCGCTTGCTCTAGCTGATCTAGAATGCGAGCAGCTCTGGCGTAACCAACTTCAAGCCTTCTTTGAAGTAATGAAGCAGAACCCTTGCCTTCGGCAATACAGAGATAAGCAGCTTCTTCGAATTTTTCGTCAACATTTCCCAAACTGTGACCACTAGCGCTGACTTCACCCTTGCCAGCTTGTGGCTTGGTAACAGTTTCGTCGATTTCGGCTTTGATGCCGGATTTGTGAATAAAGTCGATGAGATTTCTAATTTCTTTTTCGGAAACAAAGGCTCCCTGAATACGGGTAGGCTTGGCGGACTCTGGAGGGATAAATAACATGTCTCCTTTTCCTAGTAGTTTTTCGGCTCCTGGCATATCGATAATAACTCTGGAGTCGGTCATGGATGTAACTTGGAAAGCGATACGAGCAGGAACGTTTGCTTTGATGAGACCAGTTAAGACATTTACAGAAGGACGCTGGGTAGCAAGGACCAAGTGAATACCGGTAGCGCGAGCCATTTGGGCAAGACGGACGATATTGTGTTCTACATCGCTCGCATTTTTACTCATCATGATGTCGGCCATTTCGTCGATAAGAATAACGATGTAGTGCATGGCTTGGAAACCAGAGAGTTCGTTGTAGGCAGAAATACTTTTGACACCCATCTCTTGGAATGTTCGATAGCGGCGCTCCATTTCGGAGACGGCCCAACCCAACGCGTTCGCAACCTTGTCGACATCGGTAATAACTGGAGTCAGCAAATGAGGAATGTCGTTATAGGGAGTAAGTTCGACACGTTTGGGGTCGACCATAATAAATTTGACTTCTTCTGGTGAAGCTCGGAAAAGAATAGAGGAAACGATACTGTTCATTAAGACGGATTTTCCGGAACCGGTAGTACCAGCAATAAGGACGTGAGGCATTTTTGCTATATCGGTAACAACGGCTTGACCAGAAACGTCTAAACCAAGAGAGACAACGGTCTTGGATTTGACATTCTGCATGGCAGAAGCCTGAAGCATTTCTCTGAGAGTAACAAACTCGAGAGAGCGATTTGGAATTTCGATACCGACGAGGTCGCGGCCTGGAATAGGAGCTTCGATACGAATTTGGCCTTGGGGAGCAGAAAGAGCGAGAGCAAGGTCTGAGCCAAGAGCAATAATTTTGCTGAGCTTGGTACCCATGGCAATAGACATGGCGTACTGAGTAACGGCTGGACCTTTGTGGACTTCGGTAACTTGGGCTTGAATACCAAATGATCCAAGAGTGTTTTGAATAATTTCGATATTTTTGTTGATGTCACCTCTGTCTGCTTTGCCAAGTTTTTGATTGGAAAGTAAATCTAATGGAGGATTTTGCCAAACACCTGGAGTGGCTCCTGCGGGGACATCTTTATTTGGAGTAGTTGGAGCAAGAGTTGATTTTGCTTCTTTGACCAAGATTTTTGAAGGATCAAAACTGTGATGTACGGGTGCTGAGACCAAGTCCTCACCACCAGTAATTTTGACAGTACCTGTTTTTACGGGAAAGACTGAGCCATTTGCTTTGGCGGGGAAAGGAAGTTTCATTTTGCCACTAAGACCAGAGAGTTTGCCGGTGCTGTCTTGCAGGAAAGCGATAAAGTCTTCGATAGAAGTTTCGAAAAGAATAAAAAGACCGATGACAGTGCCAATGAGAAAAAATAAAATGGCTCCTGGTAAAGAAATAAGTGAGGTAATGGAGTCCTTGATACCAAAGCCGATACTGCCAGCGCCACTAAGCCCGGCCAAGCTGATCATGGAAATGACACTACCAAGAAGAACATGGGGTGAAGCAATAGCTAGTTTGGCTGAGGTGAGCATGAGTCCGCCGACAATAAAAATAAAGGGTAAAAAAATTAAAGGCCAACCAATAAACTGCAAACCGATTTCGTAGATCTTTGTAAGGAAAACTCCTTGCTGAGAAAAGGAAATGGCAATCAAACCACCTATTCCCATAATGACCACTGCAAGAATGGAATTTATGGTGTCTTTTTTTAAATTGATTTTGTAGGGCTTAGAACGTCTACCTTTTTTTCGGGCCATATCTTAAAACATTATAGATTATTCTGCCTAGAAATGCTGACAAATAAACTTAGAGTATTATTCTGCCCACTCAACCTGACCACCTAAATCAAAATAATCTTTTAAAGTTGCTTCAATTTTCATTTTTGAGACGTAACAGAAGTTGCGCTGTTGTTTCCATTAAATTATTTTAACCGACAGTGAGAGTTATTTTTGTATCGAGAGCCTTCGCCACTTTTGTAAGTAGAGTTAGAGAAGGCTTAGAATTTAAACTTTCGAGCCGAGAAATAACAGCTTGACCAGAATTGATTTTGTCTGCAAGTTCTGCCTGAGACATATTCTTTTTTAATCTTGCCTCAATAATCTGACAGGCGATTTGAAACTCGGGAATTTGAGATTCGTATTCGAGTTTAAATTTATTGTTTTTTAAGAGCTCTTTTTTGAGTTCTGAAACAGATATGGTTTGTGGCTTGGTTTTCATAGATATTCGCTTAATCTTGACTGAATAGTTTTTAGATCTGCTTTGGTAATTTTTTGTGATTTTTTGATAATAGCGTAAATAACTACTTGTTTTGGAGATTTAATTAGAAGATATAGTCTTATTCGACCCGGTCGCAACTCCCAAATTGGTCCAGATACTTTCTTTAGATATCTTGTATCCAGACTAAACTGATACTTTTCAAAAAGTTCAATATAGCTGATGGCTTTTACTGAATCTTTGTCTGGTAACTGTTTGAGAAATTTTAAGACCTTTTGTCTATCTCCAGTTTCATATTTTATGATATATTTGTCATAATGTCAACTGACATATATAACTAGTTTAATACCAAATATTACCCGAAGTCAAGGATTTATGAAGTGCCTGGCTTTTTGGTTCATGTTATACTCTGGACTGAAAAACCCACGGCCGAAGCAAATACTTCAGGCTCAAGACTGTACTTTACAAGGAGATTTAATGACTGACGGAATTGATATTGTTAGCGTAAACAGAGAAAAGAGAGATACTGGAAATTTTACGATTGAAGATGTGGCTGAGTATCTGCAAAAAAAGGCCAAACCAGACGCAAAAGTTTACCCTCTCAAGATTGACCAATGGGTAAAAGCAGGTCGATACCAACTGTATGTAAAATCATTATCTGGTGATATGGATGACTCGTGGATTCACGTTATCGTGCAGCAAGACAACTCCTGGCTAAACTGGATTGTTTTACCTTTTGCCAAATTGTTTTCTGAACCAAAAATTGTAGTTTGGTGGCGTAAAATTCCGAATACAGATCTTACGCTTGATGTTTGGTACGTAGGCGATGGAAGTGGAGGGGTTCCACTGGTATTTGAAGCAAATAACGACTGAGTGATTGCCGGTGTCTTATAAATAAGACACCGGTTTTTTTGTTTTTATCGTAGATTAGACCTCTATCAAATTGACGATGATTAAGGGTCGACGCTCAGTGGTTTTGAAAGCAAACTGTTCGAGCTGGCCTTCGATCTTCTTGCGCATAAAGCCCCAGTCTGTGGCTGGACCTTTGTTTCCTTGTAAACACATAAGAACTTGCTTGCGAGCATCTCTAATGAGATCTTGATTTTCTTTTTGGTAAACAAAGCCGCGAGAGATGATATCGATATCCCCTGCTACTTGTGAAGTTTCCTTTTTGATTGGGACGATAGCAACGAGGACTCCGTCTTCAGACATTACTTGTCTATCTCTTAGAACTACAGTGCCAACGTCACCGATTCCTAGACCATCAACGTAAACGTTTTTGGTTTCGTATTTTGGTCCTTCTTTGACAACTTTGTTTTCCAAAATTATGGATTGACCTTCGGCTAGAACAGAAATCATATTTTCGGTATAGCCCATGTCGATACCAAGTTTTTTGTAGAGCATCATGTGGCGAAGATCTCCTCCAATTGGAACTGTGTGTTTGGGGCGAACTAGACGAGCGAGCAAAGCCATGTCTCCTTTGTATCCGTGACCAGAGACGTGAAGATTTTCGGAAGTACCAGAATAAACAACTTCGACTCCAATTTTGTAGAGACTGTCCATCATGTCGAAAATATCGGCATCATTTCCAGTTCCTGGAATGGCGTTACTACTAATAATTACTTTGTCGCCTTTTTTGAGCTTGGCCATTTTGTGCTCACCGTTGGCGAGTCTGTGCATAGCAGAACCAGCTTGACCTTGGGAACCAGAAACGATCATGGCAACTTGATTTGGAGGGAAGTGGCCGATTTGTTGAGGTTTGATGAGAACTCCTTTGGGAAGTTTTATAAAACCTGTTTTGGCAGCAGCTTCGATGTTTTGATCGACCGATCTACCAATGATGGCGATTTTGCGATTGTGTTTGATACAAGAGTCGATAGCTATTTGGAAGCGAGCGATAGAACTAGACATACCAGTAAAAACTAGTTTGCCTTTGGCAGTTCTGATTTCGTTATCGATGGCGGTAACTAGTGAACGCTCTGAAGGACAGTAGCCACTTTTTTCGACACCAAGACAGTCGGTAAGCATTAGGTCGACGCCTTCAGTACCAGCTTCGGCCATGCCAGCCATATCTGGTGGAAGATTGTCTATAGGTGTAAGGTCAAACTTAAAGTCAGCACCATGATAAACATTTCCAGCGGGAGTCTTGATAAACAAATGGAAACAGTTTGGTACTGAGTGAGTGGAGTGAATGAAGCGAATATGAAATGGTCCTAAGTCCAAAGTGTTACCTTGGATAGGAGTCATTCGGTTTTTGATTCCGTACTCACGAACCTTGAGTTCGGCCATAGCTATTGCTAACTTGCCACCAAAAACTTCGACGTCACCAAGACGAGGAAGAATATATGGAAGTCCACCAATGTGGTCCATGTGAGGGTGGGTAAGAACAATGCCGTGTAACTTTTTACCTGGCTTTTCTAGATAAGTAATATCGGGGATGACCGAGTCGACGCCTAGAGCGCTATCTTCGGGAAAACCCATTCCACAATCGACAACCAATTGGTCGTCGCCGTATTCGTAGACATACATATTTTTGGTAGCTTGACCTAAGCCACCGAGAGGAATCAACTTGAGTTGAGACATATTTTTTTATTTAATTAATTTTCCTGTAATAACATTGTAACTGAATGACAATCAACTGTATTGATTTTTGGTCCCGCCATGGCGGGAGACATCAGTTTGAGCGCGGAAATATACGCAAAAATCCGAATTTACGGTTGGTTTCGAAGGGAAAATGGGTGGTATACATCAGCTAGGACTTCTACAACAATCTCACTAATCACTTTTGACAACGTTTCCGTGGACTAGTGGATATTATAACAGGCTCGTAGTGCTAGAGCAAATACGAGCCTGAAATATTGCTAAACCTTCAAAACTATTTTGAGGTTTTCGATGGTTTACTGTCTACAGCCCTTACTGGGACAGAAGATGGTTTTGTGGTCACAGTTTTGGTGTCAGTCTTAACCCCTTGAGGAATCCCTTTACGCACAATTTCTGTTCCGCCTTTTTTAGTTTTGCAGTCATCACCTATGCACTTAGCTTCGGACTGGGAAGGGGCAGTGGGGACTTCCATGGTAATTAATTTGGCAGAGACATAAAAAGCAGAAACAAGAAGAGCAGCAACAACAACCATGACGCCGATGGCGGTCATTTGTTTAATATTTCTGGGGGATTTTTTGATGACTTTTTTGGCCATATGGGCAGATGATTAATTGGTAGATAAATTAATAATACATTAGATTTTACTAAAACATAACTATTTACATTCTGAGATATGGCGGTACACTTTAAGGACATGGTACAAAAAAAGACAAAAGAAAGAGTGGTTCGAATCTACAATTTATCTGAAGATGTCTGGCCTTTCATTGAAAGCTATGGGGACAAAAAACTTCAGGAATGGGAAATAAAAGAAAATGCAAATTTGGCTGATAAAGACTTGTTTTCGATGGCCGAAGAGTATCGATTTACTTTTATTACTGCCAAGCCGCTTAACCCCAAGTTTGTGCGGTATTACAAGAAGATATGCAAAGTAAAAGACCTGGAAATATTGGTACCAAAGATTCACACAGGAAGACTCTGTAAAGATATTCAGAATGACAAAAAAATTATGAAGCGACTGGTTGAGCTTGGGCAAGAAAATGAAGGAATAAATGTAACAGCGTATTCAACAACTCCATATTTTATAAACCTTATCAGCAAACTAAAAAGCAGAGGTGTAAAAGTGCGAACTTCGGAGGCGCCGAAAAAGGCAAATGCCTGGACCGTCAATTTTTATGGAAGTAAGTCTGGAATTCGGCAACTAACTCAAATAAATGGAGCAATGAGGGCCGACCTGAAGATGCCAGATGGAGTAATAAGTTCAGGGATTGTAGACACAGCAAGAATTGCGGCCAATAAATATATTAAAGAAGGAGGAGTGGTAATAAAAACCAATAAGGGTCACTCGGGAGCAGGAGTTTTGATTTATCGAAGTGGAGATCTGCCCAAAAAATACGGAGCATGTGAGAAAAAAATAATAGAGATATTGAGGAAAGACTCATACTGGGAAAAATTTCCGATTGTAGTGGAGTCACTGGTAGTACCCAACCCTCGAATTGGTGGTGGATTTCCAAATGCTGAGTTTTTTGTTCGGGAAGATGGTGAGGTAGAGTTTTTGTATTTTTGTGGCATGAGAGTAGATGGAGATGGGGTGTTTGGTGGAGTGGAGATAGGTGAAGAGGCCCTACCAAAGAGAGTGGCTTCTCGTGTCACAGATATTGGATACCTTATTGGCGAACAGTACGCAAAAGATGGATATGTAGGATACTATGACGTGGATTTTATAGCCGAAAAAGGCGGAGAAATATTTGTAAGCGAATCGAATGTCAGAGTCACTGGAGGAACTCATGTGTATGAGGCAGGAAAAGAATTGGTGGGAAAAAACTTTACAAAAAAAGGCTATGTACTATCGAATAATATGTGGAAATTGCCTACAAAGAAGATCATAAAATTCAGTAAAATGCTGAAACTGATGTCTCCCCTACTTTTTTCTCGAAGAACTAAGGAGGGTCTGGTGATCTGTTCGTCGAACTTACTAGTCGACGGATACCTCTCTTATATTATTTTTGGAAAAAACAAAAAAAGAGCAGAGTATATCGAGACCGAGATGAGGAGTCTTTTGGGAATAATTACGCCAGAGGCGAATTGATGGATACATCAAAAAAACACCCTGCCGAAACAGAGTGTTAATATGAACATCTTAAAAAGTGGTAAGTGCCATTGAATCTATAAACCGCGACATCTATCTTTCGCCAGTCTCCTATTTCGTAAACAAAAAAATAAACATCAATCAGTCCTTCCCCAATTAAACATTTTCGACCATATTTATCTAGAGACAAAACTTTCCCTCCAATTTCTATGGCTGCCAATGACCTGGATTCGTAGCCACAAAGAGCTACCCCCAAAACAGGAACTGTGTAGTTTAACTGATTTAGAAATTCAAGGAGATGGTCATGAGCTTTTGTAATTTTTCTTGATTGGGACAAGGAGTACAAAAAGCTACCAAAGAGAAGCAGAGAAAGCATTGCTGTGGCTAGGTATTGTCTATGGAAGAGAAACCACAGAACTATTGAAGTAAAGAACGCCTGAACGACTAGAGAAACATACTGAGGTTTGGGCTTCACACAACCTCCTTTTTTATGTGTGCTTGTAGATAGTGAGGTGATTAATGTTTCTGATTCTTTCGCAAACAATATGAATATTTCTGGTTCCATCTCCACGCAGAAAAGCTAAAGAGATTAAGGAAATGTTTACACTGAATCGACTGAAGGATATGGTGTAGTTATTATTTCTGGAAATTGCTTTTGGAAAATACCGATCGTCGTCGTAATCGAGCCTGTAGAGTTCCCCTTGAGAATTGAGTGTAACGGAAACATCCTCACCTTCAACCTTACTGACATGCAACCGTTTTAACTCTTCATTAATTTGAATTTCTAAAGCACCAAGTAGCAGGTAGTTCAAAATAGAGTACAACATTAAGATGGTAAAAAAAGATGCAACACCGAAGCTCAGGGAATCATTTGTGATTACATGAAGTAGTCCGGCGATGACAATGATAAGACCGGAGACCAAGCTTAACCAAAAATAATAGGCTGCACGATTACTCTTCCACGAGTTTTGAGACATTTAAAGTACCTCCAGAGAAAGATTTTAGATTATAGGTATTTTACCACTACTTAACTTGCAGAGAGACTGTCTTGCTCACGGCTGGCTGGCCGGGTGAGGTTACAGTAACCAATACTCCAAACAAACCAGTTTGAGTGGGAGTCCCTGAAATAGTACAAACAGTAGTTAGATTGTCGGCACTGTCGGCACATGTGGTTTTAAACAAACCAAAAGGCAAGCCGGAAACATCCACACTAGGACTCAAGGTCTTGACTGGTTTTGTGATGACGATATTACTAGAATAGGCTGCCCCTTTTGACCCTAGAAGCAATGACTCGGTGACTATGGATGGTGCAGTGTTTGAGAGAGTGACTGCTCTGATACTGCTTAAGGTAGATTTTATGACTGATTCTGCGCCACTTAGGACGTTGCTACCAGAACCACCAGATAAGGTGGTGGAGGCGGACAGTACAGATCCAGTTTTCTGAGTAAGAGAATCTACTTGTTTCCCAAAGGCCGCGGCCTTTGTGTCGGCTGTAAAAAGAAGGCTAGATTTTTTGGGGTTTATAACTTTTACTTTAAAGGTTCCGATTATGCCGTTACCGCTAAACGGCTTACCTGGATTGGCTGCTAGGACCAGAGAGATTAATCCAGTTTGAGTATTGTCCTTGTATGGAGAAAGGGTGTGAGGCATTGGATCCTTTATCGAAAAGTCAGAAAGGACGACGGCAGTGGGGTCATAAGAAATTTTTAGATCAACGGCTGAGACTTTGTCTTGTCCGGAGTTTAAACTGACACTGATAATAAATTCTTCACCTAAGATTACATTTTTACTTGCTGGAAGCAATGATATTTGAGATCCGGCACTAGCGGCTTTCCCTCGAATATCAAGTCCTCTCTTGGCCAAATAAGACAACCCTAAAGTAGAAATGGCTAGAATGGTAAGAAGGGTCAGAAAAATGGCCTTGTTTTTGACTACTTTTGGAGGGTCTTTGAAAAAGTCACCGTTTTGACTTTGCTCTAGTAACTGGTTCTCGAGAGAGTAGTTGTTGGCGGTTGGAGTTATGTTGTTGTAGATCATAGGTCTTTGAAATACCAGAATCCATTTCTAACTATGCCCACAGAACTTTTTCCAGTGCCTGCAAAGTCGCCGACTATTGGTTTGTCACCAGGATTTCCAAAAACAAACGATGTGTTTGCAAAACCTGAGTCGTGTGAGTATTTTAAATAAAAGGTGGAGTTATTAGGTCTATAGACTGCTGGTAAGTCTATTTTTCCGCTTGTCCATTTGCCTATAAGTGGAAGGTCTCCGGGTTGACCAAAGTTGTATGAAATGGGAGCTATGATGTTTTGAGGAGCGGAGACGGAAGGATTGATGATATTTTCACTGAGATACCAGACTCCATTTCGGTATACTCCTGGAGATTGTTTATTATCTGCCCTGCCTTTCCAGTTGCCACAGATGGGAATATCTCCTGGATTTCCAAAGGCAAAAGTGAGAGTGGAATCACCGTCTGAGTTTGTACCTCGAACTCTCCAGATACCATTGGAAAAGATGACTGGAGTTTTTTGACCAGTACCAGTCCAGTCACAAGCAAGATAGTTTACTTTGTCGGTGGTGGTAAAGTTTGTGTTGACAGTTTTGTCGGCAAATGAAGTGATGAAAGAATTCTTTTGCAACCAAAGTGGACCTCTTACTACTGCGGGAAAATCTCTCTTACCTCCTGCCCAGTTTCCGATTACTGGAATGTCAGATGGAAGTCCATAGGCGTAGTTTGATAACGACTGATAATTCTCTGAGAGGTTATTGTAATCAAAGATGGTGTATGGCTTGGTGTCATATGCTGCAACCATGGTGGAGAGGTCGCTGATGTCGACCTTATCATCTTTATTTATATCGCTTGGAGGAGGAGTAATTACTACTTCTAGCCTGACCATGGATACTGGAGGGACACTGACAGAAATTATTTTATTGTCTGGCAAGGTAAGAGTTTCGCTTGATTCTGTAAATCTTATTTGAGTATAGCCTCCGGTTGAAATTAGATTCTTTTTGTTAATTACGGACCCAGAGGTTACTTTTGAAAAACTGCTTAAATTGACACTGGCTGCCGCAGTGTTTGTTTCGTGATGATTGACCAAAAATACATGAACTTTTTTGTCTGTGGATAAACTAGCATAAGTATTTAGATATGGTAAGTCAGCTGAGATTGAGAAACAGCTAAGGTTGTTACAGGTAGGGTCTTTTTCAATACGCTTATTTGGAGTATCACTACTCACATCTAGCAAGTTACCTCCAGCCATTGCAGAAGAAAATGAAAAACCTTGTCCTTCTGGACTGGGCAAAGCACCGTTCATGAGACCACATTGGGCGGTGTCCGCCATGTAATGGTAAATACTCTTGTGAACATTACTTTTTGCCATTAACATCATAGATTCAGCGACAAACATACCAGACTCGACTGTGTTTCTAGAGGATACCGCAAAACCATATGGGCCTGATTGAATTACTTTTATGTCGTCAAAGTAAGAAACAATTTCAGGATCACTGTTTGAAAAACTATTTGGTTTTCTGGAGTTTTTTAAAGAAATTTTAAGAGAAGAAGTTCTGGGACCGTTAATAAAATCTATCATGACCGTTTGCCACTTATTTGGAGAAACTTCATTAAGCTGTTTTTCTGCCAACAACTTTCCTTTTTCTTGAGAGTTACCATTTGCTGGGTCTAGGGATTCATTTGCTTGTTCCAAAGTAACGCTTACATTCTGAGGACTACTAGAATAAACGCTTACATAGACTTTTACACCAGAAGAGGAGGCCACATTCATTTCTTGAGAAATTTGATTATTGTACCCAATGGACAAGCTTTTCCCTTCAGCTTTGGATAAAATTAATTTTGCTGAGGGATTTCCACCGTTCAGTGCTCCTGAATCCCAAACAGTTTCTCCACTTCCAGAGGCACTTTGTGAATAACTCCAACCAGACAAACTGCTTACAAACAATGGGTTTGCCACATTTACCTTATAAGGAGGTGTTGTTACCCCAGCGTATGGATCTCCGCCCCAGCATTTTACATTCCATTCTGTAATATCTAAGTCTTTTGATGGATATGAAGTTTTTGCAACGTCAAAAACAGCTTTATAGTTTATGAGCGGAAAATACGAAGACATTCCAGGAAAATTACTAGGACTAGAACCACCTAGAATTTTGTTATACCCTGCGTTTACATAAGGATGGTCGGTAACAAAATCAAAACAAGGAACTCCGTTGCATGTTAGTCCCATTAATTCCTTAACTTTATTGTTCCAGGGAATCGCGTCCCCAGTTGCTTGAGCGGTACCGTTTATCGCTTGATTGTTCCCCGTTGAAGGATAGCCTTGAAGGGAGATTTTTATAGTAGGATCTAGCAACTTCATAGCCTTAGCGTATGTTACGGCGGTGGCAGCATAATCACTTAAGCTTCTAGAAAAAGGATAGTCGGTATATTTATAGTCGCCCCAAGATTCATTTCCCATTTCATAGAATTTAATATATTTTCCACCCGAATTTCTTCTGTCGATAGTATATTTTTGAACAATATCTTTAACATCTTCTACAGAACCTGGATTATTTGTGTACCAAGCGCATGGATCTGGAGCTCCGGCTTTTTGCTGAACGTTCAAGACATAGAGAGGTTCAGTGTTTGTTTCTGTAGTCAATTTTAAAAACTCATCAATACTCAGTCCGATTGATTCTGTCTTCTGTGGACCCCCAAATAAATTGTAACTATAGCTTGAGTTCTTATAATTAAAAAGATCTGCATCGCATCCGCCTGGATAACGAAGCATTTTTATACCCAAAGCTTTAATGTTTTCCTTACTGAACTTTGAGTAAACGGCTGCGGCCGTAGGAGTCTGCATGCCTCCAACACCAGCTCCCCAGATAAATGGAGATATTGTTTTTGGAGTAGTAGGCTCTGTGATTTTGATGTTGACGTTAAATGGATTGGCAGGCTCTGCAGAAAAAACACTTGTTGCAAAAAATAAGCAAAATAAACTTGTAAAAACGGTAATTAAAATATTTTTATTTTTCATTTTGTATTACTATTTTTAGTTTACCACTTAGGCAGGAAGGTTTTAATGTTATCTGGAGTTAGGTGAACTGTCTGGGCTTGGCCGGTGACCACCATCATAGCGACCTTGCGAACAACACCTTCGATAGTGCGATTTAAAGTACGAATACCAGCGTCGTATCCTAAGGGGCGTATTAGGGTTGGCCAAAGAGCGGCGTCTACAGAAATAGTAGCGGGGTCCATACCAGCTGATTCCAAAGCTTTGGGGAAAAGATATTCTTGAGCAATGTGCATTTTTTCTTCGTCACTGTACGAAGGCATCATGATTGGTTCCAAACGGTCCATAACAGCGGTTGCAAGGTTTCCCGTATTGTTTGCGGTGGCGATAAACATAACTTCGGAAAGGTCGATAGGATAATCGATAAAGTGATCTAAGAAGCGATTGTTCTGGCTAGGGTCGAGGACTTCGACGAGAACACCCATGATGTCCATACGAGCTTCTTCGGTAACACGGTCGATTTCATCTAGAAGAATGATTGGATTTTTGACACCAGAATCGCAAACGGCTCTGGCTATATAACCCGGTTCAGCTTCGATGTGCATACGAGATTCGCCACGTAAGTCTCTTGCTGACCCTAGACCTCCAAATGGAATACGGGCAATGGGTCTGCCAAGAGCTTCTGAAAGAGCGTAAGCAAAAGTAGTTTTTCCGGTACCGACAAGACCGACCAAGCAAAGCATGGGGGCACGAGCAACACCTAGGCCTCTAGTGGTACGGAGTTTGAGAACAGACATGTATTCTAGAATTCTTTCTTTGACCATGTCCATACCGTAGTGGCTTTTGTCCATTTCGGCTTTTATGGTGGTCAGATCAATTGGACGTTCAATTCTTTTTGTCCATGGAACTTTTACGATCCAGTCGATGTAGTGATTTACCTTTTCGAACTCTTCAGAATAAAAACCTTGAGAAAACATTCTCTCGAGACGCTCAATCATGATTGTAGCTTTGTCTTTTAGTTCTGGGGGGAGTTCGACACCTTTTAGTTTGGCGCTAAGTTGTTCTAGATCTCTTTGAGCAGCAGAATTTGTGGGGGCGGAATTATCCATCTAGATTCATTATAAGAGCTTGCTCGTCATCTTATCAATAACAATCCTGTTATTGATATATTATTCCTGCGTTTCCTCTTGTATCACGCTCATAACTTCGTTATGATGCTTGAATATAGCAAAAACCCCGCACTGGTGAGGAACCGGATTCCCAGTCTGAGCCCTGCCTAGTGGCAGGCTGGTTGGAATGACAGGTTTTGGGGTGGGCTTGACAGACCTATAGTTATGTGGTATATTAGAGGAAGTAATTCATTCTAGATAGGAGGCACGTAATGACAACAAGCGTTAAGAAAGGCGTCACACCCGCCAAGAAGGCAGGGAAGCCCGTCGCAAAGAAGGTCGCCAAAAAGGCTGCAAAGCCCGTCGCAAAGACAGCATCGGCCAAGAAGGCGATCGTTCCCGCCTGCGCCACTGTGAAGATCATCAATACCAGCAATGGCCAGAAGTTCGTAAAGGTTTCCGGCTCGAACAAGCCAACCACCACCTACGAATTCAAGACCACCAAGAAGGTTGCGCGTCCCGGCAAACTGAGCAAGAAGGCTGTTAAGGCAAAAAAGAAGTCCCACCGCCTTAACATCACCAAGAGCCGCAGCCACTAGGCCGTAAGTAGATCCAAAAAAATGACGTCTCGAAGAGGCGTCATTTTTAATGGCTAAAATGGGGATAGATTCCCGATCTGGTCGGGAATGACAAGTTTTTAGCGAGTGTCGCGGAACTTGCTGAATGATGGGCGACTTGGTCGTCCTCCTCGGCTGCCACCTCGATCACCACCACCAAAACTTCTACCTCCTCGTGGAGCTCCTCCACCAAAGCTACCTCTGTCTCCACCACCCATAGGTCTTGGTGGTCGATTTGGCTCTTCGCCTTCGGCGAGCATGGTAAGGTTGATTCTACCCATTGAGTCGATTTCGTAGCACTTTACTTCTACTTTATCGCCTTCTTTCATGGCTCTAAAAGTTTCTGGATTGACTCTGCTGACATGAACAAGCCCGTCTTTGCCTGGCATGATGGTGACAAAAGCACCAAAGTCCTGCATTCTTGCTACTGTACCGGTGTATGTTTTACCGACTTCGGCTTCGGCTACAAGACTGTTTACAAATTCAATAGCTTTTTCGACGTTGCCATGATCTACACCAGTGATAGCGACATTGCCTTCTTCATCGATATCAACTTCGACGGCAAAATCTTCTTGGATTTGGCGAATAACTTTTCCACCCGGTCCAATAATTTCACCGATTCTACTTTGAGGAACTGCAGTGGTCATTATTTTTGGAGCGTATTGAGAAAGTTTGGTTCTTGGAGCTGCAATTGCTTCGGTCATGATTTCCAAAAGTTTTATGCGACCTCTTTTGGCTTGGCTAAGAGCACCAACCAAAATTTCAGCATCAACACCTGTAACTTTACAGTCCATTTGAAGAGCTGTGATTCCGTCCATTGTTCCGGCAACTTTGAAGTCCATGTCACCAAAGTGATCTTCAAAACCACTGATGTCAGTAAGAGTTACAAATTTTTTACCTTCGGTAATAAGCCCCATTGCCACGCCCGCGACCGGCTTTTTGATTGGAACACCAGCGTCCATAAGGGACAAGGTGGATCCGCATACAGAAGCCTGTGAAGTAGAACCGTTACTAGACATAATGTCGGAAACTACACGAATAGTGTATGGAAAATCTTTTTCGGAAGGAAGGACTGGGACAAGAGCTTTTTCGGCTAATGCACCGTGGCCAATTTCTCGACGTCCAGTTCCTGGTCTACCTGTTTCACCGGCAGCAAAACCTGGCATGTTGTAGTGGTGGAAATATCTCTTGGTCATTTCACCGCGAATACTTTCTGAAAGCATTTCTCGAGAAGGAGAAGCTAGAGTTACGGTCGAAAGAGCGTGAGTAAGACCTCTTTGGAAAAAGGCAGATCCGTGAGTTCTGGGAATAAGACCGACTTCGATGTTTATTTTTCGAATATCTTCTAGTCCTCTACCATCTCCACGCTTACTGTCTTCAATTATTTGTTTTCTAGCTAAGTCTCTTAAAAGTTCGTCGGCTGCTTCGTTGATAAGATTTGGATTTACTTCTGGATTCTTGAGAGCAATTTCGGCAGTGTACTCGGCCATTTGTTTGCCATTTTTGGTAGCTTCGGCCAAAAGAATTTCTTCCAAGTTACTAAGCTCTTTTTTGACGATTTCTTGAATATTTTTGTCTTTTTCGGCAAAAACGATTTCTCTTTTCTTTTTACCGTTTTCTTTGGCAAAGTTTTCAATTGCATCGGCAATAATATCGATTTGTTTTTGACCAAAGCGGAGAGCTTCAATCATAATTTCTTCAGTTACTTCATTGGATCCGGACTCGACCATGGTGATACCACCTTTGGGACCTGAAACAACAACGTCAAGTGGGGATGTTTTCTTTTCTTCTGTGGTGGGGTTAACAATAAATTCACCGGCTGCATTTGTTCCCAAACGAACTGACCCAACTGGACCAGACCATGGATAATCGGAGATAGACACGGCAGCAGAAGCGGCAATTATGCCAAGGATTTCTGGTTCTTCAACTCCATCAAAAGAAAGGACGTTAACGATTATTTGGACTTCGTTGCGGCATCTTTGATCAAATAGAGGTCTTAGAGACCTATCGATAACTCTGCCTGTAAGGATCTCGCCTTCAGAAGGTCTGTTTTCGCGTTTTATAAATCTTGAAGAACTGATTATTCCAGCAGAATAAAGTTTTTCTTGGTATTCGAGAGAAAGTGGAAAGTAGTCGATGCCTTCTTTGATTCTTTTGGAAGCAACAACGGAGGCGATAACCATAGTGTCACCACAGCGAACGGTTACACAACCAGAGGCTTGAGCACCAAACTTACCGGATTCAATAATAATTGTTTTACCATTGAGAACAATGGTCGTAGATGGATAGGTCATATCCAGTATCCTTTCTGTGCAACGGCAATTGAGAAGAAAAGAAAAATAACAAGAAATTAGCTTTCTTTACTCCTCAAATTTATGGATTCCTGCCTACGCAGGAACGACATTAAGCGACGTTGCGTAATTGACTGTTAATTTTAAGAGACTTGGTAACTTCGACATAGTCCTTGGAATTGGACTTAGCTAGGTAGTTTAAAAGTCTGCGACGTTTGGAGATTATCTTGAGAAGGCCACGTCGAGAGTGCATGTCTTTTTTGTGAACCTTAAGATGGTTAGTTAGTTCCTCAATTTGAGAACTGAGAAGGGCAATTTGAACGCGAGGAGAACCAGTGTCCTTAGGACCTGCGGCAAATTTTTTAATGATGTCTATTTTGGTGTCTGATTTTAGAGCCATATCATGGGTATTGTAACAGAAAGGTTAGAGTTTGTCAGTAGGCAGGGGCGCTGGCTGGGAGGAGTGGAAAACCTTGGGGGCCTTCCAGTCTAGTGGAGCCTCGAAAAATGAGGGTTTTTCGGTGCTTAAGCTGGGGATTTTGCCTCCATTTTTCATCAAAAAGGCTATTGAGGCAAAAGTGTCAGCGGTCAATTTTGGACTTGTCAGATTGCCTGTGTTTTTGTAGATAGTGTTCAAGAGATTGTCAGCAGCATCTACCGTGGGGTTTAATTCAATTCGCTGAAGCATTAAACAGAGAAGTTCGGAAAAGGAGGTGTTGGCAAGGTGAAACATGTTGCCGGCAAAAGCAGCCTCTACTCCGATAGTGTTAATGCTTAATATGTTGGCGTGGTCCAAGTAGTGTTTTTCCTCGGCATAAATTTTGCCAAGCTCTTCCAAAGAGTTAACACCAAAGACGACGACAAGGTCGGAGTCGGCTCCGGAATAAGAAAATTTGATACCTTTGATATCTGGGACAGGGAACCCGTTTTTTGGCCTGACTAGTAAAGAAAATTTTCCTTCTGGACTGACTTCATAATCGACTTTTTCTAGCTGGGACTCTGGAAAATCGAAACTTATTTGGAGATTTTTACTTCCCACACTACTTCTGATTTCGGATAGACCTTTGATTTCAGAAAAATCGGGAATCTCACTACTACAACCAATTTGACAAGGCTTGTTTATAGATACCAAACTAAGATAGAGACTGATACCGGCAGACAGAAGGTCTTGTCCAGGGTCTGGAGGTAGCAAAAGAAGTATTGAATTTGCTGAATTAAAGAGGTCTTTAAGCGCGTTATTTTTTTGTTCTACTTCCATAGGATGATATTTATTGGGCTTCAGTTGCCGTCATTATATCACCCTCTTTTAGCTCTAAATTTGGTTTTATTACGAGGCCAAATTCTTGATCTTTTTTTACTTCAGGAACATCTAATTTATTACTTTTTAGAGAAACAATTGTTGAGCCGTTTACTTTGTCTCCAATTTTTATTTTTCCAGAAGTTACGGTACAACCGTAGACAATGGTGCCAGAAAAATTGAAACTTTTCAGAACTTTAAGCTGACCGGTCTCTACAATTTTTGGACCCAAACTTTCTTCTTTTTTAAATTGGAGATCCTTTAAATAATCAAAGAGCTGATAGATTATTTTGAAATTTGTAAAACTAACTTTTTCAATTTCAGCAAGTCTGGCTACTGAGGCGTTTATTTTGACATTAAACCCTAGAATTTCAGCACCTGTAGAAATAGCTGTTTGGATATCAGTATCAGTGACCATGCCAACAGAACTGTCGACGACATTTGCATATTCAACAATCGTATTAAGGATTGCCTCTAGTGAGCCTTGAACATCTGACTTGAGAATGATATTTGGCTTCTCAATGCTGCGTTCTCCGGTACCAGCAATGTTTTTGATAGTTTTTTTGTTTTGTTCTACAGTTGGGGCGGATGTGATGATATCGCCTACGTTTGGAACTGCTGAAAGCCCTATTACCTGAAATGGCGTTGAAGGGGGAGCTTCGTTTAGATTTTTACCATTGTAGTCAATCATTGATCTTATTTTGCCAATTGAAGTGGCTCCAGCAAACAATTCTTGATTTTTTTGGAAAGTACCTTCGCTGACAAGAATAGTAGCTAAAGGACCTTTTTGGGGATGCATAGAAGACTCGATGACGGTTGCGCTAGCTGGATTTACCGAGTCATTATTTTTCAAATCTTCCATCTCGGCTAGTAATAAAATTATTTCTAGCAGTTCATCCACACCTTGTCCGGATTTGGCTGAAATATTTACGATTGGGATATTGCCACCATAGCCTTCAACATAGACATCATTATTTGCTAGGTCTGTTTTTACTCTTTCTGGATTTACTCCCGCGAGATCTGTTTTGTTTACAACAACAACGTAGGGAATATTGGCTTCTTTGATGTGCTCAATAGATTCTCTGGTTTGAGGCATAACAGAGTCGTCAGCAGCAACAATAAGTAGGGCAATGTCTGCGGCCTGACCCCCTCGCTTGCGCATGGCAGAAAAAGCAGCGTGACCTGGAGTATCAATAAAGGTAATTTTTTTACCTTGATAAACAATTTGATAAGCGCCAATTGCTTGAGTTATTCCTCCCACTTCGCCACTGGCAACGGAAGTGTTTCTAATTCTATCCAACAGAGAAGTCTTACCATGATCGACATGGCCCAAAATAGTCACCACTGGTGGTCTGCTATTGTTCTCTGGCATAGATTTTGATTAGTTTTTGTATGAGCTTAGCTGAGCCTTGATCTTCTCAAGAGTCTTGGGACCGATTCCTTTGACACTTTCTAGTTTGTCGTTTGAAAGGTCTTCGATGTGGAATAGGCCGGCTTCTATAAGGAGATTTCTGGTTTTGGTGTCGAGATCTAGCTGGTCGACCTGGTATTCTTCGGTTCCGGTGGTGACGATAGAAGAATCTTTTGTTTCGTCTTGGTCAGAAACGATACGAATTTTGGATCCTGTTAGCTTGGCAGCGAGTTTAACATTTTGACCACCTCGGCCAATAGCTAGAGAAAGTTGGTCGTGAGGAACTGTGACGACGGTTTCCCCATTGGCACTGTTGAAGGCAATTTCCATGCCATCAGCTGGAGCTAATGCAGCCTTGATAAATTTATCCTTGTCGTCAGCGTACTGAATGATGTCAATTTTTTCGTTGTTTAAGTCGTTAATGACAGCCTGGACACGGACACCTTTTTGACCAACACAAGAACCGACCGGATCAACTCCAGCTTGGGTAGACTCGACAGCCACCTTGGAACGAGAACCGGCTTCACGAGCAATGGCGCGAATGACTACACTGCCAGCACTGACTTCGGGAACTTCTCTTTCAAAGAGCCCGGATAGAAGTCTTTCGTCAGATCGGGAACCTATGATTTGTTTGCCTTTGGGGGTTTCGGCGATTTCTTTGAGGTAGATGCTGATACGAGAGTTGAGCTTGTAGAACTCGCCAGGAACCTGTTCCTGAACTGGGATGACAGCTTGACCTCTGCCTAGATCGACCACAACATTGCGTCCGTCCATGCGCTGGACCATGCCTGTAACAACCTTACCGATCTGGGATTCGTATTCGGACATGACAGCATCACGCTCGGCTTCGCGGATGGTTTGGAAGATGACTTGCTTAGCTGCTTGGGCGGCAATGCGGCCAAAGCCCGGAGGGGTAATTTCTTTGAGGTCTTTCTTTTTGGCACCTTCTTCGCCTACAAAGAGTCTAAATTGGCCATTTTCGGAGTCGACGTCGGCAGAAACCACAAGGAGGTCTTCCTCAAACTTGAGGGCTTGCTCTGGGTAGTCCTTTTTGAAGGAGGCTACTAGGGCGCTATTTATAGCAGTAAGGACTGTTTCGGTAGGTATACCTCGCTCGGAACAGATTTGGTTGATGGCAGCGGCAAATTCGGTTCTGGCGTTTAAAGTGTTTGTGTCCATGGTTTTTAGTATAGATCTCAGATCTCAGTTAGCAGATCTCAGATTTCTTTGTAATAGATTTATTATTTTGAAGCTTGATTATTAAAAAAGACGACCTAACGCCGTCCCAAATCTCACTCTATATGCTTATTATATCTGATTTAGCATCGATGTTCAAATTTTGAAGGAATTTGGAGTATTTGATGCATTCATGCCTACCCAGGAATGACAGATTCAGTTCGGGAAGGGTATTAGACCCTATAGTGTTGACTTTTTGGTATACTCAGCATACAATTGGGCATTCTAAAAACCTGGAGGTAAGATGAACACTGATAAAAAAACTGAGTTGGCAGATCGTTTTGTGGAGGCGGTAAAACTGTTGCTAAATCCGTTAACTGTGGAAGCAACAATTGAATCCCTGAAAGAGCTTGCGACAAAAATTGTCGGATGGACTGAAGATGTTGCTGAAGCTGAGGTCAATGCCAACACAATTCTTCAGATGGTATTGGCTATTACAAAAATGGGGTTTGATGAGCAAAAAGCCAAAACTGCTGGTACTGGTCAAGAAGTGCTGGTTTCAGCCCAATACGATCAAATATATGCCCAAGCTCAAGCAGCGATGGAAATGCTTCTTTCGGGGATCTCAGAACAAGCAATTCTTCAAAACTGGCCTGAAAAGAAGCAGGGGTTGGTGTTGCTAGCCATGATAACGGCTGAAAAGTGTGGGTATGACAGCGGCAAAATGATCCGGAGACTGGAATCAGCCCCAATATCTACTATTTGGGATGCCATTTGTGTGTGTCCTTTTATTTTCTTGACTTGATTTTGGTTGTAAATCCTCGGACCTTTTAGTTCGAGGATTTTTTGTGGGAAAAATTAGGACAATTCTTCGATTTCTTGGAAGAGGGATTTTTGCTTGGAGGAGAGCTTGGTGGGGATTTTGATGAGGTACTTGATGTAAAAGTCACCATGTTGGCTAGACTGAAGGTTTTTTATGCCCTTACCCGAAAGCCGGACAATTGTTTCTGGCTGAGTACCAGACTTAATGCGGACAGTAAGATCTCCATTTAAAGTGGGAACTACAATATCACCTCCGAGTATGGCTGTGATAAGTGGCACTTCTTGCTCTACGATGACGTTATAACCTTCTCTTTTGAAGATATTACTTGGCTTGATATTAAATGTAATATCGAACTCATTGAAGCGCATTCTGTTTCCATTGTCGACACCAGCAGGAATTTTGATTGTGTATTCTTTTCCCTGGTGAACCAAAGTTTTTTCGGCACCATTAACAGCTTCAAAAAAATCTAGTTTCATACTATAAAGTGTTTTTGCTTGGCGACGCTGTCCTTGGGCTCCGCCAAAAAAAGATCCAAATAAATCAAACGGATCGCCACCACCAAAACCTCCAGCTCCACCAAATAAATCTTCAAAGTTGATATTTCCCTGAAAGGATCCTCCGCTAAAGCCACCTGCTCCAAAAGGATTTCCTCCTCCAAAACCTCCGGCTCCACCGCCAAAATTATTACCACTGGCAGCGTGACCAAACTGGTCATAGCGAGCTTTTTTACTTGTGTCGCTCAAGTGCTCATACGCCTCGTTTATTTCTTTAAACTTTTCGTGAGCGTTGGATTCCTTGTTTTTGTCTGGATGGTATTTGTGAGCTAGCTTTCGGTAAGCAGACTTGATATCAGAAGCGTTCGCTGTTTTTGAAACCCCGAGAATATCGTAGTAATCGCGTTTGGTGGACATAAAGTTGAGTTATCTGTATGGATTCCGGGTCGGAGCCCGGAATGGCATACAAATTATAACTGTTTATTACTCGACGACTTCGCCTTCTTCTGCTTTTTTGGTATCTGTTGACTCTGTTTTTGATTCTTCTGCAGAGCCCTCAGCCGGCTTGTCTTTTTCACTGGCAGCTTTATAAAGAGCTTCGGCGTGTTTTTGGACTAGTTCGGTTGACGATTTTAATTTGGCGTCCAGACTTTCTAGAGTGGCCGATTCGTTTTTTACTTCTTTTTCTAGCTCGACTAAAGAATCTTCCATCTCTTTTGCACCTTCTGCTCCAAATTTGTCACCTGCATCCTTGAGAACTTTACGAGTTTGAATAATCAAAGTGTCAGCTTCGTTTCTTTTGTCGACAAGTTCTTTTTTCTTTTTGTCTTCCTCGGCAAACTTTTGGGCATCCTGTTTCATCTTTTCAACTTCTTCATCAGAAAGATTGGTAGCGTTTTTGATAGTGATTTTTTGCTCTTTGGCAGTTGCCTTGTCTTTTGCGGAAACGTTTAGGATTCCATTGGCATCAATATCAAAAGTAACTTCTATTTGAGGAATACCTCGGGGAGCGGCTGGAATACCATCGAGAACAAAACTACCAAGAGTTTTATTATCATTTGCCATTGGACGTTCACCTTGCAAGATGTGAATTTCTACTTGAGGTTGATTGTCACTTGCAGTACTGAAGACCTGAGACTTGCTACTTGGAAGAGTGGTGTTTCTTTCGATGAGTGGGGTCATTACTCCACCCATGGTTTCTATTCCCAAAGTTAGTGGGGTTACGTCCAGGAGAAGGACGTCTTTGACATCTCCAGAAATGACTCCGCCTTGAATAGCAGCTCCAAGAGCAACTGCTTCGTCTGGGTTGATCGATTTATTTGGCTCTTTTCCGAAGAATTCTTTAACAGCTTGCTGAACCTTGGGCATTCTGGTCATACCACCCACGAGAATGACTTGAGAAATTTGAGACTTGTCCAACTTGGCATCAGCCAAAGCTTTTTTACAAGGCTCTATAGTTTTATCAATTAAATCAGCAACAATTTCTTCTAGCTTGGCTCTGCTAATCTTCATGGTCAAGTGTTGTGGTTGACCGTCAACTTGAGTGATGTATGGCTGATTGATTTCAGTTTCAGTAGCAGAACTTAATTCTATTTTGGCTTTTTCTGCAGCGTCTTTAATACGTTGAAGTGCTGGTTTGTCTTTTGAGAGATCTACTCCAGATTCTTTTTTGAATTCTGCAACGATATATTCAATTATTCGGTGGTCAAAATCGTCTCCGCCTAAGAATGTGTCCCCGTTGGTAGACTTTACTTCAAAGACACCATCACCTAGCTCCAAAATTGAAACGTCAAAAGTTCCACCACCTAGATCGTAAACGACGATGGTTTCGTTTTTGCCTTTGTCTAGTCCGTAAGCTAGAGCAGCGGCGGTAGGTTCGTTGACTATTCTTTGAACATTTAAACCAGCAATTTCACCAGCTTGTTTTGTTGCTTGTCGTTGTGAGTCGTCGAAATAGGCAGGAACGGTAATGACGGCGTCAGTAACTGTTTGACCCAAATAGGCTTCGGCATCTGCTTTGGCTTTTTGGAGAATTTTGGCAGAAACTTCTTGAGGAGTGTAGGACTTTCCACCAATATTTATGACAGCTGATCCGTCTTTTCCTTTGGCTACCTCAAAAGGAGCCATTTCTTTGGTTTTTTGAGTTTGTTTGCTATCGAACTTCTGACCCATTAAGCGCTTAACACTAAAGATGGTATTGGCAGAGTTGAGAACCATTTGGCGTTTGGCAACGTCACCGACCAATCCTTTGACTGGTTCAACTATAGATGGGTAAGTGTTTCTACCTTCAGCGGTAGGAATAATTTTGGCAGTGCCACCTTCCATAACAGCGATGGCTGAGTTTGTTGTACCGAGGTCGATACCGATTATTTTTGACATATGTTTTGTATTTGGTTAATTAATTTTTAATTGCTTGTTTGTACGGATTCGCCATTGCCGACTCTCACTTTAGCTGGTCGGAGAACTTTGCCATTTAAGAAATAGCCTTCGGAAACTGTTTCGACACAAAGGTCTTTTTCTCCGATTACTAATTCGGCGCAGTCCATGAGAAGCGGGTCGAAAGGCTTGTTGGTGGAACTTATCTTTTCCAGACCTTCGGACTCGAGAATTTTGATAAATTGGTCAAGGATCATGTTTACACCTTTGTCTTGGAGGTGGGTTTGGGCCAGTTGAAGCGAGTCGACCACAAAGAGTAATTTTTCTATAAGTACTGCGTTCGACATTTTGATGATTTGAGACTCCTGTTCTCTATGTCTTCGTTCTTGATTTTGAAAATCAGCGAGAACTCTTTTGTATCGCTCTTCCATCTCTTGATACTGGGCCATGGCTTTTGCCTCAGCTTCTTGAGTAGAAATTATTTGATCTGTTTTTTTTGTTTTTTTTACCATTCTTGAGCTATTTGATTTACTAAATTGGCAACGTAGCGAACAAAGGGAATGTTTTTGTCATATTCTTGTCGGTTGGGTCCAATAATGCCAAGGCTACCTCTACGGTCACCAATGCGTATATCAGCAAAAACACAACTTACTGGCCCAAACAGACTCTGGCCCATTTCATCACCAACCAAGATGTGAATTGGGCTATTGCCTGCGGCCCTACTAAAAATTTCAATAAGTCTAGGCTGAGAATCTAGCAAATATAGAACTTCTCTGGTGATATCCAGATCTTCAAACTCTACAGAATTAAAAAGGTTAGCATAACCTGCGTGAAATGATCGGCCTGAATCGGTAGTAGCTACACAAAGAGCTCTGGTGCGCTCAGCAAGGACTCTAGTGGCTTCACTAAGGAGGTCGTCAGAGTTAAAACGATGATCCCAAACACGAGATTTTACGTTTACCTCTTCTGCTACAGAAAGCTCCTTTTCGCGCATGAGTTCGTTGACGTAGAACTTGATGGCCATTGAGGTGGGAACACGTCCCGAAGAAGTGTGAGTTTGAGAGAGGAAGCCTTTGGTTTCTAAGGCGGCCATTTCGTTTCGGAGAGTAGCTGGAGAAACGCCGAGCCTGTATTTGTTTTCCAAGGAAACAGAGCCCACGGGCTGAGCAGTTTCAGTAAACTCCTCAACAATGGTTTTGATGATTTGGATTTGACGTTCGGTTAAGTCCATTAGCACTATACTATCACGAGTGATAAACAGGAGTCAAGAGTTTTATTGTAAACTGATATTATGACAAAGTCAGAAATGATAAAAGGTTCTGTACCACTTATATTAGGAATTGCTTTGATAGTTGTTGTAGTACTGGTGTTTCCAAATGCGGTTAAGTATGTAGGCAAGGCTTCTGGAACAAAAGCAAGTTTAGTAATAAATTACGAAGGAGTACTTGGCCAGATGCCTACACCGTGGAGAAATCTTGCTCAAGGAGGAGAAGAGCCAAAAGAGATGCTCTCTGGGGTTGTAGCTCAAACAAAAGCACTGAGACCTGAGTACATAAGACTAGACCATATATATGACGCCTTCAAAGTAGTGAGTCGTAAGGACGGACAACTTGCATATGACTGGACTGGTCTAGATAACGCGGTAAAAATAATCTTAGAAACCGGGGCAAAACCATTTTTGTCACTTTCGTATATGCCGGAAGTAATTGGAACTGGAGACATGATTTCGGCAGCAAAAGATTGGAACGAATGGGGACAGGTTACCCAAGCAACTATAGAACACTATTCTGGCAGAGACGGAATGAATATTAATGGAGTAATTTATGAAGTGTGGAATGAACCAGACCTGTTTGGCAGTTTCAAAACTTACGGAGACAAAAATTATTTAGACATGTATGCGGCTTCGGCTAGAGCAGCCCAAAGATCAAAGAACGTAAATAGTTTTGAGATAGGTGGACCGGCCACTACTGGACTTTATCAAAACTGGGAAGAGAGACTAATAAAATTTGTAGATGCAAATAACCTGAGAATGGATTTTGTGAGCTGGCACCGATACTCTTATGACTTGGAACAATTTGAGAAAGATGCAAAACAAGCCAGAGCTTGGGCTGAAAATATTCCTGCGTTAGTCAATTTGAAGTTTTATGTAACGGAGTGGGGACACAATAGCGAGGTAGATAAGGGTTACGACAGTAAGTTTGGGGCCATTCACACTATCGCTGGAGCAAGAGCTATGATGGGGGCTATAAATAGAGCGTTTGTCTTCGAGATAAAAGATGGTCCTGGAAATGAAAAGTATTGGGGAAGATGGGGGCTTTTGACTCACGAAAAATTTGGAACTCCAGAAAAAAAGCCCAGATACTTTGCTTTGGATTTTCTGAACTCTTTAGGACTTACTCGTCTTAGTGTTGCGGGGGAAGGTTCGTGGGTAAAAGCAATAGCTTCAACGGATAATTCAGGAAATATAAAAATGATTGTAGTAAATTATGACGAAAAAGGATCTCACACAGAGTCTGTTCCAATGACATTTGAGAACTTGCCGAAGCAACAGTTTAAATACACCAGAAAAGACTTTTTGGGACAAACCAGAAGTCAGCAAATAGCGACTTCAGAAGCAAACTGGAAATCATCTGAGCTTTTCTCTCCAAACTCTGCAGCGATGATTAGTTTGGAGTTTGGAAACTAATTCTTCTTTAGATTATCGATTTGAGACTGAAGATACTTTACTGACTTTCTTAAGTCATCGATTTCTGCCTGCTGTTCCTGAATAGCCTTAACCATGTTGGGGATAAATGACTCTGGACTAACTCCTAGTGCGTCAGACACAATTTCTGTTGTACCACCTGGATGCATTATCTTCTTTTGGCCAGCTTGAGAAACTGAACCGGGCAATACTTTCTGAACTTCTTGTGCGATGAACCCTGTATTAATTTTTTCTGAAGAATCTGCACTCTTCCAGTTAAAAGTTACCGGTCTTAAACTCATTATTTTACTTAAACCTTGATCTGAAGATAGAGTGTTAATATTTTTTTTGAGTCTTGAATCTGAAACATAGTACCAGGGTGTCCCAGAAGTGTTTGTAAGATATGCACCGTAATTGCTAGCGCTGTAGATTTGAAAGGCATCATTCGCAGGTGATGAACCGTTTGGCCCTATTCTCCAGGCGACCGAGCCTTGCCCGTTTGTTAGACGAAGCGGAGCGTCCCAAACAACTCCGCCAGTAATGGAGTTAGTTGCCGTACCTGTTACAGTAAGGGATGTAATGTTTGCAGTTCCAGATAAGGCACCGGAAAAAGTAGGGGCTGTGACTGTGCTACTAAAACTACCCGTGGTTGCTCCGGTAATCGCACCTGAAATATTTGCAGACCCGTTGAAGCTTTGCCCCCAAATAGTTCTTGGGGTAGCAAGTGTGGTGGCGGTGGTTGCGGACGTAGCGGATGTGGCAGAAGT
>CAYTOI010000007.1:0-47778 GCA_964439805.1 uncultured Pseudomonadales bacterium | reverse complement strand
AAATGATTTTCCCCATTCTTGACGCCAAGCTAGATAGCGAGAGTCTTCGGTGGTTTTTTTGAGACGACTATAGATGTGGCTTGCCAAGCGAACTCCCCAAATAGTGGTGAGCAGGGAGATGATTTTTAGGGAGAGGCTGGAACCAGTAAAGAGCAAAAGATAAATGCAAATAAAAATAAATCCAAGACCCCAAGCGAGATCAGCGACGTCGTTACGCTTTGTAATCAGAGAGACAATAAACCAAAAGGTCATGTAAGCAAAAATTAGAATTGCTACGGACAAAAATATTGACATCATATATTTATGATACATTTATTTTTAATGAGTAAAACTATTAAGGTAAATGATTTGATGCAGCAGGGTTACTCCTATGAATTAACTGAACCTGAAGGAAAAAATTTTGACAAGGAGTTTGACCCCGACCTTAGCCCTAAGCAAATGCTGGAACTGGGAGTGTTTGGTGGCAAGTATATGACAGATTGCACAGATGAGTTTCCTTTGAGTTGGTTTGCAAAAGCCAAACTATGCTCCACTGAACACAAAGCAGAAATTAATTTGTTTAAAGTGAATGCTAGCCAACCGTTATCAGTATGGAAAGCAAAGGGGTGGATATATAAAGATGATCCAAGGGGTTGGTTTCAGTGGTATTGCAGATATTATCTTGGTAGAAGGATAGAAAAAGAGGACAAAAGACAGATAAAAAGGTGGAAAGCAATGAGGAGGCACGCGGCACAGATGAAAAATAATTGCTTGCCCGGGGACATGAACTGCAGAAGAAAACAGAGACAAGCTCTTCTGCACTGGGCGTATGACAGTAGAAATATTTAGGAGTAAACTAAAATTATGGAACTAATAAAAACATATTTTTTGACTCTAGGAGTATTTTTGGGAATTGATTCAGTTTGGCTTTTGACCATGAACAAGAATTTTTATGGCAAGTACTTGGGTCACTTGATGACTGACAAACCAAATCTTCTTATCGCTTTTGGGTTTTACCTTATTAATGTTGTGGGCATGATGGTGCTAGTTATCAACCCCGCCCTCAAGGACAACTCTTGGAATAAATTAATTATCGGTGCGATGGTTTATGGGCTCTGCACTTATGCAACCTATGACATGACAAATATGGCTACGCTTAAGAATTGGCCAGCCATTGTAACCATTGTCGATATGATTTGGGGGGTGACTCTGACGACGGCGGTAAGTAGTGTAGTTTTCTATATTCTAAGAAAATAATTATTGACAAAATTCAGTGCGATGCTAGAATAGTCAGATAATTGATCCTAGGCCTGAAGCACAATTGGAGAGTGCAGTCTGTAGGTTCTGCAGAAAGATTGAAGGTTCGAGTCCTTTCAGGCCTGCTATCAAACCCGACGCTCTTATTATTAAGAGCGTCTTTTTTTATTTTTGATCGTATTCTCCAAGATCAACAGCTTTTTGATGGGTCATTTCTGAGCTCATATAACTCACTCTACAGCCAAAATTGGCTTTTTGGGGTAAAGTGTGATAAAATACCCCATATTGTTCTTGAGTCGAAGTAATTAGCTTCGCATGTTTGACCGCTCTCGCGTTGTCCGACCTGCATTTTTTCTTAAAGGACAACCGAAGGAGACGGACTTTCTCCCTATATATATGTTTACACGTAGTAGATCTGCGGGTCGAAGACCTGCAGGAAATAATTTTGGTGGTGGTCGTGGCTCATTTGGAGGCCGATCGTTTGGTGGCGGTAGAGGCAACAAGTTTCTACCTAAGCAGCTAGACACTCGACTTTTTGTGAGACCTGCCATTAACCTTTCTGTTGAAGAACAGGTTGTAATAGAGCATAAGTTTAGTGATTTTGAAGTTCACGACCAGATACAAAAGAATTTGGAACTAAGAAAATTTACTGAGCCTACCCCTATTCAAGATAAAACTCTTAAACACGGACTTGCTGGAACTGACGTTATTGGCCTAGCGGACACAGGTACTGGTAAGACTTTGGCTTTCGTTCTACCTATCATTAATAAAATAATGCAGGACGACAACCAAACAGCCTTAATTATGGCTCCTACTAGAGAGCTCGCTGTTCAGATTCGTGAGGAAATTAGACTTTTAGCCGCGTCTATGCCAATCTACTCAACATTACTTATAGGCGGATCTGATATACGACGTCAGATAATGGAACTTAAACGCAGACCACATATTTTTATTGGAACACCTGGACGTATTAAGGACCTTTATCAACGAAACGTACTTAGATTTAACTCGGTAAGAACAGTAGTTCTGGACGAGGTTGACCGAATGTTAGACATGGGTTTTGTAAAAGACATAACTGAAATAATGAAGCTTTTACCTGAAAACAAACAAACCCTACTATTTTCTGCCACCTTGGATGCCAGAGTTGAGCAAATTGCTTTGAACTTTATGAAACAGCCCATTAAAGTTTCGGTAAAAACCGGAGCAACAGCTCAAAACGTAGAACAAAATGTTATACGTGCTTCTGGAAAAGCAAATAAGATAAACACTCTTAAAGACTTACTTCGTAAAGAAGAGTTTGAAAAAGTTATTGTCTTTATTCGCACCAAACATGGAGCAGAAGAAGTCGCCATTGAACTATTTAATAGTGGCTTTAAAGCAGGATCTATTCACGGCAATAAATCACAATCGCAAAGAGAAACAGCCCTCCGCAGATTTAAGAGCAGTGAAATGAATATCTTAGTTGCTACAGACGTAGCTGCAAGAGGAATAGATGTAAAAGATATTTCTCATGTCATCAACTTTGACCAACCTGCAACTTACGATGACTACGTTCACCGTATAGGCAGAACTGGTAGAGCTGGCAAAAAAGGCTTTGCCCTAACTTTTGTAGATTAAAGTAATATCAGTTTAAAAAAAGCCCCCTATTTAGGGGGCTTTTTGTGAGCCGAGATATTGTCCAACAAAATTGCTCCACTATACAGAATTGCTAATAAAAATAAGATACTTGCCGCTAGATACCAAACCCACACCTTTGATTTGCTATCAGCAAGATTGATTTTGTCTAAATTATTGGGATCGTACAAAATTTTGATTACATCTCCTTTGTTTACGTCTCCTAGATTTGAAGTGTTAACAATGACCTTAGTATTATTTGTTGTGTAGTATTCGATGGTGTAGCCATTACCGGAACGTGGCATTAGATACGTGTCGACGACATAAGCATTTACCTCGATACCATCGCTTTTCATTCTGAAAGATTCTTGGCTTGAATAAATGCCAAGTAGCAGCGCAAGAGCGGAAAGAAAAAATAAGGTTACGAGCTCTTCTATTACCTTAACTGAGGACTTTATTGTGACTGAGTCTGCCATCCATATCTCCTTTTAATGTATTTTTTTAGATTATACCACTTCTATAGGATAGTGGCTTTTTTGTGCCTGGAATGGTTAAATTATGATCATGACTTACGAATGGAAAAACAATAGAGGTGAGCCTGTGATTGGACTAGAGATAGATGAGGCCAAAGGGATAACTCTCAAAGTCAACAAAGAAGTGAAGGACCAGCATGGAAAAGAAATTGAGGAGCTGCAAACCTTGAACATGTACCCACCAAGGGACGAAGAGAAAATTGAAGGTGTGACTAGTACTGATAACGAATGGACAACATATGAGTTTAAAAAAGGTAAGAATTGGGAGTATGCCAAAAAGGACATTGTGGGTACGTGTGAGTTTTGGATGAGCCAGCCCAGCTCCGCACAACCTGCAGCACCTCTCGTGATGATGGAATGATGAGTTAAAATAACTCATGAAGAAAATCCCAAATAAAATAATCTTGGAAGGCAGGAACATGGTGCACGATAGCCTTAACTCTGACCAAGTTATTGAGGTAGTAATGCTGTCATCGACTTCTCTGCATGACCCTAAGATAAAAGAAATTGAAGCCCTGGCTAAGAAAAAAGGAGTTCGAATTCAGATGGTGAAACCAGATGATCTGCTGAACTTTGCTGCCTCAAAAAACCCTCAGGGTGTTGTGGCTCTGATGAATATTCCTGAGACCCCAAACTTGGAACTAATTCTCAAAAACAAGCGCGATGCGTTTATTTTGCTACTTAATAAAATTGATTATGAGCAAAACCTTGGAGCCATTATGCGTTCGGCATGGGCAACCGGAGTTGATGCTATTGTCGCCTCTCCTAACGGCGTACACGAACTGACAACGGTAGTGGCCAAAGTCTCTATGGGAGCTGCAGCTCATGTGCCACTAATTGGCATGAGTTTGTTTCAGGCTATAAAGCTTATCCATGAATACGCTGTACCACTTGTAGGAATTGAAGTAGACATGGGAGAGTCTATTTACAAAACAAATATGAGAGGACCCATTGCTCTACTGATGGGAGGAGAAGAAGTGGGAATTACTGAACCATTGCAAAAAGAATGTGATTTGATGGCAAATATTCCTATGAATAAAGAACTGGCATCACTTAATGTGAGTGTGGCTACCGCTTTGGTTCTTTTTGAAAAAAGACGTCAAGAAAACCCCGCCTAAAAAAGCGGGGTGGGTTTTGTTACGGAGCTTCGCAGATATTACCTGAAGGAGAAATACTTTCAGCTAGACGAGCTTGGAATTCTGATTCGAACCTTTGAGCAAACTCGGGATTTTCGATAATCAGCAAGTTTTCATCATTGCTTTTGTCGGCGTTGGCCGAGAAGTTGTACGAACCAAAAATAACGGTTTTGCCGTCGATGATGATTACCTTTTCGTGAAGGGTGTAAGGATTACCATCCAAGCGAATATCAGCGCCGCTCCTTAAAAGAGTTTCGCATTGAGAAGAGTCGGTGTTGGCGCCGCGGCTCTCGAATACTCCACTGACACTGACACCATTACTTTGACGATTTAACATTTCTTGACCTACGCTATCATCGGTAAAGCTAAAGGCCAAAAAGTGAATTGAGGTTTGAGATTTGCTGACGGCTGAAACAATTTTTTCTGAGACATTATCTTCCGGAGCAAAGTAATTTTGAATATTTAATTGCCCTGCAGTGAGACTGGGATTCGGAGTGTTGTTTGGAGAACTTGGCCCGAACTCACCTGCAAACATTTCTGAGAACTCTGCTTGATAGTTGTCTGCAAGACTCTGGTTGCAAAGATAAAAGGCGTTTTCGTTGTTTTTGTAAGCAGCATTTACCGTGAGGTTGAAGGATCCCGTCCAAACACATTGATTATCTACAACCAAAAACTTGTTGTGCATATAGGCGGAGCGCTCGTCTGGAACCGCTTTGATACCAGCCTTGATCATCTCGGCCATTTGGGGGTCTGAATCTGTGTGGTCGTTGTCGTAGACCAAGCTGACATCTACACCCCGCTTATGGGCACTAATCAATGCGTCAGCGACTGATTGCAAGTCGAACTCAAAGAACGCGCCGTGCAAACTAGAATCGGCATTGTTGATTTTTTCGATAAGGCGATACTCGATGCTGTTTTCAGTGTTGCCAGCAAACGGGCGCACGGGATTTGTAAAGTAAAGTTCGAAACTTTGGTTTGAAGTGGTGACTGTTCCTTGAACTTGGGGTGTTGGAGGAAGGGGAAGTGGTTCGGGTTGAGGATCACTTAGAAATACGTAGGCAAAATAGATGGCAAAGGCCAGAATGGTTAGCAGTGTCGGCCAGATGGGGCTCTTTAGAGTTTTACTATTTTTGGTCATTTGGTTTCTCCTCAGTAGAGTATATGCGTTTTGCGGTTTGAAGCAAAAGTTTGTTTGGTGGAGGTAAGACTTTTACAAAATATATAAATATTTTTAAGGTAGTCTGTTGTGACATGGGAAGAGTACTTTTTGGATAGTTTGAGTTTAAAAATTTGACAAATTTAACAGCATAGACGAGCTCTCCAGGCAACATTATGGAAATATATTCTAGCCAGGTAATTATTTTTTGAGCAAGCAAGTCCTGCATATTATCAGTGAGAGATTCGTCTTCTAGAAAACTTAAATCGTGACTCATAGTGTTTCTCCTTTGTTATTTAAGGTACCTGATGCATTATAGTACATAATATAAGGTATAATAGCTTAGAAACTGCACTTAAAAATTCGAAATCGTGGAGGCAAAATGGCAACAGGTACATTGTTTTTGAGCGAAAAAGCTAAGTCGGTATTGGGAGCCGATGGTATTGAACTGACCAAAGAAGTTGAAAAATTGATTTCTGATTTCACTGGTACCAGAGTTAACGTGGGAATTTCTAGCTCGGTCTATGCTAGTGGCCATGTAGGCTTAAACCTTTATGACATTGGCAACTTAACAGGATTTAAAGTAGACGCCATGTCACTTGCGATCAAATTTAATATTTCCAAGTTTTTCTTTCGGCGTGGTTTATCTACCAACCCTTTCAAAATTTCTGTTACAAGCCAAGTAACTATTAAGAGATAGTTTGCTTGAAGCCGACCCTAAGGGTCGGCTTTTTTATTTTTCTTTTCCGGCTCTATGCAATTCTGGATCGAAGTTCAGCTCTGATTTTAAATACAAATCAATTTCTTTTTCGATGTCTTTTTTTGTGCCCGAGTTAAACAGTGTTACATCTGATAACTCTAAACACTTATCTACCTGCTGCCCGTTGTCATTTTGACCGATACCCCTATCTCTTAAGCTTGCTTTGATAAACACTGTCATGTCTGGATCGTCTTCTCCTCTTTCTCTAGCCCTTTCCAGATACCAGACGATTCTGCTTTCAATTGGCGCGTCGATACCCAAAATTTTTACATCCAAGTGTTTCCTAAGATATTCTATTTCGCCTGGGTTTCTGATGGAATCGATGACTATTGGTCCACTTTCTCCTATTAGATCAAAGGCTACTCTTTCGGCCAGAATTTGGTTGCCGTACAGGCGTCTTAACTCGTCGCCGATGTTTTGAAGATTTTCTCTGGTTAAACTAAGCCCTCTCATGGTGGCTTCTTCTCTTACTTTGTCTGAGAGAGAAAAAACTTTGAAACCTTGTTTTTTTAAGTGAGTAGCGACTGTTCCTTTTCCAGAAGCAATGGGACCTACCAAACCAATAAATATTTGAGACATGAGGATAGTATACGAGAAAGAACTCGAGAACTCGAGAACTCAAGGAATCAAGACTCAAAGTTGATGATAAAATTTTGTTTATGGCGACAAAATATCTAGAAACATTTAAGGAAATGGTTAGCAAGTATGAGAAAGAATTTGATGATTTTCAGGAACTGCATGACAAGTACGAAACCGATCCTAAAAAGTGGCAAGAAGAATTTAACAAAGAGGGAGCTAAGATAATGGATATAGTGAGGGACTATGAAAACAGGCTTTGTGGAAAAATGGAAAATACGATGAATGCCACCTATTCGGCAAATTTGGCAGAGAAATTCCGCAGTGAGATAAAACGCTACTTGCCAAAACTGGATATGATTGGGGTAGTTATAAATTTTCAGTAGACAATGTCAGAAAATAGTTTATCAATTGGAGACACTCTTAACAAATACGAAATAAAAAGAGGAGACCATGAGGGTAACTTTGAACTAACTGAACTTAAACGGGCATACAATTTTTTAATAAAAGATAAAAATATGGCAGTGATTGAACATGCCACCGAAGATGAAGCTAAAGATGTCTATAAAATTCAAGCCCGAATAAGAGGGCTGCTTGAAGAAAGAGAAAGTATCGTTAATTCTAGAAATACCAATAACAGTGACCCGGAGAAAGAAGAAAACGTCGAACAAAGATTAAATTCAGTGAGAAAAGAATTGGTAAACTTAGAAGATAGGATACTGGGAAATGAAAAGACTGGCGACAAGCCTTTCCTGGAAAGATTTAAGGCTAAACTTGTCGATCTTAATTCAAAAATTGCTGTTGCAGAAAATAAATATAAACCTCACGACTTACAAATAAAATAGACTATTTCCCACACTCGGATTTGAGTTTTTCCAGAAGAGCTTCACAGACTTGGTCTTGAGCTGAAGCCTTTATATTTACCACTTGCTCAGCTGCAATGCTGGCTACTTTTTGGCCAATGTCATCAGTTAAAGATTTGAGTGGAGACTCGGCAGCACTAGTGGTTTCAGCTCCCAAGACTGTTGGTTCGGCGATTTGAAGCTTGCTGGGAAGAATGCCATTGGCAGTTTTAATCGCTGGCAAAATAACACCTTGTTGGAACTGAGGATTTTTGATGTAGTAATCTACTGGACCAGCTACCTGGGGAAACATTTTGTAAGTACCAAAACCCGCTAAGGCTAAAACCAAAAATCTGACGACTATATTGTTCATTTGTATAAATATTTTATATCTTCTAAAACGTGATGTATTTCATCATGAGTAAGAATGTGATTAACTTTGTCTTTATGAATCGCCTCTTTCAGAGAATTTACAGTGACAATGCCTGACTCAATCAGAGTATTTATTTTTTTGGGAGAAATATGGAACAGTAATGTAATGGGGTGAGTGTGAGAGCTAATTATCATGTCTCTTAGACCTTCCCCTGTTGGCAGGTACCAAGCAGTGACTTTTAAGTTGTTGCAGTTGCCGTAATTGAAAACTTCATTGGTAACTTTTGTGTTGGTAATTAACCATGGCAGGTAAGTAGTTTGTTCGGCTTTGTTGTGCTGGAGCATGGATTCTTTAACGTCCAAAAATCTGGCGTAAGTGTAAAGAGCAACTTGAATATCGGTTTTTGTACCTGGGGTGTTGTGAAATTTGCACTCGATAAAATACTGGATGTTATCTTTTTTGGCCACGACATCGATTTCGTGAGTGACACATTTACCAAGGGCAATTACCCCCACTTCAGTGCGGAAGCCTTTGGCAAACAAAACGTCGGCAACTAGATTTTCGAAGGGGTGACCAGAAGGACCAAGCATCATCACAGCTCTTTTGAGACTGAAGTTAAAATAATTATCGAGACTTCCTTGATGCTTGAAGTAGTCTGCTACATTGTGATAAATATCGTCCGTAGAGTTTATGTGATCTAGATTTTTTTCTATCTCACTCACGGCGCTGTTGGCCAAATCCTTTTCTACTCCGACATTGAGAAGGTAGGTGTTTAATTTGGACTCATCGAATCGCTGTTTGTCGCCTGAAGATTTGGTGATGTAATGGTCTTTTGGATTTATCATCTGAGTTTATAATAGAGTGATGAACGAGACGTTTCAACTAATAGCTTTGTGTTTGACCGGAGGACTAGCTTCTTTGATAGGGGCTATGATAATTATTTTCCTAAAAGGTGAGTCCAGCAGTGTGTCTCAAAAACTCACTAGCTTTGCAGCTGGAGTACTTTTGTCTGTAGGTATTTTGGATTTACTTTCTGAAGCCTATTCGATGAGTGTTGAACCAAAAACAGTTTCTATTTTTGTTCTGGTGGGAGTTCTTTTTGTTTTTATGCTGGAAAAAAGTGGCTTGTGGTTTCACCACCACGACGGTGACCATGGGAAACACCCGCCAATAGCGGGAATATTTGTAGGTGACATGATGCATAACTTTATAGATGGCTTTGCCATAGGAGCGACTTTTTTGGTGAGCAAAGAAGCGGGAATTGCTACAGCAATGGCGGTGGCACTTCATGAGCTGCCAAAGGAAATGGCGGACTTTATGATTTATATGCGATCAGGAT
The DNA here is from genome assembly GCA_964439805.1 of uncultured Pseudomonadales bacterium. Lineage (GTDB taxonomy): Bacteria > Patescibacteriota > Microgenomatia > UBA1400 > MFAQ01 > MFAQ01. The sequence goes on along the minus strand of CAYTOI010000007.1, from coordinate 38,213 downwards.
TTTCGAATGTTAAAACAGTTGCCCTGAACCTGACTTCTAGCTTGGTGGCTGTAGTTGGAGGACTGTCTGTTTTTTATATGGGTGACTTTGTGGGGAAAAATGAAGCAAACTTACTGGCTGCTACTGGCGGAATGTTTTTGTTTATTGCCCTTGCTGACCTAGTCCCCGAAATGCATGAAGAGATGGAAAAGGTGGGCAAAAAATCTAAACTTGGTTGGCTACTGACTTTTGCCCTTGGTATAGGAGTTGGGATTACAAGTTCGCTAATGCATGGTTAGTTTTTGAGATAAGAGCTCGTAATACGCAGTAGCTTAATTACGAAGCTTTGATATAAAATCAAACTATGAAAATGAGTAAATTGGGCATAGCCCCAGAAAAAAATCCTCCGAAGGACGCTGAGACTATAAACCACAAACTTTTGGTGCAAGCTGGGTTTGTACGCCAACTGATGGCCGGAGTTTACACATATTTACCTTTTGGGCTTCGCGTTCTTCGTAAACTGGAAAATATTATTCGTGAAGAAATGGACGCTATTGGCGGAGAAGAAATTCTGATGCCTATGCTCCACCCTGCAGAAATTTGGAAAAAAACTGGTGGTTGGGATTCGATAGATGTCCTTTTTAAGGTAAAAAGCAGAACCGAGAGAGACTACGCCCTAGGTCAGTCCCAAGAAGAAGTTGTCACACCAACAATGAAAGAATTCATCAAGTCCTATCGAGATTTGCCAAGAGTTCCCTATCACATTCAGTGGAAGTTTCGCGATGAACTACGCTCAAAATCTGGAATAATGCGAGGCAGAGAATTTTTGATGAAGGATATGTATTCGTTCCACATTGATCAGGCTGACTTTGATCGATTTTATGCAATTGCCAAAAGAGCATATATTAAAGTATTTGAGAGAATGGGTCTGACCGCAAAAGTTACTGAGGCTTCTGGTGGGGCTTTTACGGAAAAAGTTTCTTATGAATTTGAAGTCTTAACTGACGCTGGCGAAGTGAATATTTTGTACTGTGATTCTTGCGAGTACTGTGTGAATGTTGACGATATCAATACTTTTAAAGAGGGAGACAAATGCCCTAAATGTGGAAAGTCTGATCTTAAACCATCTGTGGCTGCTGAAGTGGGTAATGTATTTGACTTGGGACAGAAATACTCTAAGGCTTTTGATCTGAAAGTAGCTAATGATAAAGGCGAGATGATTTTCCCTATCATGGGTTGCTATGGCATTGGTATAAGCCGAACCATGGGAGTGATTGTGGAGAAGTTTCATGATGACAAAGGAATTGTGTGGCCAAAGAATATTGCCCCTTTCACTGTGCACCTTATTGATATAAAACAAAACGAAAAAGCTCAAGAAATTTATGACACGCTGACAGAGAAAGGCGTTGAAGTTCTTTGGGATGACAGAGATATGGGTGCTGGTGGCAAGTTTGCTGATGCAGACCTTATTGGTTGCCCCGTACGAGTCCTCGTTTCTGAAAAAAGCTTGGCAGCTGGTGGCGTAGAAGTGAAAGGGAGAAGCTCAGACGAAACAAAAATTGTTTCAGTGGAAGAGTTTATTAAGTCACTCTAAAGTGCTCGACGTATTTGGAGTTAAACTGCATGCCTATGGATTATTGATAGGTATAGGAGTATATGTGGCGTGGGAAGTTGCCCAAAGATTTGGAAGTATTAAAAAAGAAGTTCTAGACAAGCTAGTACCCGGACTAATACTTTTTGGCATTGTCGGAGCTAGGGCTTATCACGTAATAGATTTATGGGAGTATTATTCTGTTCACATCAGAGAAATTTTTTATATTTGGAATGGAGGGCTAGGGATTTGGGGAGCGCTACTAGGAGGAGTTATTTATTTGGGACTATTTTCTTACTTTAAAAAATTAAATTTACTTAAACTTTTGGACACTGTAGTTATTGGTGTCCCATTTGCTCAAGCCATTGGTAGAATGGGAAACTGGGTAAATGGTGAGCTATGGGGAAAAAATGGAGAGCCTCTTTTTGCTTGGGAGGCTGGGTTGAATGTGCTGCTTGGAACAATTCTTATTTTACTCGCACATCGGAGATTGCTTCGGCTCGACTACGAGACTCGCAATGACGGACTTGTTGGTGGGGTGTATTTGATTGGGTATGGAGTGATACGAATATTTTTGGAAAACTTTCGACCAGACAATATTATTTGGCGAGTTGGAGGAGTACCAACGGCAGTTATTTTTGGAATTGTAGCAATATTTTTTGGACTTATACTTGTCATTCCGGGCTTGACCCGGAATCTATATAAATAAGTTCTATGTTCCTGGATGCCGGATCTAGTCCGGCATGACAGATACTTGACAACTTTTTTGCCATTAAAAAGGCCAACTAATAAAAGTTGGCCTTGGTAAAATTAATGCTTTGCCTCTTTGGACTTTTCTTTCTGTACTTTCGTTTTAAAGTAATTAATGGCGTCTTCTGGGAGTGGATCAGCTTCACCTGCTTCTTCCCTTTTCATAGCAAGCTCGTAGTTTAGTCTATCTACTTGAGTCAGTATTCCTTTTTTGTCTCGGTGCAGAAAAACATAAAAGTCATGATGACGTTGTCGAGCTTCCACAAAAGAAATCAATAATTCTTTATTTTTTTGCAACAGTTCTTCACATTGTTGCCCCATAGGAGTTGAGGGTCCATAAAAACCTCCTGGACCGTTCCAGCCACCGGACTCCGTTTTGGAGAATTCTCCCCAACCAGCAATGTAAACACTTTCTGTTGACTTGGCTGCAACCTTTGCGGTAACTTCTGCTTCTATTTTGGCAATTTGATCGTCAATAGGCCTTGAAACTATGGGTCTGACTATTTTACTCATATTAACCTCACTTTAAAAGTTCTAGATTTTGTTCTGGGATATTATACCAAACTCAGAATGATGGGTTAATTTGCATAAAAAAAGACGCCCATGTTGAGCGTCTTTGATATTATTACTGGTATTTATTATAGTATTCATCGATATCTGCCTGAGTCATCCAATCTATGTCTATGTGACCTGATTGTAAGGATACCCTGATATTGTCAGGCCTTAACTGTTCAATGAGTGCGATGTCCTCAATGGGGATAAGGTATTTATCACCAAAATAATTGATACAAAGATCTGCGCCGTTTGCGTGCGCTCCAGTTTCTTCATCTGAGTCTTCATCAACGAGAAAACTTTGATCTTCTTCTGCCAAACTCAAAATATCTTCCATGTGTTCCAAGTTAGACAACTCGCTTGGACCACAAATTTCACCTCTAAGAATATTTTCGGAAAAGACAGATACTAAACAACTATCTTTGAGTATTCTGTTTAATAACTCTATAGCATCTGGTAGCTCTAATAGGTTTGCCACAAATCCTCCAATGTTTTAGTTAAGTTGCGATCAATGACGCTATTGTACGCAATAAAACCGTAGTTGTCAACACTATGGGATTTATCCAAAGACGATTTTGACGACGTCATCCATGTTTTTGACGAAGTCGAACTTGAGATCTTTTTTGACTTTTTCTGGAAGGTCTACTAGATTCTTTTCGTTCTCCTTGGGAAGTATGACGTGTTTGATGCCTGCTCGGTGAGCTGCGACGACTTTTTCTCTGACTCCGCCAATTTCTAAGGCTCTACCACGCAGAGTGACTTCTCCTGTCATGGCTAGCTCTTTGGGAACTGGCTTGCCTGTAAAAGATGAAATAAGAGCTGTAGTGATAGCTAAGCCTGCACTAGGACCATCCTTGGGAACAGCGCCTTCTGGAACGTGGATGTGAATGTCAGTTTTGGCAATTTTATCTACTTTGATTCCTAAAAGTGTGCAATGAGAGCGAACGTAAGAATAGGCAGCTTTTGCTGACTCTTTCATAACGTCTCCGAGCTGACCGGTAAGAATTATCTTGCCGGTACCTGGCATGTTTGCAACTTCGATAAAGAGAATGTCTCCACCAACTTTGGTGTAGGCAAGACCAGTCACTAAACCAATTTGATCTTTGTCTTCGGCTAAGGTGTGGTTGTAAGTAATTGGTCCCAAGTATTCATGAATCTTAGCTTTGTCTACAATTACTGGCAACTCTTTGCCATAGGCCTTGATTTTGGCAATTTTTCGCATCACTGAGGCGACTTGTCTTTCTAAATTTCTGACTCCCGCTTCTCTAGTGTAGTATCGGACTACATACTTGATCATGTTGGTATCAAAATCAAAGTCTTCGTCTTTGACAGCATTAACGCTGGACTGTTTTTTGAGTAAATATTTTTTGGCAATATTGAACTTTTCTTCCTCAGTGTAACCAGAGAACTCTATGACTTCCAAACGGTCTCTTAAGGCAGAGGGGATAGTATCCAAAACGTTTGCAGTGGTAATAAAAAGGACTTGAGATAGATCGTAGGGCAGATCTAAGTAATGATCTTGGAAACCGAAGTTTTGTTCTGGATCTAGCGCTTCTAGTAAAGCTGAACTTGGGTCTCCACGGAAGTCAGAGCCAAGCTTATCAATTTCATCGAGCATAAAGACTGGGTTACTGGCACCACACTCTTTGATAGATTGAATTATGCGACCTGGTAAGGCTCCGACATAAGTTCGCCTGTGACCGCGTATTTCGGCTTCGTCTTTGACACCGCCAAGTGACATTTTCACGAATTTGCGACCAATAGCTTTGGCGATTGATCTACCGACTGAAGTTTTTCCGACACCCGGGGGACCAGCGAAACAAAGAATGGTAGGTGGATTAATTGAGTGACTCTTAGTTTTTTTGGCTTCTTCTGACTTTAGTTTGAGAACGGCAATGTATTCTAAAATTCTTTCTTTTACTTTTTCCAAACCATAGTGGTCTTGATTGAGGATTTTTTCGGCTTTGACAAGGTTGTAACTGCTTTTGGTATAAACACCCCAAGGAAGCTCTAAGACGGTATCAATCCAAGTTCGAAGATATGAAGTTTCTGGATTGTGAAGTGAAAGCTTGGCAAGCCTGTCTAGCTCCTTTGCAACTTTGGTATGCACGTCTTTAGGAAGTTTGGCTTTTTTGAGCTTGCTTCTTAGCTCTGCAATTTCTTCCTCTTCGCCACCTTCACCTAGTTCTTTTTGAATTGCTCGCATTCTTTCTCTTAAAACTGTTTCCTTCATGCTGTCGTCAAACTTTTTCTGAGTTTTGTTTTCTATTTTTCTTTCTAGCTCTAGAATTTTAATTTGTTCGTTAAGATGATCGCCAATTTTTGTAAGCCTGTTTTCCAAATTATTTTCTTCTAGCAGTAATTGTTTTTCTGCGTTTTTGATATCTAGAACTGCGGAAATTTGAAAGGAAATTTGAAGGGGGTCGGTGCTATTGAAAATTTTGGTGAGAACACCTGGCTCAATATTGGTTTTCCCTAGTTCTGACACTCTTTTCATGAGTGCTGAAGCTCTGTTTGAGAGGGCGATGAGAATACTGTTGGGGATAAAATCGTCTTCCAAACTTTCTACAACGGCCCACATCTGACCGTCTCTTTGAACCACCTCTCTTATACTGACTCTGAACAAACCCCTGACAATGGCATGGAGTTCGTCATTTACAGGAAGAGTTTTGACTATTTTGCAAACAGTACCAATAGAATAATAATCCTCGGCGGTAACAGCAGTAGATTTTGGGTCTATTTGAGAAACGAAACATACTACTTGGTTTTGAGCATAGGCTTCGGTAATACCAGTTACTGAAGATGGGCGACCAAAAGTAAGGACTGCGTCGCTATCTGGAAAAATGACTCCTTCTTTGAGACCTATAAAGGGGACTAGCTGAGTTTTTGTAATTTCAGAGATTTGATTTTTGTCATCCATAGAAATTCGATTTTAGCAGATGATGAATTAAATTGCTAATCAGCCTCTAAGGAGACGAATGCCTATTAAAATTGTGGCTAAAAGGGTTAGGATTAAAATAAAAAAGAAAAAGCTGAAGGAAAAATTTTTTTTGCTCATGGCTGAATATCCAGGTATTTTTCTTCGGTCCAAAGATGATCCTCCCCTACTTTTGCATAACCTCGGTACCAAATTCTTTCAGGTTTGGAAAAAGTTAAGTTTACGCTAAAAGTATTTGGCAGGAAGAAACTATCCCCTACGTAGTCTTTGACACTAAACTGATACTTTACAGATTCGGGAGCACTGGTTTTTATGAGAGCACTGGGAGTAGAAACATTGCCGTAATAAATGGTGGTGTATTTTGTCTGAAAGTTGCTTGGCGCGTCTATTTTCCAATTAAAAGGTACAGCTTCCCCTACTTTTGCAGAAGCTACAGGATTAAATATGGTGATAGAAAAAACAGTGTCTTTGACATTTTTTAGTTTCTTTTGGGCAACTAGATAGTTATAAAAAACTAGTCCAGAAAAAACCAAAAGGAAAACTGTGAGCATAAATACGGGTCTTTTCATAAGTATTAGTATATCTTAGGAGAAGTTAGGAGATATTGGTTATTGATCGGTATTTACTTTTCACCCACAAACTCAATAATGCTTCCATTATTAGTTCCCCATGTTAAGTGTTTATCTTGAAGAAAAAACTCTACACTCCTGTTTTTTAAAAAATCAATTATCTTATCGAGTTTTTGGTTTGAAATCGCCAATTTGAGTGACTTGTCTCCCTCTGGATAAATATTTCTAGTAGGATACAAAATGACTTCAGAACTGTTTTCTAGTTTTACCCTGATGATTTTAGTCCCCTCTGATGATATTCTGGATGCGTTTAAGCAAGTAACTAACATTTCACAAACTAAATCATTTTCCTCTACGAATAATTTTGCTTCGGCAATTTTGTCCATGACTGTATTATGTCACAAAAAGAATGGAGCCCGTGAGGGCTCCGTAAAACTAAACTGGTGATTCCTCACCCAAATCGTTGGCAATTTCATCTTGAAGCTCACACTGAAGTCCGTGAATTTCGGTTTCAAGTGACTGCTTAAGACTGTCACTGTTAGTGTTGTTCAAGATTTCTTCCTTGTCGTCGATTTGTTTTTGAACGCTTCCTGGATCTGACACTCTCGACTCCTATTAAACGTGAATTTCACCCGACTGGTGATTTGTCGGTATTTTATACTTATTTTTATTGTTGGTCAATTTAGAAATATTTTTTGCCTTTGAGTTTTTCGGGAAGAAGGTCGGCGTCGGTGTACATTTCATAACCAGATCCGTAACCAATTTTTTGCATAAATTTGGTTGGAGCATTTCGGAGATTAAGTGGAATAGGAAGATTGCCGGTTTTGCTGATGTCGGACTGGGCAGAGCGAAGAGCGTCGTAGGCAGATCTGTTTTTGTTGCAACCCGCTAGATAGGCTACACCTTGAGCGAGGTTTATGGCGCATTCTGGATATCCAATTTGCTGGCAAGCGGCAAAGACAGCATTGGCTACTACAAGGGCTGTGGGCTGCGCTAAACCAACGTCTTCACTAGCAAAAATTACCATACGACGAGCGATAAAAAGTGGATCTTCGCCACTATCCACCAAGCGAGCCAAATAATAGATGGCTGCATCTTTATTGCTTGCTCTCATGGACTTGATAAAAGCAGAGATAAGGTTGTAGTGCTCTTCGCCTTTTTTGTCGAATCTTAAAAATTTGTTTTGAATTGCATTTTTGAAATTTTCGATGGTAAGACTTTTGTACAAATTGTAAGTGGACTCTATAAGACCTATGGCTTGACGCGCATCCCCATTGGCAAATTCGGAAACCCACTCTTTGACATCGGCGTCAATTTGAATAGATTGCTTCGTTTCACTCGCAATGACGCGAATGGCTTGGTCCAAAATTTTTCCGATATCTTCCGGAGAAAGTTCTTTGAGAACAAAAACACGACAGCGTGATAGTAGCGGAGCAATGATTTCGAAACTGGGGTTTTCGGTGGTGGCACCAATAAGAGTGAGACGACCAGACTCAACAAAAGGTAGAAGAAAATCTTGCTGGGCTTTGTTGAACCTATGGATTTCGTCCAAAAATAAAACAATGGGTTTTTCTGTTTTGTTTTTTTCGCTGGCTAGCTTTCGGATATCATCTTTGCCAGCGGAGACGGCAGAGAGTTCGTAAAAGTCGGCATCGATAGCATCAGCGTAGATTCTGGCGATAGTTGTTTTGCCAGTACCTGGAGTGCCCCAGAGGATAAAAGAAAAAATTAGTTTGTTTTCGATTGCTAGGCGAAGCGGCTTGCCTTCTCCAGTGAGATGCTCTTGACCTACATACTCATCTAAGGACTTGGGGCGAATTTTGCTGGCTAGGGGTTCGGCTTGATTCATTTCGGTTTATATTTGGGTATACTACTTATATTAGGCAATTTATGCGAAAATATCAATATGTTTAGGAACAATGGCAATAAAGATACATCGTGGCAGAAAGTAAGCAAGTGGTATGGTGAGATTGTGGGAGAGAAGGGACACTTTTTTCATCAAGAAGTTATATTCCCCAAAGGACTTGCACTGCTTGATATTAGAAAGGACTGTAAGATTCTAGACGTAGCCTGTGGTCAAGGAGTTCTCAGTCGACATATAGATAGTAGTGTTGAATACGTTGGAATGGATATGGCAAAGGACCTGATTATGGAAGCTCAAAAAAGAGACAGAAACACAAAACACAAATATCTGATTGGGGACGCAACTGTTTCTATCCCTACCAATGAAAAATTTAATAGAGCGGCAATAATACTAGCCTTGCAAAATATTAAGGACCCGGCCAAAGCCCTTAAGAACATTGCCAGTAAATTACTCCCCGAGGCTAGGTTTTTAATAGTTTTGAATCACCCCGCCTTTCGCATTCCTCGCCAAAGTAGCTGGGAAGAAGATAAAGCAAACAAAATGCAGTATCGAAGAATAAATAGATACTTGAGTCCACTAGAAATTCCTATTAATGCACACCCTGGCCAGCAAAATTCGCCAGTAACCTGGAGCTACCACCACTCTATAGAAGACTACTCAAAATATTTGTATGAAGCTGGGTTTCTGATTGAAAGAATTGAAGAGTGGAGCTCTAACAAGCAGAGTGAAGGTCGGGTAGCAAAGCAAGAAAACAGAGCTAGGGTGGAGTTTCCTTTGTTTATGGCAATATTAGCAATAAAAAAATAAAAATGGATAGCATTCAAAATCCAGAAACATATTTAAGTAGAATGAGCAAACCTCTTCAGGAAAAGCTAAAGGTGGCAAAGTACATCACTAGAAGCAGCAAGAGTGTTCTGGATGTGGGATGTGCTGATGGCACACTGACGATAGCATTGGCCGATTTGTACCCTAACACTAACTTTGTTGGAATTGATCTGGACGAGGATTTTATAAAAATAGCCCAAGAAAAAATCGGAGAACGAAAAAATGTTAGTTTTGAGTGTATATATCTACGAGAAAGACTGGCAAATGAGCAGAGGTTTGATGTGGTTTTGTTTTGCTCGGTACTGCATGAGTTTTTTAGTTATGGTGAGGGTATCTCTTCGGTAGTAAAGGCATTGTCTGACGCTCGTGAACTACTCAACACTGGTGGAGAAATAGTCATTAGGGACATGCTTTTGTATGAGTATGCTGCCAAGTCTCAGCTTTGGCTTCCGGAGATAGTTAAAAAAATAAGAAGCAAGGAAGAAATGATTCCCCTAATTGATGACTTTGAAAAATACTTTGGCAAGATAGTGAGTATTAAACAGGTAAACCACTTTTTACTTAAGTACATGTACACAGATAACTGGCAAAGAGAGGTAAAAGAGAACTATACCCCTGTCTGCTTTGAGCAGTATGACAATATTCTGGGAATGCTGGACATGGAGGTTAGCTTTCAGAGATCTTCTACTATCCCCTTCCTTAAGGACAAATGGAGAGCTGATTTTGGCTTTTCTGAGGATGAGCTAGAGAGCTTCCGTTCAACCGGCTTTATTGTGGCCAGAAAGAATTAGCTCTAATTTGTGCCTAAACATCGATTCTTTTTGATTAATAAATGTGGTAGAATATAGGCTATGACATATTTTAACCGAGGAGGAGGTTCTGATCGAGGTGGTTTTGGTGGTGGACGTGGTTCCGCTAGACCAAATTTTAGAGACAACAGAGGTGGAGGTTCTGATAGACCAGAACTTTTTTCGGCTGTTTGTGACGAATGTGGTAAAACCTGTGAAGTTCCTTTCCGACCAACTGGTAGCAAGCCAGTATATTGCAGTTCCTGTTTTGAAGCCAGAAATGGTGGATCTGACAGAGGTGGAGACAGAGGTGGATTCCGAAATGATCGTGGTAACGACCGACCTGCCTTTGGTGGATTTGGTGGTAACGATCGCGGAGGAGACAGAACTTCTGTTCGCAGATTTGAAAGTAATGGCAAGCCAATTGACAACACAAATGAAAAGTTGGACAAGATAAGCAACAAGCTAGATCAACTTATTAGTCTTTTAACTCCAAAAGTTGAGGCCAAGGCCGAAGTAGTGGAAGTAAAAAAGGTTAAGAAAGCCAAAAAAGCTGAAGTAGCTGAAGTTACTGAGTAACTAAAAATAAAAATTTGAATTTTCCCCCGCCGCTGGCGGGGTTTTTTTGAGCTTGTCGATTGCCCTAACTGACTCCTTTAGCCTATTTTCACTCGTACCACTGACGACAATGTAGTTTAACTTTCTACTCTTCAATTCTTCTACAAATCGATTGTGCATATTTTGTCTAACACGCTCTCCGTCCCTGGTACCATCTTGGATGAAGGGTATGTCGGTATTGGTAACAATGTAAAGGTCAGCTTTGGCCTTGTTACTCTCCGTTTTGACTCTATTGCTCATATGACCAACATATCGCTCATGCCATATTTCGGTAGCAAAAGAATTGGTGTCACAAATAAGAAGATTGTTGGCTTGTTTGACTAAATTATCTTCCATTTGGTTTTGCATACTGGCAATATGAATAAATTCACTAGTCTTCCACTGATTGAGATTGTTACCTGTCATCTTGCCTTCGTAATAAGTGCGACCATATTCTGGAACCCAAGCGGTATGAAAATGTTTGGCTAGCTGCATTGCTAAAGTAGTTGTCCCGGTAGACTCGGCGCCCAAAACAACAATTCTTTTTGTATAGTAACTCTTTGTTTCGTCTGAAAGATAGTCCCAGTATTTATTGAGATCAGAACGAATCTTTGTGGCACTAATTGGAACGTGCCTGCGGGGTAAGTCAACCAATACATGCTTACTGCCCATAAAAGTGGCAAAGGGCTCTCCATAGCTTTCTGAGCTAAAGACAACTTCGGGAATAAAACCTAAAAAGTCCACGGTTGTTTTGGCCCAGATTTGAGACACGTCTGTAGAATTGGAATCTAAACTAGCGTCGTGGTGCAAGACCTTCAAATTTATTTGAGGAAAAGTATTTTTTATCCACCTAGCTCTGATTTCTACGGGAATTAAGTAGCTGTCGGTTTGGCATATGATGACCGTTACTTTTTGCGAGTTTTTTAAGGCGGTTTGGATAAGAAATTCGTGACCTTTATGAAAGGGGTAAAACTTGCCAATGACCAGAGCGGTTTTAAACTTTTTCATTGGCGTTTAATAATTTTTGCCATTCAAATAACCCTTTAAAGGCGTTAAGTAAAAAAGCTAAGTATAGAAGGGACAGGAATGCAACGCCCTTTTGGTAATAAAGCCAGATACCAATGATGTCGACAAGAATCCACAAGTGCCAGTTTTCGATTTTGCGCTTGGCAAGGTAAACTGTGGCGACGAAGCTTACTATGGTAGTAAAGCTATCGATCCAAGTATAGGAGGCTGGTACAGGGAAAAATCTAGGAAAGATGAGATGAATGTTGCTCATAAAAATACTTAGACCCTGTGTAAGAATGAGAGCTAGAGCAACAACAAATAAATTTTGTTTGAGGCTAAAGGTAGAGATTTTTAGTTCTTCAGTTTCGCCATTTGAGTTTTTGCTTAGACTACTCCATAGGTACCAACCCCAAAAGGTGGTTATAAAGTAGTAGGCCTGCTCCAACAGATCCGAGTAAAGATTGATCTGGTAAAAAAGAAATCCATAAAGAATGATTCCCACCAAGCCAATAGGCCAGTTTATAACTTTGTTTTTGGCTGCTAGAAAGACTGACCAGCCAGTAAAAATGGTCCCAAAGAACTCGATGTAACTCATGGGGTAGTTGAGAAAAGTAAACAAAGTGGTGTTGACACTTAGAAGATTTATTACAGTCATGGTGTAATTATAACACCTGTTAGTGTGTTGTCAACACTATGTCCTATTTACCCTACCCTTCCGTTCTATATTGGCTGAGAGGGTATAATAGGCAGTTAAGTAAGTACTTGAACAAAGGAGGCACTGTGAATCTGAAATTTGATGACCTGTTTTCAAAAGTATCCACGATAAAAACAAATAATTATTTGGCTCAAGAAGCTTTGGATATGGTTTTTTTGAGAGTTTCGGTAGTTTTAATACTAAGAGAATTTGAAGCAACCGACACTGAAGCTTTTTGGTGGAAAAACAGAAATCTTATGAAGATCTTTAAGGATCTATATGAAGCCGCCGTTATTACACTGCCGAGTGACCCAGTTGACAGATTGAGATGGATTGCCCTTTTGTGCGTAGAGTGCTCGATTTCTCAGGATTTTGATTGTGGGAACTTAATCATTCCACCCGACTATGCTTCTAATGAAGACTTGGAAAGGTATGAAGAATTGTATGGGTCGGCCATCATTGCTGACATTAAAACAATAAGGAATGAACTGACTGAAAAAGGATGGAAAGTGGTTTTTGGTTGGTAGTTTCTACTAGCCCCGAAAATTTTCGGGGCTTTTTTGTGGCTCTTGCAATTTGTTAATGTATGTGTTACACTAACTAAGTCGTTCGCCCTCTAACAAAAGGAGAAAAAATGGCTGCCAAACCTATCACCCCTCAAGAAGTAACACTTATCAAAGCGTCTTCTGTTCCGGACGCAATCTTTTAAGCCTTCAATGAGCTAATAGTCGAGAACTTTGATGGGCACATTTCTAGCTTCACCGAAAAGAAGGTCGTCGCACGAATTGTGCAAAAAGGAATTAGTTCCAAAACTGCCTACGATAATAATTGGTTGGATGTGGAACAGCTCTATCAAAAAGCTGGCTGGAAAGTGGAATACGATAAGCCTGGCTTCAATGAAAGTTACGACGCCTATTTCTCTTTTTCTAAGAAAACAAGATCCTAAGTACCCAAGACGGAGTTATCTCCGTCTTTTTTCAAAAACTAGATAATTAAGACCATTTGTGGCTTGTAGTGGTAATTTTTTTGGTTCAAATAGGTTAAAATATAGCCATGTTCACGATGACTTGTGGATACTATTGCCCGATCGTCTAATGGCAGGACTGCGGACTCTGAATCCGTATATCTAGGTTCGAATCCTAGTTGGGCAACATAACTGTAGTTATGTGCTTCGTAAGGAGCAAGCTCTTAGTTGGGCAACACTCTGGGATCCCACGCCCGTTTTCAAGGTGGTCGCCCGAGCGCCCGACATCTAAAGAGAGCACTCTTTTTTTGGTTTATGAGATGAGAGGGTAGTTCATGGCTCTCCAGACCAGAAGTCCGTTTGCCTGATCTTTTTTTGAAAGAAATTACTTCCTTTTTCGTACGGTATTATAATTAATATATGACGATAGCAGAAAAATTAAAAAATATGTTGCTTTGGGGGTTTGTATTGTGGCTGGTTGGTTATATCGCAGGTTTTGTGTTGTTTTTTGTAGTACCAAAGGATCTTATCGGATGGGTAATTACCCCCTTTGCCACCCTGTTTACCATATGGGTACTGATTAAAAAAGTGAAGAGACCAGAACTGATGTGCTACTTTGGAACTGGACTTATTTGGACGGTAATGGCTGTGATATTGGACTATATATTTATTGTAATGATGCTTAAGACTGGTAATTCCTATTACAAGCTAGATGTATTCTTATACTATTTTCTGACTTTTACGCTGCCTATAGCGGTGGGTTACTGGAAATATAAAAACAAAACTCCAAAGGCAGAACTTTTTTAGATAGAGGCTTGAAAACTAATAATTATGACCAATCCATTAACTATTATTCCTGGTGTAGGTAAATCTATCGCTAACGATTTACAAGAAATTGGAATTATTTCAGTTGACGATCTAAAGGGAAAAGATCCAGAAAAACTTAAATGGTGGAAATGGAAAGATAAAAGTATTTCATATAATTAATTTATGGATAAGCCTAAAAAATTCAGTGGGGATATTTCTAAAAAGATTTTTGAAGACTTTGTGGTGGAGCTTTCAAAAAGAGGCATAGCCACAAAAATCTTGGATCGATTGCGCAAAAACTACAGTCTCGGCCAGCTTACAGAAACTGATCTGAAAAACTCACTATTACCGGAAGACACAAAGCTATGATTTCCTTAAAATCGATTGAGATAATTGAGTTTCGGGGTATTAGAGCGTTGAGTATTAATTTTAACGAAAAGAGTTTTGCTGTTTATGGACCAAATGGAACAGGGAAAAGTGGAGTGGTTGATGCCATTGAATTTGCCTTGACAGGAAATATTTCTCGACTATCCACAAAAGAAAATGGAGAAGTAAGTGTGAGAGAACATGCTCCCCATGTAGATAGCAGAGAACACCCTGAAAAAGCTAAGGTTGTTATCACCGTAAACATTCCCCATTTGAAAGAAATGGTCAGGATTGAAAGAAATGTTCTGGATCCACTGGACCCAATCTATACACCTGACTCTGACGAAATTAGAGAGGTAATGAAAAGATACTCTGAGCAGGCTGATTTTGTTTTGACAAGACGAGAGATAATTCAATATATTCTTTCGACTCCTGGAGACAGAGCGAGAGAAATTCAAGCACTTCTGAAACTTGATGAAGTTGAGTACCTGAGAGACACCCTCAGTAAACTGGAAAAATCCAAAAGGCGAGACTTGGAAACTCTTCAGGGTGCAAAAAAGATAGTTCTGGAGCAGCTAAAATCTGCTTTGGGGATAAATGAATTTAGTGATGAAAAACTACTAGAAGTAGTTAATGTTCGAAGGAAAATTTTGAACTTGAGCCCCATAGACTCTTTACTGGAACCGACTTTGTTTTTGGAGCCTTCTCAATCATCCCCTGATGCATATTTTCAGAAAATCCGAAAAACTGAGGCAACAAGAGACATTTTCAAACTTCTGGAAAAGATTGAGTACCTAAATTCCCAAACCACAAAGGAAGAGGTGTTTGGAATTATTGTTCAGCTTAACATTCTAAACTCGGACCCTTTAATGATAAAAAATGTCTCTAGGGAACAGTTTTTGAAACTTGCCATAGAAGTACTGGGAGATGAAAACTGTCCTCTCTGTGACACTAAATGGAAAATAGAAGAGCTAAAAGAAAAAATACAGATAAAACTCAGACATTTTGAAGAGATAGCTAAGACAAGAGTAGAGATTGAAAAACGACTGGAACCTGTGATTATAGATATAAATGAAATATCTGCCAATTTAGGTAAGTTAAGCCTGCTGCTTCCTCTATTAAAGATATCTGGTGTGGAGCAGATAGAAAAATATTTGGGAGAGCTGGAAGCAACCAAAAAACAGCTAGGAATGTTTTTGCCTGTAGAAAAAACCATAGAATCGTTAAATAATATTTCAGTAATTCCTACAGAAATAAGAGAAATAATAGACGCTTCACAAAAAGCAATTAACTTACTACCAGATTTGTCTGAGGAGGATTCGGCCAGGCAGTTTTTGATAAGTGCCCAAAGACACACAGATAACTTCAGAAGTATTCTGCTTCAACTAAAAAGAGCTGAAGAAGAAATGGAGGTTTTGGCTATAGCCTACGAGTCTTACGTAAAAATAAGCACCGAAGTGCTTGAGGATATCTACGCAAAAGTTGAGAGTAGTTTTGGAGAACTTTATGGAGAAATAAATACTGTGGACGAGAAAAACTTTAAAGCTCAGCTAGTTTCTTCTGCGGGAAAACTGGGGCTGGATGTGGACTTTTTTGGGCGAGGATACTTCCCTCCTGGAGCGTATCATAGTGAAGGTCATCAGGACAGTATGGGGATATGCCTATATTTGTCATTAATGAAATATCTTCAGGGTGAGGCTTTTTCTTTGGCTGTCTTGGATGATGTAATGGTGTCTGTCGATTATGAGCACAGAAGATTGATGGCAAAAATACTTAAAAAATATTTTCCTGCAACTCAATTTATTATTACCACTCATGACAGAAATTCGGTAGAGTGTTTGAAGGAAGAAGGATTGATCGGTGAATATTCAATATTGGAATTTTCTGGCTGGAACGTAGAAAAGGGACCAACTTTGGCTGAAAAAACGACTTAGAGATTATCCTCTAAGACACTAATATTTTATGGTCGCTGGGACGGTGCCTACTAGTTTGAGAGCGCCAGATTTGAAATCGGCAACTTTGATATTGGCTCCTCCAATTTGATTTAGGCGACGAAGAGCCATATCTTCTACGGCACCAGCAGCAAGATTGGTTATTGAGGCTGGGACTGTAACTCTACCAATTTGAAATGTAGAGGGGTTTATAGAGAGGGCGTTATTATTCATATCTCCTGTTCCTTTGACATAAAAAGGGAGGTCCCCGGCGACGTATTGAACGTATTTTTTGCCCACTTCGATATCTGCGTCAGAGTAACCCAGGTTTTTGGCAAGGGAAATGGCAGTAGCAATTCTTAAGAAACCTGAGGCCTCACCTGTACCGTCTGAATTGAATCTGATTTGAACATTGTGCAGTGGAAAATATTTATCTCGCTCTTCCCACTTGGCAAAAATAGAAGTTACATCGTCACCCGACAAGCTGGTATCCAAGTCCACCTTTCCCTCTGCGTTTGGAGTGCCATACTTGGATTCAAACTGACCTACAAATGCAGGATCTACTTTGGCTCCTAAATAAACTTGTTTGGCAAGATAGTTCGAAAGAACTGGTATAACGCCTAGGTAGCTAAGGCCTCCAATGATAACAATAATGGTGACTAAGACTCCCAATAAAAACTTTTTCATAATAATTTGATCATACGTCTATTTTGTTAATTTTGGCGATGATGTCTTTTCGGGCGCGACCTTTTTGGCCCGAATCTAAACCGTAACCCACCACAAAACGGTCTTCGATACTAAAACCCAAAAAATCTACAGGAACTTGGATTTCTCTTTTGACTGGCTTGGAAAGTAAAGCACAAGTTCTCAGGGACTTTGGATTTCTTTTTTCTAATATTTGAATAATTTTCTTAAAACTGTGTCCTGTGTCCACAATGTCTTCTACCAACAAAACATGCCAGCCTTTGACTTCGGTGCTTACATCTTTCTCTATAACAGGCGCTCCGCTAGAGGTTTCACTATCACCATAACTAGTAACTGACATAAAATCTACTTCAATATCTGGGATACTGTCATTTAGCTCACGCATAATGTCGGCAGTAAAAACAAATGCTCCTCTTAAAACACCAATAACTAATAATTTCTTTCCCCTGTAGACTTCTGAGATTTCTTTACCTAGCTCCTCTACCCTCTTCTTTATAGCCTCTTCTGAAAGTAGAGTTTCCCATTCTCCTCCATTCCCTGATAAAGTTATTGGTTTTGATTCTTTGGTCACTTGTACACATATTATAAACCCACAAAAACACAGGTGGTCAACCTGTGTTTTTTCTTTTTTTGTTAGGAGTTCTAACTATTTAGAATATTACTACTAGCAGATTAAAAATAGCTTAAAACTACTTTATATCTGAAAAATCTTCATTCAGTATGTTAGTCGCTTTGAGCTCTGCCTCAATGGACTCCACAGAAGTATCCTTGCTTATTGTGGGTGTGGGGGTAGCTAGCTCTGTTTCGGCAACTTTTGCCGGCTCTTCTGGAACTCCGTCTTTGAGAGTTAGAGGTCCATTGCAAGCCGAGAGTAGTAGGGCGAAAACTAACAATGCTGGGGCAGTGAATATTTTTTTCATAAGTTTTATTTAACTTGAGCTGATTTTAAAGACTTAATACTTTCTACCATAAGTGCGAGAGTGGACTTGAAACTTTCTCTGGCCTTATTGGCGGTGTCTCTAGCTGCTTCGGCTTTTGATTTTTGCTCTGACCACTTGGCTGGATCTATAGCTCTGAACTGGGCGACAGCGCTAGCTCCTAGAGTTTTGGCTTCTTCTAGTTTTGTTTTTGCTTCGGCAAGTTTGGCTTTTGCTTGAGTCGTGTCTTTTGTGGTTGTGGCATCGATTCTAGTTTGAATTTTGCCCATAATCATGTTGAGGCGGGCGTAATAATTGGCAAAATGTTCTTCTAGTCTGTCAGCATGCTTACCAGCAACATCTGATCTTTTTGCTTCTCTACTGGCGACTCTTTCTTCCTTTTCGAGTTTTATTTCTTGTTTTTTGGCTTCTCTGCTTGCAACTCTCTCTTCTTGTTTTAGTTTAATCTCTTCTCTCTTTTCTTCCATTTTTTCTTTTCTAGCTTGCAAGTTGTCCATGAGACCTGCGTTTGCGGGAGAAGCGAGACTAAACAGAAAGAGCGGGAGAATTAGAACTTTTAGAATTTTTGAATTCATATTTTGTTTGTTAATAATTTGTAACACAAATATAGTGTTCCGCTGGTTACAAGTCTGAGAAAGAAATGGCATTTAGAAGATCCATATCTGATTCTAGCTCGGCAGTTAATTGAGTTAGTTCGATGTCAAGATTTTTTTCTGCTAAGTAGTTGTTGTATTTGACCCCTATAAGGCTAGCAAAAACGAGCAAGCTGAAAGCGGGCACTAGAAATTTGATGCTTAAGAAATTCCAGAAAGAATTGGTTGGTAAGGAATTTTTGTATGCCAAAAGAACCTCCTTTTTGAGGGTGCTTTTGTATGAGTTTCGGATGACTGGATTTTTGAAGGCTTTGGTCATTTCTACTAATTATAGTGCTTATTAGGTTACAGTTTTTTGGAGCTTCTTTAGGGATCTTAAACACATTACTTTGACGTTGGATTCGGTGAGACTCAGTTTTTTGGCTGCCTCTTTGACACTAAAACCCCGAAGATACCTTAGAACCATCAGTTTCTTTTCTAATGGCTTTAAGGTATCTAAGAGCTTGTTTAGAAGGGAGATCTTTTTGGATTGCTCTGTTGGATCTATCCAAACTTCTTTGTCAGCCAAGCTTTCGAACAAACTTACGATGGGTAGGTCGTATTTTTGCTTTACGTAGGAGTTCAACTTGTACTTGGCCAAGGTGTAAAGCCAGTTTTTGAAGCTGCTTTCGCCTCTAAACTTAGTAACAGACTTAGCCATATCTATGAAGGTGTCTTGAGTTAGATCTTCAGCAGCCTCACGGCTAAAATTGACCTGAAAATAGAAATATCTATATATGGCGTCGAAATACCGCTCGTAGAGCTCCCCTACAGCCTCAGAATGGCTAGACTTGGCCAGTGCAACTAATTGTTCATCGGTCATTTTGAACATTATATAGCAGACTTGACAGCCTCATTTGATGGTGTATAATATACACTATGACCACCAAGCACGTATACTTAGGACGCTTCGCCCCTTTTCACAAAGGGCATTATCGCTTGGTCGCGAAGATTGTTGAAAGAGAGGGAGTAGGCAATTCCCTAATTTTGATAGGCTCGTCCAACGCTTTAAATACCAGAACCCCCTACTCTTATGAAGATAGAAAGAAAATTATTGAAGTTAGCTTTCCTGGGATAGAAATATTACCCCTCCCAGACGCAAAAGCAGACCTACTTTATTTTGATGGATCTACGAATGAGATTTGGCTAGACAGCTTGGTAAAATTGGCAAAAGAAAGAAATGAAAAATTTGTGTTTTATGGCGGAAGCAAAGAAGATCTGGAGATACTGGCGGAGAGATTTGAAACACATACAATTGTAGATCGTTATGGTGAAGGTGAGAATTTATCGGCTACAAAAGTGAGAGAGCTTTTGCTCGCCGGAAACGTTCAGGAACTAAAAAAAATTGTAGACCCTAATGCCATTAACTTGATTATAAATAGCTTCAAAAGACTATGAAAATCGCAGTAGCCCAAATAGATGTCTCGGCCGGAAATATTCGAAAAAACCTAGCAAAGGTTCTTAAAGAAATTCAAACTGCAAAAGAAAAAAGATTTGATGCAATAGTTTTTTCTGAGATGGTTATTCCTGGATACTTGCTTGGGGACGAATGGGAAAACAAAGCTTTTTTGGAAGAGCTAATCAAAGCCAATGAATCCATAAAAAATGCCTCTCTGGAGATATTGGTAATTTGGGGAAATGTTTTTGTAGATAAAAATTGTAAGGGTGAAGATGGAAGATGGAGAAAATACAATGCAGCCTTTGTTGCTCAAGACGGCAAGTGGGTAAGTAATGGGGTTTTTGAGGGCAGAACATATAAAACTTTGATGCCCAAGTACAGAGAGTTTGATGATGAAAGACATTTTTATTCATTGATTAAGCTGGCCAGTGAAATGAGCGAGCCTGTTGAAAAAGTTCTTCAGCCTTTTGAAGTAAGTATTGAAGACAGAAAAATTAAACTTGGATTAATACTTTGTGAAGATATGTGGAGCGCGGACTACGCCGTTAACCCCAGTGAAATATTGGTAAGGAATGGGGCGGAAATAATTGTTAATCTTTCCTGTTCCCCTTGGACATGGAGAAAAAATGAAAAAAGGCACAGCATTGTGAAAGAACTAGTTGAAAAAATAAAGGTTCCATTTATTTATTGCAATAATACTGGAATTCAAAATAATGGCAAAAATATATTTTTGCTAGATGGATGTTCTAGTGTCTATGACAAAAAAGGTGAGGTTGTGGCGCAAGCAAATGAGTATGAAGAGCAGATTTTGGAGGTTGAGGTAGATAAAGACTGGATTCCGGGTCCAGCCCGGAATGACAAACATTTTGAATATAGTAGTGATTTGAAAGATTTGTATAAAGGATTGGTGTTTGGAATAAAAAAGTTTTTTGAAAGTTTACCAAGCAAAAAAGTAGTAATTGGCTTGAGCGGAGGGATTGACTCGGCGGTGGTGATTTGCCTACTAAAAGAAGCCTTGGGGCCGGAAAACATACTGGCGATTAACATGCCATCAAAATTTAATTCTGATTTAACCAAAAACGCGGCGTTGAAACTTGCTAAGAATTTGGGAATAGAGTACAAAGTAGTTCCGATTCAACCTTCAGTAGATTTGACAGTAGAACAGCTAAAAAGTATTGGGTTGGAATCTAGTGAGTTTGTAGTTGAAAATATTCAAGCCAGAGATAGAGGGAGTAGAATTCTTGGGGCAATTTCTGCAGTTATAGGAGGAGTGTTTGTAAATAATGGAAATAAAACTGAAACAGCCCTCGGTTACTGTACCTTGTATGGAGACGTGAGTGGAGCCATTGCTCCTATAGCAGACATTTATAAAGGTCAAGTTTATGAACTTGCAAATTATATTAACGAAGTTTCTGGAAGTGAAATAATTCCTTTAGAAATAATTAAGGTTGTGCCATCTGCAGAGCTGAGCGCCAACCAAGATGTAACAAAGGGTAAGGGCGACCCCATGAATTACCCTTATCACGATAAACTGATTAGGGCTTTTGTAGAGTGGAGACTAGACCCTGCTGAAATACTGAAACTATATGATGATGGCGAGATTGAAAAAGAGTTTGGACTCAGTAAGGAAATTAATCATTTTTTTGCAAGTAGAGAAGAATTTGTAGCTGATCTGGAGCACAAGTGGAGACTGTACAAGATTAATATCTTTAAGAGAATTCAGGCTCCTCCAATAATTGCGGTTAGTAAACGTGCGTTTGGGTTTGATTTGAGAGAAGCTCAGAATGGCGCATATTTTACTGAGGAATTTTTGCAAAAGAAAAGCCCCCAATAAATTGGAGGCTGGATACTTAACTTGAACGACTATACTTACTTACGACTTCTTCTTCGCCTGTGGTGGGGTCGTAGACACCTGCTAGAGAGTAGTGAACCCAACGTGGACCGAAGATTGAGCCATGAACTGAGCGAGCAATAACCAGAGGGTCAACTTTACGTGGCACGCTAGTTACTCCCCAGTCAAACGCCTCAAAGACAATAAGAATGTCGCTAAAAATGTTTAAACTTAGCGCTCTTGAGACTAGATGTTTGAGATTGTCGGGTAGCCTTCCTGCATATTGGGTTTCAATAGCGATTCTTGATGGGGTACCGCCTCTGACTGGAGGGTATAGCTCATCTCTCAGAATTCTATCGAGGTGTTCCTGATAGTAAGCGTGAAGGTCCGAAGGTAAAAACCTGGGGAATCTAAATGATCTGAACCCATTGCCAAAAAAATTAACCTTACCCTCAAGTCTAAAGATGGGATTATGGAGATTGATGACCGCGAAAGTTGGCATGCCAGTCAGTGGGTTAACCTGTTTCAAAAATGACATATTGATGGAAACAGGAAAACCTTTGTCGGCCATTTGGAGATGAATAGGCAACACGGCAAGATATCGACGTTCTTCTTCTTGCAGGGCTTTGAGGTTTTGGAATTTAAATATCTGTTCTTTTAACTCACGATCTAATTCTGCAATTCTTTCTTTTGCTACCTTTATTGCGTCTGGGTAGTCATTTGTACTTGGGGCACTTATGCTAACAGGAATACCGGCTGAAGCAAAAAAACTTTCTGCACAAACCGATTGCTCCTCGATAATAAATGGAGCAACTGTAAAGCCTCGAACAACTTGCTGAACTTGATTTGTGCCAATTTGAGGGGCAGGAATAGGTAAAAGCCTTAGGGATCTCATTCCTTTTCCTCCGGAAGATATATTGTTTGGTAATCTTTGCCGGGCTCTAAGTTAGGGTAATTTTTCATAAAAACTTGGGCTGAGGCAGAAGTAATTTTTGCAAATAAATCTTCACTTTCATTTGCATGATCTGGACCTACAATACGGCCATTTTCTATTCTTGCCTCGATTCTACGCCCACCACCAAACTCTGCGAAGATTACATTGGTTGTTGGTATTGAAAGAGAGTAATTTTTACTCATGGCAAAACCAATTAAGCAAATTACGGTGATTACTACCCAAAAGGTCAACATGTAGTTAAACGCTCTTAGAGCTGACTCTGTACCGATTAAAAAGAAGGTTAGGGTCATGATTGCTGTACTGACCCAGACAATGATGGCAACAGCGGACAGGCCTTTTACGACTGCAGCGATAATTATCACGAAGATAATTAGAGCCAGAATTGCAAAGAACACGTAGCCTACACCCAAGTTCTTAGCTCCAAAGAGTCCAGAGACTGAGCTGGCTGCCCTTTCGATTCCTTGCAATGGTGTCCAGCTAAACCTTACTTCTGAACTTACTTGATTCCCATCGCTTTTGCCGACTGAAACCTTGATCGTCTGATCACCAGTATGGGTAAGGCCAAAAGTCCCGCAGTTATTAACCATGCCTGAAACTAGGTTGCAGGCAAACGTTCCAACTCCTTTTATATCTATTAAGGCAATTCTTTGAGGCTCTGAGCCTTGGTAGTAAACTTCCAAGGGGATCGGAGCTGGCTGGCCTTCTACATAATCGGCGCTGACTCGAAAACCTTGAGTCGGGGTAACAATTCTGAGCTCAATTTTTTCGGAGGCACAAGCAGACAAAATTAAAGCCATAAGAAATACAAGTATAGATAATACTTTTTTATTCATGGAAAACTCCTTTGGGGAATGATTGGACTGAGGATTAGGACTATTATTAAGGTCCGTCTGAACTGTTGTATTTTATCCTATATATACAAAGATAGTCAATTATTTGACTATTTATACTATGGGTTATTATTTTGTAGCTTTGCTTTTTAGATTTGCGATCTCCTCTTGAAGCACACTTAATTGTTTTTCGATATTTTTGAGTGAGGAAACTAAGCCTTCTTCCTCTGTTTCGTCCTCTATATAGTCGTCGGAAATTTCCTTGATGTTGCTTTCTAGACTATCAACGTCTTCCTGAATATCGTCGACGTCTTCTTGGATTTCATCGACGTCTTCTTGGATATCATCGATATCCTCCTCGACACTTGCAAGGCTAACAGTGGTTTTGTTGACGGACATTTGGATAAAGATAGCTAGATAAATTGCCTCAAGGGAGACAGCAGTAGTAAGAATGAGAAGGATTTTGTCTAAAGTTAGTCCAAAAATAGCCAAGGCAAAAATACCTATAAACAGAAAGGTGTGAATGACCAAGGAAGTATTTGTTCCGATGGACTCTGTAAACCAACTGGAGATTTTATCGATTTTGCTAATTTTTTTCTTTTTGGACATTAGGATTTAGAATATATCTTCCTCTGGAGGAAGAAATTCTTCACCATTTCCACCCTTGGGTACAAACTCAGCCTTTAACCACTCTACATAAGGACAACCAGTGGCTTTTTTTGCCTCTCTGTCCCAACCTGAAGTGGAACACTTTTTCATTTTTTTACCATTGGCAGTTGTATAGAGAACTAGTGGTTCTCCGCATTGAGGACATTTTTCGTCTAGCTTTTCGGTGGTTCCGTTGACCCACTCTACATAGTCACATCCAGTTGCCACTTTGGCCTCTTTGTCCCAGCCACCGGCTGAACATTTTTTCATTTTTTTACCAAATCTGGTTACCTGCAAGATAAGAGGTTCGCCGCATTTGGGGCATTTTTCGTCTAAGGTGGTTGGTTCTACAGCTAACCACTTTACATAATCACAGCCTTCATTTTTTTTGGTATCTTTGTTCCAACTTCCGGCAGAGCATCTTTGAAGTTTTCTTCCGGTAGCTGTTTCGGTAACATCTCCTAGTGGCTCACCGCATTTGGGGCATTTTTCTTGTTCCATAACAACTACATTAACATATCTTTGGTAATAGCACCAAGTAGTTTCTGGGCTTCTTCGGTTATGTCTTGCTCTATTTCGGGGTGAGTATGTTCGCGTAGAAAGATGATTATTTCGGTGTCATACGGCCTTTCGTGGACCATTTCCAAAAAAATATTATGCTTTGACTCGGATAACTTGTTTAACAACATCAGAATAATTCCTTGGTAGATAATATCGTCTACTAGTTGGTGTAATTTATTTTTTTGGTTTTCCGCTTCTTCTAGACTGTTGATTAAATCAACAACTTCGGACTTGGAAAAGAGATGATCGTAAAAAATTATTGGCATATGTTTTAATAATTAACTGGTCCTAGGGGTACTAAATTGTTAGGATCGTCGACAAAAAACATTAGCACCAAACCTTTGCGAGGACCTCCATGAAGATTGAGATCTTTCATTACTTCAGGTGAGCCACCAAACTGCTTACCTGTCCACTCGGCCGGACCGGCGTCTCCAATATCACAGATAACGGCATTGCCATTTACAGGATTAACGACCATTACTTTTCTAAACTTGTACCAGTCCTTAAGAAAGGTGTGATCCTGATTCCAGTTGTCTAAATACAAAGTTTGGACAACACAATAATATTTTTCTCTTAGATAATCTTGGGTATTAAACTGGCTGGCATCTTTGGCAAAATAACCAAATGCGCCTCTCCCTGGAGCGATACCTGCCTCCTGGTTGTCGTCGTGAGCTCCGATAGTGTCTCCCGGATAGCGATACAGGTGTTGCTCGTAACCAATGTAGCCCAAGTGATGATTTAAAGACTGATCATCTAGATACCCCACGGCTTTGATATTGGTATTTTTTTCTATTTCCTGCTCCACTTCTTTGACTTCTTCTGTAGAAAATTTGTAAGGTGAGTGTGGAATTTTTTCGTGAAGAAAACCAAGAAGCTTAAGCCTGTTTGATTTTGTATCTTCTGGCTTGGACTGAACTGCCTCTGTCGTCTGCATTTTACTACCATCTAGAACTGGAGTGGTGAGAATGGCTCCTATTAAACCAGCAGAAGCTAGAATTTGATTTGATTTTTGACGGAGGGAATGAGCAAGTAGAGTAGTTCTGGTAAAAAAACTTTTGGCTTTTTTGAATTTTCTAATCTCCTTATTTAGAGAAAGAGACTTACTCTCTAGGCTCTCAATGGCTTTGGAAAGATTTAACTGAGCCATTGTTTGTAATCTACATGCTTATCTGACATACAAATAGTATACTTTATGTAGTATATGGCGACACTAACTGAAACTTCTGCGGTATCTCGTAAAGCCATTAAGTATGGTGGAGTAGGCTTTGTAGCAATTACTTTGGTGTGGTACCTAGGAGTTGCTCTAGTAAATTATTGGATTGCACTGCATCCACCTGCTCAAGCAGCACCTACGGTAGACTTTGATGTTTTGCAAGCAGTCAACTTTCCCAAAAACGAAACTAGACCTGATTTAGCTCTTGAACTACCAACTGGATCAATCCCTCTTTTTCCTGACAGAATGAGAGTTTATTACGCCCCAACTCGAAGAAGTGGTTTTGCAGACCCAGAAAAAGCGATAGAGATTGCAACTTCTTTGGGATTTTTGTTTAAACCTGAACAACCTACAGAAACTAGATATGTTTGGTCCAATCAAGATCAGCTTTCGTCAAAACTTGATATGAATATTATTTCTGGCCACTTTACACTCATCAAGCAGTGGCAAAACAATCCAAGCATTGCAACACTTGCAAACTTTACTTCTGACAAGCAGGTAATTACTGATACTAGTAACTACCTAAAAAAAGTTGGATTACTTGAAGACGACACTATTGGATTTGAAAAACTCACTTACTTAAAAAATGATTCTGGAAAACTTATCCCGGCTCTCTCCTTGTCTGACGCGGACTTTGTTCAGCTGGATTATTTCCGAAAAAATATTGATGAAATTGATCCTACTTCAAAGTCGAAGGAAGTTGTAGCAACATATCCGTTTTACAGAACTGACCCCAGTAAGGGATTGATACGAGCTGTAGTTTCTGGATCTAAAGCGATAAATGAAAAGATAATTGACCTAGACTATGCTTACACAAATATTGATTACACAAGAAATGGAACATACCCAATAAAAACTGGTGAGGAAGCGTGGCAAGAACTATTAGCAGGTGGAGGATTTGTAGCCCCTACTGGACCACAGACTGGTGAGGTAAAGATTCGCAAAATATTCTTGGGCTACTACGACTCAAATGTAAACCAAAAGTATGCAATGCCAATCTATATCTTTTTGGGTGACCAAGGATTTGCGGCTTATGTTTCGGCGGTTAAGAATGAGTGGGTTGAGACAAAATAAGGGAGAATATTTACTCCCAAACGAAGTTACTGTAAACCCAGTTTGCAATTTTTTCACCTTCACCAAAGCGATCTTTGCTGTGCAAGAGAGTGATAAGGATAGGATGATCGTCTCTTTCGGCGAGTATGACTAGGCACTCTCCCGCCTCTGGAGTCCAACCAGTCTTTACCCCATAAAATCCTGGTTTACCCAACAAAACATTGGTTGACTCCAGTGGATATAGATTTCCTTTTAGACTTTTTATTTTGGTGGATTTTGTAGAGACAATGTTTTCAAAGACCGGCCTATCTAGAGCATCTCGCGCAATTATGGAAATATCGTAAGCTGAAGTGAAGTGGTCAGAACCTTCTACTCCTGAGACGTTACTAAAGTGAGTATTGTCTAAACCAAGATCATTTACCTTTTGATTCATTTTGCTCACAAAGGCACTGTATCCACCTGGGTAGTTTTCGGCAAAAGTAATGGCCGCATCATTCCCTGAGGAAATTAAGAGACCGCTTAAGAGATCTTGGGCTAAAAATTGGTCTCCCTTGAGAAGACTAATATTGCTTCCTAAAGATTTTTGACCATTAACCACCTTGAGGATGCTATCCTCTTTGAAATAATCCATGACAACGAGCGATGTCATAATTTTGGTGAGAGAGGCGGGCTTTAATCTTTTGTGGGGGTTTTTATCAAACAATACTACTCCAGAATGGAGATCCATAACAAATACTCCGTCGGCGGTGAGATTTAACTCAGGTGAATCTGCTTTTTTTTGGGGCAAGGGTGAATCTATAGTGTAAAAAGCTTTTACCTCTGGCTCTCGAGGATTACTGGTTTTGCCTAATACTGGGAAAAAGACTACAAAAAGTGAAAGTGGGAGTAAGAAAAATGTTTTTTTCACAATTTGATTTTATACCAATGGCAGAGAGTTTTTTTACTGAAGTTCGTGACGGAGTTTGGTTTTTGCCCTATTGGACTTTACAAATCTCAACCAGTTTTTGTTTGCGGGTCTTCTGGTTCTGGATTTAAGAATTTCGACCACATCACCACTCTTGAGCGGGTGATCCACCTGGGCTATTTTGCCATTTACCTTGACAGATGAAATAAAAAACCCGAGATTGGTGTGGACACTAAAGGCGTAGTCCACAGGAGTGGAATTTTCAGGTAAATCAAACACGTCTCCTTTGGGAGAAAAAACATAAATATGCTTGCTTAAAGTGTCTAGTTTGAGGTCTTTTTGCTGTTCGTGGACCGAGACAATTTGGTTTTTCCAGTCAGCAAGTTCTCTGACCCACTCCATCTTTTTGCTAACCACAAAACCAACCCCGCTCTCTAGTTTTTCATCTTCGACTCCCGAGTTCTTTGCGGTAGCATATGCAAAATGAGCAGCGGCTCCGAGCTCGGCCTGAAGATGCATTTCTTGAGACCTAATTTGAATTTCCAATATGTTACCTTTGTGATCGAAAACTTTTGTATGAATTGATTTGTAACCGTTTGGCTTGGGTTGGGCAATAAAGTCAGAAATACCCAGATACGGCACTGGCTTCCAATACTGATGCATTAAGCCAAGCACCGAATAACAAGAGTTTGAATCTTCGGTAATAATGCGAAGAGCCATCAGATCGTGAATTTGGGTAATATCTCTGTTTATTTCTGGACGAAGCAGTTTTTTGTAGAGACTGTAAATACGCTTTGGCCTGCCATCGGTTTTGGCCTTGATGTTGTTCTTGGCCAAAATTTGTCTTATTTTTGTCAGAGAACTGGTCAGGTTCAGTTTTGAATATTTAAAATGAGGTTTTGCAATATCCATCAGCCATTGGTATTCATCTGGGTAAATAAAGGGAAAAACTAGATCTTCCAGGTCCCCTTTTAGCTGACCCATACCAAGACGCTCAGCCAGAGGAGCGTAAATCTCTAGGGTCTCAATAGCTATTCGCTTTTGCTTGGAAATTGGAACTGCAGAAAGAGTTTGGACGTTATGGAGTCTGTCTGCTAGACGAATAAGGACAACTCGCACGTCTTGTGCCATGGCAACAAACATTTTACGGATATTTTCAGAAAAATTTTGATCTTTTGTGCCTCTCATCTTTATTTGACCAACTCTATTCACCCCTTCAATTAATTGAAGGATTTCAACTCCAAACTTTTTTTCTATGATGGCTTGATAGTTTATGAGTTCACTTTCCGGGATTTCATGAAGCAAACAACTTTCGATACTTTGTTGATCTAGTCCCCATTTGACCAGAGTAATTGCGACGGCTAGTGGATGTTTTATAAGAGGTTCTCCAGTTTGACGGACTTTACCGGCGTGAATTTTTTTGGCAAAGAAATAGGCTCGCTTAACACGATTGGTATTGTAAATAAGGGACTTGCCTTTCAGCTCCCTTAATAGTGTGCGTAAGGTTTGAACCACAAGCTATTTTATCCCAAGTTGCATGATAAGATTTAGGCGTGTACAAAAGAAACTTATTACCGGATGAAACAGCATTAATTCCCAAGGAGTTATCTTCTGTGGTGGATTTGTATTCTAAAGCAGGATTTGAGATTTACTTAGTAGGCGGAGGGGTGAGAAACGTACTGCTTAATAAAAAACCGGAAAACTGTGATCTGACTACTAATGCTACCCCCGAACAGAGCCTTGAAGTACTCAAAGACTTGGACCCCTTTTACAACAATGACTTTGGAACGGTTTCTTACAATGTAACTGTAGATGGAAATGAAGAACTTTATGAGATCACTACATACAGATCGGAAAAAGAGTACTCTGACTTTCGCAGACCAGATAATATTACCTGGGGCAAAACACTTGAAGAAGATGTGGTGAGAAGAGATTTTACGGTGAATGCGATGGTGATTGGTAAAAGAACTCTAGAACTCGAGAACCCAAGAACTCAAGACACAAAGTGGGAGATTATTGATATGGTGGGAGGGTTGCAAGACTTTGAAGCAGGTTTAATAAGAGCTGTTGGTGAGCCGGACAAAAGGTTTCAGGAAGATGCCTTGCGGATGATGAGGTGTATTCGGTTTGCGGCTAAACTGGGATTTCGAATTGACCAGGAAACTCTAGAAGCGGTTAAGAAAAATGCGCAGTTACTAGAAAAAATCAGCAAAGAAAGAGTAAGAGAAGAGTTTATGAGAATTATTGGCTCTAACTATCCAGTGGATGGACTTAACTTATTGATTTCGACTAATTTGATAAATTATTTTTTGCCTGAAATTTTGGAAGGTAAAGATGTACGCCAAGGCGGACATCACGAATGGAGTGTGATGGAGCATTCTATTCAAAGCTTGGGGAACTGCCCTTCACCAGACCCAGTTATTCGACTATGTGCACTTCTCCACGACGTCGGCAAACCAAGAAGCCAGAGGTATAAGTGTAGAAAGTGTGAAAAAACATTTAGGGACCTCCCTGGAGAGATGCATAGTTGTGCAAATTGCGGCTTTAGTCAACCAACCAGGGGGATGATTACTTTTTATGGACATGAAGTGATTGGAGCAAGAATGGCAAAAGAAATTGCGGAAAGGCTAAGATTTAACCGAAAACAAATTGAGAAAATTGAAACTCTGGTGAGATGGCACATGTTTGCTTACCAGCCTAGTATGACGGACGCCTCCATCAGAAGGTTGATCCGAAAAGTGGGGAAGGAAAATATTGCAGATCTGGTACTTCTAAGAATTTCGGACAGAAAAGGAAGTGGAGCAAAAACTACTAGCTGGAGATTTTTGGAGCTTCAAAAAAGAATTGGTGAACAGCTATACGAGCCAATGGAGATCAACGACATGGCTGTAAATGGGAAAGACGTGATGGAAGTTTTGGGGGTAAACCCTGGACCGATTATTGGAAAAGTGCTCAAAGATCTTTTTGAAGAAGTGATTGAGGATACTTCAAAAAATCAAAGAGAGTATTTGCTAGAAAAAATTAAAGCTTACAAAGTTCAGGATTGAAGTTTTGAGAGGTGTGATGCATAATATGGGACATAAGTTCGTTTAAATTTTTTATGGAGGCTTTATGATAAAAAAGGTTGTTTTGTGCTCATTCTTGATATTCCTTGTGGCCTGTACTCCAAAGACAGAAGCTTCAACTGCTACACCAACGGCATCTATTATCCCCAGTGCAACCATTGCCCCAACCCAGACATTAACACTGACCCCAACCATTACTCCTTCTATGACTCCGTCTCCCACCTCGACACCAGTGCCCACCAGGTATGCTGATGGGTCACTTAATTGCCCTGGAAGTGTCGCTTTGATGTATCACACCATTAATCCTCTTCCTGATAAGAATACAGATTATTTGCAAAATAATACTGACATTGGTTCTTTTGAAAAAGTGATTTGGTACTTGGTAGAAAATAGCTTTTATTTCCCTTCGCCAAATGAACTAGCTGAAGACATTGTCAGTGGAGTATGTCGACATAAATATGCAATTCTCATTATTGATGATTCGTGGAATGACCCTGAAGTAATGGGAGTGGTAACGACTTTGAAGAATGCTGGAGGAGGTACTGGGAACGGTAAACCAAGTGTATGGTTTGCGGTTATTACTTATGCCTTGGGAGATTTTACTGATAATTATGGAAACGTTCTGAATGCATGGGAACATTTTCAGAATATGCAAGACGCGGGACTAGTGTACATCGTTTCTCATTCCCAAACACATCCGCTGCTAGTAAACCCAAATAACCCTGAAGACAAAGTAAACAAAAAGATTTTTAAGACAATTGGAGACGAACTGTTACCAAGCAGAAAAGATATTATGTGGGGCATGGAAGGAGCTGACCCATATTTTTTTGTTTATCCCGGTGGAATAATCGCCGACCAGATACTAGGAAATATGAAATCAGCTGGATACAAAGGAGCCTTTACAGTTTGGGAAGGAAGTCTGGACAAGTCATATCCCTATTTTTTGCCGAGAATTAATGGTGGCCTGAGATGTGGCACTTCCGCAGCTGATAATGCATTTTGTGTAATTCAGCAAATTGAAAAATATTCTAAGCCGTAAACTAAACACCCCGCCGATGCGGGGTGTTTTTATAACTAAACAAACTATCTACTGGATCTAACTGTAATTGAATTTGATCCTGAGTTACCAGCTTTGTCGTAAGCCTTCACCATAATGGTATACAAGCTATTTCGTGCAGAAGGCACTAGCCAAACACAGTAGTTAAGAGAGGAACTGCTGCACTTGAGAGAACCGTTTACATAAAATTCAATTTTTGCTATTCCAACATTATCTGAAACTGTTGATTTTATAGTAACTTTTCTGCCTCTACTTATTATTGAGCCAGATATTGGAGAAGTAATTTTTGCTGATGGGGCAACGGTGTCTGATACTGGAGTAGGGTTTGGAGTGATGGTAGGAGTAACTGTAGGTACTGGAGGTTTTACAGTAGGACATTTTTGTGTCATTTCATCTGCCCAATACCCTGGCATTGTGTCCCAAGGGTTGGTAAGACTATCATCGGTGATAAAAATATAGCCTGCATTTCTTGATTTTGATAAGTTTATTGCTGTTGAGAGAGAGCTAGTATTTGTACCATAGACCAAGTGGACAAACCTGTCTGCTGAGTATTTTTTTATCCAATCTGGGAATGTTGCTGTTAAATATTTTGAGTAATTATCTTCAAAAATTACAATCTGATTTGAAACCTGCATATAACTTTCATTTGGAACTGTACCCGGATTAAGCATTGCCTGACCACCCCTAGTTTTTATGTAGTTATATAATTCTTGATAATACGGCAATAGTGAAATATTGGTTGATGCTTCGTCTAAAAAGATAGAATTAATTCCGTACCAAGATGAGTAGTTATCAATTTCCTTTTTTACCTCTGAAATGCTTCTTGTGCCATATTCTGTAAACACATAACCAATATTTTGAATACCCTTAGCTTTTGTATAGGAGATAATTTTGGAGTATTCTGAACTTATAGAGGTACCGGAACCATCTGCTGGATTTACGATAATGATTTCTCCTGGTGTTAAGGTGCTAAGAACTTTGTCCCAATGACTACCTGCTTGAACAGGGATATATGGCCAAAAATAGGCAGGTATAGCAGCTGATTGACATTCTTTGGTTGGAGTAATTGCGTATGCTGACTTTGTCGTAGTCAAAAATGCTACAGTCAACAACAGGCAAGTTGTGAGTTTTTTCATATTGTGCCTTGTATCATACAACAATGAACAAGTTACGTCTGTGGTATTTGTTACATTTTTCCTTTTGACAGTTTCTCCCACAGAACTAGAATAGGTGCCGCCGTGAAAGTGCTGGAATAGGTACCTGTAACGGTACCAATGAGAAGTGCTAAGGAGAAGTAACGAGTTGTTTCACCACCCATAAGGAACATGGCGATAAGCATAAAGATAATTGTCAATGAATTGTTTAGTGATCTGACCATGGTTTCGGAAACAGCTTGGTTTACAAGATCTGTGAAACTGACACCTTTGACCTTGTGACTGAGTTCTCGAATACGATCGTAAACGACGATAGTATCGTGAACCGAGAAAGAAAGAATGGTGAGAACTGCAGTGACAAATAAAAGGTCGATCTCAATGCCATAGAAGTGCCCTAAAAGTGAAAATGATCCTAGCAATACCAATGTATCGTGCAACATGGCCAGAACAGCACTAACACCATATTTAAACTGCTTAAAGGCAAAGCTAATGTAACTTAAAAGTAAAAGTGAAGACAGGAGTAAGGCGTTGATAGTCTTTTTGAGAGTTTCTTGACCGAGAACTGGCCCGATTACTTCAAAACTTTTGATTGTAATTTCTTTTTTGTCTTTGTTGTTTGTTGTAATTAACTCATTTAATTTTTCTTCTGACAATTCTTTGAGTTTTATAGTGACATCTTTACCAGTTTCTGACTCTACTTGAGGCTTGTATTCCTTAAGAGTATCCATGAGAAATTGTTTTGTGTTTGCTGGCTCAACAGATACCATGGTTCCACCAGTAAATTCTATAGAAAGTTTAAAGCCGTATTTTACTAAGGAATAAACTCCTGGAATGATGACTAGTCCGGAAATTAAAAAATAAATTGAGAGGTGCTTCATCCAGTTCATAGTTAGTGCTTTGTGTTTAGTGATTGGTTATTGGTGCGGCCTTTGAAGAAGAGACGAAGAAGATTTCTGGTGACTACTATGCCAGTGAACAGTGAGATAAAAATTCCTAAGATTAGAGTGAGGGCAAAGCCTCTTACTGAACCTGAAGTGTTTAAGAAAGGCCAGTTTAATGGATTGAAGAGAATTAACCCGGTAATGATAGTAGCAGTGTTGGCATCTTTTATTGAGTCCCAGGCTCGTCCAAAAGCAAGCTCTAGAGCAACCTGCCAAGATCTGCCAGCTCTAATTTCTTCTTTGTAACGCTCAAAAACTAAAATATTACTATCAACTGCCATACCAACAGAGAGTAGAAAGCCTGCAATTCCTGGAAGACTTAAGACTACAGGAATAAGCTTGTAAAGGACTAAAGTAAAAAGTCCGTAAAGAACTAAGCCAACTGAAGCAATAATTCCTTGCTTACCATAGTTAAGAATCATAAAGAGAACAACCATGAGAAGTCCAATGCCTCCGGCGGTTAAACTTTTTTGAATTGATTCGGTACCCAAAGTAGCAGGAATATTTTTTTGGCTTAAGATGTTGACTGGTACTGGAAGAGCTCCAGCATTTAGTTGAACTGCCAGTGCTTTAGCTTCATCAACGGTAAAGTTTCCGGAGATTATAGCGTTTCCATCGCTAATTTCTGATTTGATTGTGGGCATGGTAATGGGGTATCCATCTAGGAGTACTGCTAAGGGCTTGCCAATATTATCTTTGGTTAAAGCTGCAAATTTTTGTCGACCTTCTTCTTTGAATTCTAATGAAACTGCAGGTAAACGATCTTCGGTTTGGAAAGTAACTGTGGCACTTTTGAGATCAGCACCAGTCAATTTTGTTGGCTTGAAGCCAATAATAGAGGCGGCTTCGGTGGCTGTCTTTCCTGGTTTGTACTCCGGAAACGCAAAATCCATTTGTGCGGTTTGCCCAATTAAAGAAAGTGCCTGTTGAGAATCGCTGACTCCAGGAAGCTCCAAAATGACTCGATAGTCCTTACCATTTATTAAAGTTTTTACCGAAGACTCAGAAACGCCAAACAAGTCAACTCTTCGACCAACAACTTCTTTGAGAGAGTCCATGGCGACGGCTTTTTGGCTGTCTGGGATACTACTCATGTCTGCAGATAAAGTTACTTGAACTCCTCCTTTGATATCCAAACCTTGCTTAATAGGAATTTCCTGAGCAAGATCTAATTTCCCAATTTTGTAGTTGATTCTAGGGACTGAAAAATTCCCAATTTTTGCAGGAAGGGCAATGTATAAAGAAATTATGGTTACGATGCAGATAAAAATAAAAACTTTGTGTTGTTTGGAAAGAGACATGTTTTGAATTATATTACTTTAGTTGTTTCTTGAGCCTTGAAGTTTAAGAGTGAAAGCTGAGAATTATCTGGGAAATTTAGAATTAAAGAGTTGTCACTGTTTTGGCTTAGTTCTACTCTATCCCCTGACTTGAGAGACAAGTTTTGGATGAATCGAGAAGGGAGAGTTATCCCTAGCGAGTTGCCAATTTTGATAATTTTTTGCTTTGACACTAGCTTTGCAAATTGATTTCGTCTCCTATGAGCATTACTTTTGGCTGCAAGAGAACCTTGATAATAAAGGGGTCTTTGTGACTTTTGCGGTAACCAAATTCATCCTCGGTCATACAGGAATAATTTATTTCGGTATTGAGCATTTTTTCCATGGCTTTTACTGTTAGGGCTAGCTGAGGCATAATGAGCTTTCCTACCACTAGAAGATCAACATCCTCTGGCGTGCGCTCTATTCCTCTACTTAATTTTTGAGATACAAATAAATATTTTACAAAACCTAGCTTGCTTCTATTTTTGAGAATTAACTTTCCAACCCCAGTAGATTTGGTAACTAAATTTACAAGTTCGGGATACAGAGAAAAACTGGTCCTAACGGAGTAATACAATCGATTACCTCTTTTTTCACTTTGAAGCAAACCGGCTTTTAAAAGATGATCTAGCTCTCTTCTGATGGCATTGATCTCTTCTTTTGTCATTCGAGTAAGCTCTCGAACAAAGTACATACCCTTTGATTGACTAAGAAAAATTCTTAGTAACTTAACACGAACTTTTGAAACAATTAAGTCTGATAACTTGGCCATTAAGCCTAATTATATATGACTTTGTTGCCGATGGGTAAAATACTTACCCAAAACTGACCACCATTAAAGGTAATTTCTTTTCCCTTAAGATCTGTAAAGATTGTGCGATCGGCCTGTTTTGCTTTTTTCCATTTTACTTCTACGGCAACACCGTTGTGGAAATAGAGACCAGTACCTTCGCCAATTACGTTATAAAACATATGTTTGTGTTCATCTAGTGGCCCCTCTTCTTTGGCAAATTGGATAATAAGATTAGTTGCTGACAACTGTTTTTTGTTATCGAGATCAATGTGTGGAGCTCCGGCAAGTTCTCTTAAATATGTTTTTGTGGTGGCGTCGTATTTCCAAGAAACATTGAAGTCTGGAGAGTTTTTCCAGAACTCGTAACTAACTGTGTTGGCAGGCGCACCTGCAGGGTCTGCTTCTCCAATTTTCCAGTTCTTGAATCCTGAAAGCCAGGTTTCACCTTTTGGCATTGTAGCTGCGAAGCCTCTCTTGAGAGCTTCTTTCCAAGCATAGTTTAGGTAGCCGATGTAAGTGTGCTCGGTGGCTAAGTTCTTTCCGGCACCAAGTCTATCAAAGTCTCTCTTCATGACTGGAACACCGATGTCTCCAATAGTATCGAAGTCATTACCGCCTGGTTTTCTCCAACCCATTTTTTGGAGTTCTTCTAGAGCCCAGGCTTTTTTGTTTGAAGTGCATTGTCCAGAAGCCTCGTCTCTACTACAGTTACCACCTCCGACGTGCATGTAGATAGGAGTATTAAATTCGGCTGCAAGATTTACAAAATAAATGCGAGCACTGCGGACTGGTCCGACTTTGACAGTGTCAGATTGTGCGCCACAGTAGAAAACACCCATAAAGCGAGTGATACCACCTTCAGCGACGGCTTCGTAAACAATGTCTGCAGAACTAAGACCGGACTGTGGTCTGGCATCCACGTGGTTTTCGATCATGGTAAGGATAGGTCTTTTTTGTTCCCAAAGAGCTTTTTCTTCTTTACTAAAGAGAGCTCCATTTATGGGACAAGCTTCGGTTTTTGGTTTGTCTGCAAACTGGCCGAATCCTGCAGTAACTCTTTGTTTTTCAGCTTCGGACTTTGGTGAAATTAAACCGGAATTATCTACAGGGAAAAAAGCGTATGAGGCACCAAAAGACAGACCAAAGGTGACAACTAAAGAAATAATGACTTTAAAACTAAAAGGGTTATTGTTTGACATTTTTTACTTAAGAGCTTCTTTTATAACTAATTGTTCTTCAACCGAAGTTCCTTGACCATCTACTTTCCCATTGAGTACTTTTTTGGCGTAAAGACGGGTATTTTCTCGGCTATGTAATGAGCTTATCACAATTCCATCCCCGTTTTCATCCAGCAAACTCATAGAAAAGCTTTGATCTCCGCCTGTGTCAGTAAATGGATTGTAGCGATTGAAACCAAGTTTCTGAAGATGTTTTTTGTTTTGAAGTATTTCTGACTCTAACTTTTCTGACAAGTTCTTTAGAGTATCTGCATTGTCATTTGACATGGAAATAAAATGGTTGAGACTGGTGAGCAAATCCTTCTTCGAGACGCCGCCAGTAAGACTGGAGTAGTGTCTCTTGAGCTGAAATATAAAATAGGAAACTGTGGCTAACCATAAAACTATAAAAACAATGAGTATTTGATCTAAGGACATAAACTGAATTTTACTATACAATTCAAGTTGAAATGGCAAAAAAAACTCGAAGAACAAAAAATCAAAAACTCAAAACAGTTGAAAGAAAGCAAGGCTTCACCATAAAATCTGAGTGGCTAAAAACTGGTGAAGTGAGTAAAAATATATCTAAAGAGATCAAAGTAGATAATAAGCAGTTTCGTGCGGACTTGACAAAAACTTTTGTACTCACTATGCTTGTCCTAGCCTTAGAATTAGCCTTGTGGAATTATTTATCTAGGCGATAACAAAATGAAAGGGGGTGAACCAAGTAAATGCAAATCTATTGTGTAAAGTGCAGAGCCAAAAAAGAGGT
>CAYTOI010000006.1:0-48025 GCA_964439805.1 uncultured Pseudomonadales bacterium | reverse complement strand
ACTCGATGGAGAAATTGATGGAGAAACGGATGGTGAATTACTTGGAGATATTGAAGATGAAGGACTTAGTGATGGAGAAATAGATGGACTATTTGATGGTGAAACTGATGAAGAAGGTGATAGCGATGGGGAGACACTGGGCGAATTACTTGGTGAAACAGAGGAACTTGGTGAGATTGAAGGAGAAACTGATGGAGAATTACTTGGAGATACTGAAGATGAAGGACTTAAGGATGGAGAAGCTGAGCTACTTGGTGAGAGCGATGGAGAAACAGAAGAACTGGGTGATAATGATGGGGAATTAGAACTGGATGGTGAAAGACTTGGGGACACTGAACTCGATGGAGAAATTGATGGAGAAACGGATGGACTGTTTGAAGGGGAGACGGAAGATGATGGTGAGATTGATGGAGAGTTACTGGGTGAGTTACTGGGTGAAACAGAGGAACTAGGTGAAAGTGAAGGTGAATCGGATGATGAAGGGCTTAGTGATGGTGAGACTGAGGACGATTCTGTTGATTCGGTGTAATAAACTGTAATAATTATGTGATCAACTTGGTCTCTGCGAATTCCATCATAGTGGTGTTGAATATCCACCTTAATGCCATCAATTGTCGCGTTTGTGGGAATTGCAAATCCAAAATTGGTTGCCTTTAAATAGTGAGAATGTACTCCAAAATCAGTAACGGATGCATATACAACACCAAAGTTAGTTGAGTTGACATCTGTTTCCGACAAGGTTAATCCCCATAGTTCCGTGGATGAACCAAAGGTTCTATATTCTGGAGAAACCGGAATAGATGCTCCAATTGAAAGATTGTTACCTGAGACAACTCCTCCAATAACGAGTTTAACAATATCATCATAGAATAAAGAACCAACACCTCCAGTGAAGATAGCGTATGAGCTGTTACTAGAGACTGCATTGCCTGGATTCGCCCAGGCGTTTGTTCCTACACTAGCGTCGTCCACTACAGTAGAGGGAGAATACGGACCAGCTACTCCATTTGACATGGATGGTGACACTGAGGCAGATGGAGAAAGTGATGGAGACACTGAACTGCTGGGAGAAATAGAAGAGCTTGGTGAAATTGATGGAGAGTTACTCGGTGAATTACTTGGGGATACAGATGATGAGGGACTGATAGATGGAGAAACTGATGGGCTGTTGGATGGTGAAACGGAAGATGATGGTGAGATTGATGGAGAATTACTTGGTGAGTTACTGGGAGACACTGAACTCGATGGAGAAATAGATGGAGAGACAGAAGGGCTGTTTGAAGGGGAAACAGAAGAACTGGGTGAAAGACTCGGTGAGACACTGGGTGAGTTACTGGGTGATACTGATGATGAAGGGCTTAGTGATGGAGAAACTGAGCTACTAGGTGAGAGCGATGGTGAAATGGATGAAGAAGGTGAAATTGATGGAGAATTACTTGGTGAGTTACTGGGAGACACTGAACTCGATGGAGAAATTGATGGTGAATTGGAAGGACTGTTTGATGGTGAAACAGAAGAACTGGGTGAAAGAGAAGGCGAGACAGATGGACTGTTTGATGGAGATGCGGACGATGATGGTGATAATGATGGGGAATTAGAACTTGATGGAGAAAGACTTGGGGAAATAGAAGAACTTGGTGAAAGACTTGGTGAAACACTCGGCGAGTTACTAGGTGAGACTGATGATGAAGGGCTTAGAGAAGGAGATGTGGAAGGGGAATTGGATGGGGAAGTTGAACTACTTGGTGAAAGACTTGGTGAAACACTCGGCGAGTTAGATGGAGATATAGATGAACTTGGTGAAAGAGAGGGAGAGATTGAGGGAGATCTTGAGGGTGATACTGAGCTACTAGGAGAAATGGAGGGGGAAGTGCTCGGAGAATTACTGGGAGATACTGAAGTGGATGGACTTATTGATGGAGAGACACTCGGTGAGTTACTTGGTGAAACAGAAGAACTGGGTGAGATGGATGGACTTGTTGATGGCGACCTGGAAGGAGACACAGAACTACTTGGCGAAAGACTTGGAGAGACACTGGGTGAGTTACTTGGTGATACGGATGATGAAGGGCTTAGTGATGGCGAAACTGATGAACTTGGTGATATAGAAGGACTATTGCTAGATGATCCACCTACCGCAGGAACCTTATATGCAGTAAGAGTTCTTTGGTGAGTGGTGGCGGTAAGACTGTTTTCTGTTTTCCATTTGGCTTCAATTACCTGACTAGCTCCAAGACTAGTAATGTAGCCTTGGGAGTTAATAGAAAAAGCAGAACCTTCATCTGATGAATCTTCAATGAATACTGATCGGCTTGAGTCTGCAATTTGTACAGAGTTGGAATAAAGTGAAATCCAGTGACTTACACTTGCTGAAGCTAAGGGGCCGAGAAGTGATGTGCTAAAAAATACTAAATAGTCACCAGCTCCTGGGGTGAGTGTCATGCTACCAATTTGGACATCTGTACTGCTTGTAGTGGTGTCGCTTGCGGTGGCAGTTGCCTGACTGATGTTTGCGGAGTTTACTTTTTGAACCACAAGAGTTCTTGCTGAGGTGTATGCAGTACCCGAAGAAGTTCTCCATCTGATATCAATTGCCTGTCCCGCAGTTACTCCAGAAACATAACTATGAGTGCTTAAATCATAATGAATGCCTGATGCTACAAATGAAGTCTCAAAAAATAATTCTCTTTCGGAATGCGCAACTTGGACACCATTTACATAGATAGATGCATAAATGGTTGAGTTTGCGGTGACATTTCCAAAAGATCCTCCAAAGAAAACTAAATAGTCACCGGCACCTGGAGTGACTGTCATGCTAGTTAATGAAGTGTCAGTAGCACTTGTAGTAGTGGGACTGTCGGTAGCTGTTGCTTGCGAAATGTCTGCTGCCGTAACGGGCTCAATGA
Source organism: uncultured Pseudomonadales bacterium (assembly GCA_964439805.1). GTDB lineage: Bacteria > Patescibacteriota > Microgenomatia > UBA1400 > MFAQ01 > MFAQ01. The sequence goes on along the minus strand of CAYTOI010000006.1, from coordinate 45,119 downwards.
TTAAAGTTCTTTCGTAGGCTGTGGCCGTGCCACCTGTTGTTTTCCAACGAATTTCGACTAACCCATCGGTGACTCCCGGCAGGTAAGCATCTATCATTAATGGGAATTTTGCAATGAGTCCCGTGTCAAACGACTCTTCTTGCATAACCAGCCTTTCTGTGTGGGTTACTTGAGAACCATTTACGTAGACAGAAGCGTATATTGTGTAATTTGTGGCAACTGCGAAGGTGTTTTTTACAGATGTACTAAAGTGCAACATGTAATCACCAGAGTTAATGTTGATGAACATTGAGTCTAGTCTGGTGTAACTAGTGCTGGTGGTGGTAGTTGAGGTGGTTGAAGAGGCCTTTGTGATTACAGTTGGGACTGCAGTAGATGGACTTGCAGAAGCAGATGGAGAAACAGATGCTGATGGACTTACAGAGGCAGAGGGTGATAGTGATGGAGATGTAGACGGGGAGACAGAGGCTGATCCGGTTTGAATGATTTTGAAGGTGGCAACAATTGCCATCATTTGGTCGCCTGTGTCTGTTGTGGAATAAGTACTTTCTACAGTGCCAGTAGAGCTCAAAGTTTTTGTGGCTACAGAACCACCTGCATCATTTGCAGTTCCACCTACAAAAGCGTATTGGGTAAAACTATTTGTCCATGCGCCACCCAAGTCTACTAAGTTCCATGAGTCGGCAATAGACACAGCAATGGCGTATTCTGTGTTTTGAATTGTAGTGGCAGTGGTTCCAGTGGAAATTGAAGTGACTGCAGTGTCTCCGGTTGCTGTCATGGCACTGACATCAAAAGGAGATGAAGTTAATCCATCAATTTCCATACAATAGATTTGGGCAATTGCGCTGTTTGTCCAAGTCCAGGTTATGGTTGTCTCTCCACCGTCGGAAACTTTGTAGGCCATTGCTCCAGAGACACTAGCTAAATTTGCACTTTGAATAACGGTGAATGGAGTAGCTCCAGATGACGTAGGGGTGTTTATTGCCCCCAGATTTTTGTCACCGAACAAAATTACAACAATTGTATTTCCTGCGGCCACAGAAGACATGGTGTAAGAAACTGTGGTTCCTGATCCGGTTCTGTTGGATCCTGATTGAATTATGGAAACACCACCTGGGGCTGTAGATGGAGAGACTGATGATGATGGGGATAGCGAGGGACTGACTGATGGTGAGGAACTGGGTGAGGCTGAAGAACTTGGAGAAATAGAAGGAGATGTGGATGGTGAGTTTGATGGGGAAACACTGGAAGAGCTTGCTGGTGCAGCACCTGTACCGTCGTTGTAGGCTTGGCCAGGGTAGGCGTTGCCTAGGGCGTTTGTACCAAAACCAGCACCACCTTGAACTGGAGTAGATTGCGGTGTGCCATTGCTGGCATCACTTTGAGCTGGGTATTGATTACCGAGGTAATTACCGCCAAACATAAATTATAAAGTTTTAAAAAATCATAAAAATAATTGTGTTTTTAGACACATATAGGTAATTTGATTGTAATCTAAAAAAGGCTCGGATTACACAGTAACCAGAGCCAATTTGAACGTTATAACGTTTTTTTGAGAGTTATTTTTTTACCAATATTGCTTGGATATCATTCACTACATTTGTGTAGTGTCTAAGAGCAAAAGCTTTTGCTTCTTCTGATCTCATTGCCCAGTCTGGTGTGAAGTCGTAACCAAAATTAAAATCGAAGTTACAGTGAATTGGGTAGTGGTCCAATTTGTTTGCATCTCTCCAATCTTTGTTGTAATAAAGGAAGGTTGCTTCAGAAATTAAACGAGTATGAGTAGGATCTTGCCAGCCTCTCACTGAGTTGTAGTATGGAGCACGAATGAGAATTTTGCCACCTGGTTTAAGAATTCTATAAACTTCTTCCATAAATTTAATAATATCTTTGGTGTGTTCAATGTAGTGACTGCAGGCAGCTTCGTCGACAGAGTTATCTGGTATTGGCCAAGGGAAATTTTCGAGGTCGTAAACCAAATCTGTTTGAGGAGTGTCGGCGATATCGATACCAAAGTATCCTTCTGGTTTGTTTTGACCGCAGGCAATTTCTAGTTTAAAGGGAGTAGGGAAGACAATCTCTTTTTTGGTCTCGAGTTGTTTTGTTATAACCTTTTTTTTCTTTAGTGATTTGATTTTTGTTTTCATTTGGGTTTGATTATATATCAAAAAAACTCAAGAACTCAAAAACTCAAGAACTCAAGACATGGTGATGCTGTTTAAACATATCACCAAACAACTTCGGAGTTTGTTTCGGCGTGGCCGACTTTGATGCGAGTGTCTACAGCAACCTTGTATCCAAGTTTGTGAATATTTTCAAAAAAATATTGATCGTCGTGGGGAGTTTTTGTTTTGCCTACTTCATAAGGGAGATTGGTACGGAACCAGGGCTTTGGAAGTTTTGGGTCTTTGAAGATGTCTAGTTTAAATAGGGTGAATCCAGTGGAGACACCAAGGCAGGGTTGGATACCATCTCTGACCATAATAGGAACTGGAGTAAAAGTGGCAGGAATTTGGGCAGGGTGTCCGTAGATCATGGGTTTGGTTTCTTCGCCTTTGGTGAAGATTAGACCGCTAACTACGTCATAGTCGTCAATGCTTTCAAACAATTTTATAAGACCATCTACTGGTGGAAGATAATTTTCTTCCATAATAAATAAATATTTAAATTCATTTAAGTTTGGCGTGGTGAGAATTTGTTCGATGTTTATATTTAAAGCACTGTACTTGTCGCTAGTAATCATAGGAATTCTGACCAGCTTTTGATTCATTTGGCTGGCTATTATCAGCCATTTTTCTACCACTTTTGTGTTTATAAGTCCGGAAGTGGGAATGAGACAAATGGTAGAAAGGTTGTTGGCGCTATTGGCGATATTAAGTCTGTTTGCTGAAGCAACTAGATCTTGATTGTGTCTGCCTTTGAAGTCTGGAACTGTAAGAGGAAGATTCATGATAATTTACCAAACAATATCGTTTTCGAGGTCGTAGTGGCCGACTTTGATGCGAGTATCGCAAGCCACTTTGTAACCCAGTTTGCGAATGCTTTCGTAAAAATACAAGTCTTGAGAATATCCACGTCCGCCTACTCCTGGAATAAATTCTTGAAGAGTTTTGAAGTATGGCCTGGGGACTCTAGGGTCGCGGAAAATATCTAGCTTATAAAGATTAAAACCCATTCCAAGTCCATTACACTCTTGGACTGTTTCTGGGATAGGTACTTGAGGAATAAAGTTTATATCTTTGCCGTTTGGATCGCCATAGATCATGGGTTGACCGCCGTCGCCTTTGGTCCAGTAGAGCCCTCCGACCACATCAAACTTGTCCATACTTTCATAAAGCTTTAAGAGACCGTCTGGTGGTGGCATGTTATCTTCCTCCATGGTCATAATGTATTTCCATTTGCGAAGTATAGGGTTCGCTAAAATTTGTTCTATAGCTTGAGTATATGCTGCACCAACTTCCATACCAATGACAAAAGTGCGTATAAATTTTTGATTCATAGGAATCATAAGAGACCACCAGCTTTGAACAACCTTGGCGGGAACAACTCCTCTTGTAGGAATAATGCAGATAGTAGAAAGATCTTGATAGGTGGCAGACTTGTCTATTTCTGTTGGATTTAGAGTCAGCGAATTTAAATTTTCGAAAGGATCAATACTAATTTGTGGAGTAGCCATAATTTATGCGCAAGTATAACAAAAATTAAGTGGAAACAAAAGTGACTGTGGGTAAAACAGTAACAGTAGAACCGGCTGAAGTGCCAGTAAATGCACTAAGTGGGATGTTTGCAGGAATTGCAGTGCCTCCAAAACTGGCAATAGTATGGTTAACTAAACCTACAATGTGGCGACCCCACCAATTGGTGTAATGTGATGCATTTACAGACCAACTTGTTGCGGGTACACCAATAGGATTTATTCCGTTTACTGAACCGACTTGATTAAGAACGTTTATAGGTTGGCCAATTAGTCCTGCCATGCTAAAACCGAACGCACTTGCACCTGCAGAAGGGGTTCTTTGAGACATTATTCCTAGCCAGTAAACTCCACCAGAAAGAGAGACATCTCCGCCAAAATGAATTCCCACACTCCTTAAACTTCCGACAAAAGACATGTAGTTGTTTGAGCCGGTAACTGCAGATGGAAAGCCTCCATACGTCCAGCCTGCTGTGGCTGTGGTTCTGGGATAGTTCCAAGTAACACTATTATTATTCCAAGATTCTCCTATAGAAAAAGAACTGCTGGAAATTAAACTTAAATCATTACCATTTCTACTAAAAAGACCGTATTGAGATTTGTAAGTGTTGCTTCCGGTGGAAGCACTGGCAACGATACTGTAAGAATTTGCTAGTACAACTTGATTAAAAATAATGTCAGAGGGAATGGTGACTGGAAAGACAAGAAGTGAGCCGCTATTGGAAAAACTAGTACCGGTTGCAAGAGTTTGCAAAGCTGATGCACCGCCTGAAGCAAGAATAAATGGAGACCAGAAAGGTAGTGTTCCTTCGGCGTTCGTAAGTGTTTTGGCGGTAATCGTTGCTGCTATTTGGTCTCCTGTGATTATTGTTCTGGCAACACTTCCTTCTTGAGTTCTTTCTATTGTGTAGCCGTCATCTCCGTCTCTATCTGTAACGAGAACAATTTCGGCGTTGGTACTTGTAGGTTGTGTGCCTGTTGGCCAAATTGTGGCGTTAAAGGGAACGTCTGGGAATTTGCTGCCGTCACCTGGTTGAACTTTGATAGTGGTTCCAGATGTTGCAGGAGAAGGCGCGGTTAAAATTGTAGAGTAGGCAAAGTTTTTGTGGTTGTTGGACATTAGGTTGAAACAAAGGTTACTGATGGGAGAATAGTGACAGACAGGTTGGCAGCTGTAGCGCCAATACGACTAAGATCGAAGGATGAAGGAATGGCGGTACCTAAAAAGTTGGCAACTGAGGTGGCGGTAAAAAATCCTGCAATATGTCGACCTCGCCACTGAGAAAAGTGACTATTATTTGTTCCGGTCCACTGTGAACCGGCTAAGCCAAATGGGAGTAGTCCACTTGAGTTTCCGCCCATATTAATAGGGTTCATAACAGCTCCAATGATGCCGACATTGCTAAGCCCAAACGTATTAGTACCTAAGGTGTCACTTTTGTAGCCTAGTAATCCGAGCCAGTATCGGCCTTCACCGACGTACATGTTGCGATTAAACTGTAGACCTATGGCTCTGGTGTTACTGACCATGGAAACTAGCTGAGCTGAAGCTGTGGTTGGTCCCATGGGGAAGCCGCCATAACCATAACCTTTTGTTTCGGTAGTGGTTGGGAAGTTCCAAGTGACACTGGCACTCTGGATAGTTTCCCCAATTGAAAATGAATTACTGGTAATAAGGCTAAAAACAGAACTGTTGTTCATGGTATATAAGCCGAATTTGCTTACGTGAGTGACTTGGACAGTAGCAGCACCAGCACCCGTAACGTAAGAAAGTGAGTTGGGAACAATAATTTGATTGAACTGCAAATTTTGAGGAACGGTGATGGGAAACATAAGGAGAGACCCGGACCCTACTTGGGAAGTGCTGTTGATAGTTTGTACTCCACTATGAGCACCAGAGCCAAGTATAAAAGGGGACCAGGTGACAATGGGATTTTCGGCATCGAACATGACCTTGGCTGTAATGGTTGCGGCAATTTGATCTCCTACGGCAATTGGCTCAGAGATCGAATCTTCTTGATTTCTTACTATCGTAAAGGTGTCGGTACTTATCGCAGTTACTCTTACAATTTCGGAGTTTTCGGTGGTTGGCTGGGCTCCCGCTGGCCAAACAGTTGCATTAAATGGTGGAGTGGGAAAAAGGGCACCTTGTCCAGACTGAACTACGAGACTTGTACCAGTGAGTGCTGGGGTTGGGGCGGTAGCGATGGTAGAGTAGGCAAAATTTTTGTGTGCGTCGGGCATATTTTATGTTGAGCAGAAGGTAACTGTTGGTAGTATTGATCCCATGGTGTTGGCACCAACGGCACCTAGATGGATTAGTGAGATATTATTAGGAATTCTGGTACCACCAAAGTTTGGAGCGGAAACGGCAGATAAAAAGGCAGCACCAAGTCTACCAAACCATCCAGAAATGTGAGTATTGTTTTGAGCCCACTGGGCAGGTGCAACTCCGAGTGGTAACACTCCACTTACTGTACCTGGTTGATTGATAGGGTTCATAATTTGGCCAATTATACCGACGTTACTAAGGCCAATGGCACTGGCGGCGGCTCCACCTGTGGTCATACTTCTTTGGTGCATTATACCTATCCAGTATTGTCCGCCAGAAAGAGCCATCTCTCCTCCAAACTGGAGACCTATGGCGCGAGTGCCGGAAATAAGTGATGACATTTGGGTAGCGTTAGTCAGAGAACTACTAGCTCCGGAAATAAATGATCCGTATCCGTAACCTGAAGTATGAGTGGTGGTTGGATAGTTCCAGATGAGAGTGTTGGTTCCTATAGTTTCGGCAATAGAAAATGAGTTTGAAGAAATTAGGGAAAGTAAAGTATTTGGTGTGTTGGTGACCATACTGTAAATGCCAAATTTGGTGAAATAGTTATTGGTGGCGGTACTGGCTAGGGCAGAGGTTACCACAGAAAGTTGGACAGGAAGGATTATTTGATTAAACCTTACTGGAAACTGAACAGTTACAGGAAAAACATAAAGTGAACCAGTTCCAGTAGATCCTGATGAGTTCATAATAGACTGAATACCATTACCAGCTGATTGGGGAACGTATGGAGACCAACTGTTTACATAATTATCTTCAATGTCGGCAAGAGTTTTGGCGGTAATCGTAGCAGCAATTTGGTCACCGACAACTACAGTGCGCGCACTAGAACCTTCTTGTGTTCTGGTGATAGTAAAAGTGTCGGTAGAAATGTTTGTAACTCTGACAATTTCGGCGTTGGCTGCAGTGGGCTGAACACCAGTAGGCCAAATAGTGGCGTTGAAAGGAACGGCAGGAAATAGAGTACCGTTTCCTGAAGCAACTACCAAAGATGTTCCCGATGCTGCAGGGCTAGGAGCAGTAGCAACTGTAGAGTAGGCAAAATTTTTGTGTGCGTCAGCCATTTAGATAATTAGAAAATTAAAAGTTAAAAGGTGTAAGTAATTAACAATATTCATTTTAATCTCTGGGGACAGATTTTAATAGTCTGGTTACGTTGTCCCAACCTGGAATTGTGTTGATATCTTTTTCTTGCCAGTTTGTAGGTTGTCTTCGGAACTTATCTTTGCTCCAGCGAGCAGTGGTTAAATTTTTTCCGTGTTTGATATCGATATTTGGAGACTCGGAAACTCTAAGTTTGTAGTTGTACCAAGTAGGCCACTTGATTCTGCCGTGTGTGAAGGGTTCAAAGCCAATGCGATAACTAAACCCTTCTTTTTCTACCATGGCAATTCTTTCTTTGTAGTGAGTGATTAGAATATTGCGATAAGCGCAAAGCGAAGAAAGAGGGGAGACGTCGTAGTGTAGAGCAAAGCCGTCGGAGAGCCTGAGGAACCAATAATTATTGTTGTAGTAATAAATATTTTTTTCGTTTGGAATAAAGCGGAAGTGGGAAGGGTGATAAAGAACGTCGTGTTCTGCTAGATAAACTATGTCGGTATCTATTGCCTCTAGTCCTGCAAGAATTTGCTTAAACATAGTTAAGTAACTTCTTTTTTCTTTTAAAACAATATTATTATCAAATTCAATTGGTTGAAGAGAAACACTGACGATTTTTTTGCCTTCGGCTGCTTTTTTTAGCTGTCGTTGGCAAGCTTTCATGAGTTCTGGTTCTGGTTCGTTGTCGGTGTAGTAGACAATGCCGATGGTGGGGTTGTTTGAGATATCAGGTGTGGGTGGGTCATCGACTGTGAGTCCGTCGAACTCTGTCCGAGACATGCGAGACTCATCACTGCTGTGCTTCGGAAATATTTGAGTAGAAGAAGGGTTGACGACAGATTGAGATTTGAGAGTGTTGAGCTGTTCTTGAGTCCAGCCAGGTACTGGCCAGAAGCGTTCTACTAGCCAAGAGAGGGGAAGAATTTGTTTGTCCCAAGTACCATTCCAAAATAATTCTTTGGCAGTTTTTTTGGCATGGCTCACATCGTGACCACTAAGAGAGTAGGGAAAACCAAAGTCGCCACCTTGAGTGCGAAACATGTGAGCGTACCAAGTGTTGTGATGAATCATTACTTTGCCACCAGATAGCCAGGTTTTGACAGCTACTTCAATTCCTTGACTTCCCCAGCTGCCAAAATTTTCGTCGCAGATATTTAGTTCCCAGTATTTGTCTCTTGTAAGCATAAAGCAACTTCCCTGAAGAGACATAGACTCGGTAATTTCTCCTTGGCCTTCTTTGCGTTTTTTGAATTCGTTGAAGTATTGAAAGTGAGGCTCAGCATCGAAACAGTAGGAGGTACTTTGGGGATTTGATTTGGCTATCCAGACAACATCTCTCTTGGTTTCTTGTTGGCATTCGGTACAGACTCCACTAGGTCCTTGATAGCGGTAGTGATTGTTGGGACAGACCCAGTTAAAAGCATGGAGATTGCGCATGGTGGGGGCCATAGTCCAGTTGTCTTGCATGGCGGACATCATTTTGACATCGAAGCCTTTGTCGAAAGCGCAGTGAGCATCGACCTTCATAATGTATTTTGCTTTGCTAAGCCTGCAGAGTTGATTGGTCATGGCTCTTTGACCTATTGAAGTGGAGACGTGAATAATAGTTACGCGCGGATCTTCTTGTACTGGTGGATCTGCCCACAAACCATCTAGTCCTACCAATATTTCAGTGTTGCCTTCGATATTTTCTAGGAGATCTTGTATGGTTCGTGCCAAAAACATTTCGTTTCTAGCAGGAATAAGAATAGATAAATCGTATTTCATGTTTTTTAATCTTTAAGTGGTTGAGGTACTAATTCTTGACTTAAGTTGTGAAAAAGTCCCAAAGGATTTTTGTCTCCTGACACATGATATCTAGCTATAGGAAACATAAATATTTTTGACCCAACCGCTAATGTTATACCATTTTTTGCAGCAAAATGATTCCATCTTCTATTGAGAACACTATCTTCACCTTGGCGATCAGCAGCATGATGACCAAAGAGGCAGTGACGGGGGCAGTATCTGCCAAGTGCGTCAAAGGTTGAGTGCTTCATGGTAAAGGTATTTCCGTGGACACTCGCATAAAGTCCTCGCTTGGTTTTTAATCTGCTCATGTCCATTCCGTATTTTTTTAAAACCTTTGTTTCTTGACTCAGAGTACCATCTTCTAGTAATACTCCGAAGTGTCTGGGGAAAATCATTTTGTCTCCTTGAAAATTATAAGAATCCATAATGGCTTCGTAAGATAGCACATGGTCTATGTCTGTCATTAGGAGATATTCGCCTTTAGCTTTTCGACTGCCGATGTTTCTCGCTAACCCTTGGGTCCATGGGCGTTTGTCATTGGTGTGAACCAGGTGAAGATTTTTTAGTTTGTAATCTTTTAGGTTGTGAGGTGGGCTGCTTCCATCATCTACAAACACAAATTCGATGTCATCTGGTAACTGCATTTTGGCAAAGTGTTTTACTTGTCTTTTTACCACCTCGTGACTATTGTAAAACGCAATGACAATAGAAAGTTTCATAACTAAACTTCAAATTTTTCGAGACTATAAAAATTACTAAAAACACTGGTCCAAGGTTCGACTCTTTTGTCGTCGTATCGGTATTTAAAAAGATCGTAAACATTTGGGTAGCCATAAAGTTTTTCTGATCTTGGTTCGGTGTCGTGGGCTACTATAAAATCGGCTGAGTCTTTTAGTCTGGCCATGTCTACAGATCTTCTGGCGTGAGGAGCATGGTCGATAAAGGCGAGACCCCAGTGTTTTTCGGCCATAGGGATATCGTCCCAGTTTTCGACAAAAATAACATCGTGATATTCGGACTGAAGTTTTGTAGCTCTTCCATACCAGCGTGGATCAGTTTCATAGGAAACTAGTTTGCGTCCTGTTATGGCACAGAGCCAGTCTAGTACGGTAGTGGAGAAGTAGCCAGTGCCGACTTCCAAGACGTCGCCTTGGGAAACATCAAAGGCGCGAACTAATAAAGGTACGTGGGTGGCCATGCGAGCTATTCTTTTCATAAAAATAATTTTCTTTTTAATATATTTATATCTCCCCAGTAAGGTAAGACTACTTTTGGTTCGATATCTTTTCTGATAGAAGTATATCGCGAAACGCCAGAAGTGGTTTTGAAGGTGATGACTGGATTTTCACCAGTCCAAGTATTTTTTGGATCGGTTTCTAGTCTATATAGTTTAGGGCAAATGTTTGTTTCCGTAAACCAGTATGGATCGTTTCCAATAGTTTGATTAATTAAATTTAACCAATACTCGGTTTTCATTATTTGAGCGCCATCTGAGTAAAGCTTGAAATAGGCTTTGTTTTTTTTGCCAATGTCCAAAACGTAGTTGACCCAGACATTAGCGTAGCGATAGTAATCAGCGCCCTGTGGAGTAAACCTAAAATATTCTGGAGGGTAGAGGACATCTGCTTCGGTTACCAGCACATACTCGGTTTTTACTTCCTTGAGGCCTATCTGGATTTGGCGAAATTCATTGCCGTAGCAGTTGTATTGAGGTCCTACACAAATGTTTTGGCCAAAATTTGGTAGTGGTTTTTGGGTGACAGATATAAGCGGGAGGTCTCCTTTTTGCTTGAGAATATTTTCTCTTACAGCACTTTCCAATTTTTCATTTTCGGTACTGGCGGAGTAGAAAAGCACTGTCAGGTCTTGGCTCATTGGAGAAAATCTAAGCTTTTAAAATTACTGACGATAGTTGTGTGCGGATTGATTTTGTTGTAGTGATAGACATGTTTAAATTCTGGATAGACCTTGGAAAATCGGAATTTCCAGTCTTTGCTTGGTTGAGTGTCGTGAATAACGATGTAATCGGCATTATTTTTGAGCCGCAAAATATCAATTTTTCTTCTTGGTGAAGGGCTATGGTCAATTAAAACCAAACCCCAATGTCTATCGGCAATATTTATTTTGTCTAGGTCGGGAGCGTAGATAACTTCGTGGCTTGGTTTTTGATATTTTTCGATGTTGAGCTTGGACCATTTTTTGTCGGTGTCCAGAGAAACTAAGTGCCTACTGTACATTTCACAAAGCCAGTCCAAAAGGGGAGTGCTGTACAAACCAGTTCCAATTTCCAAAACGTCTCCGTCTGATTTTTCAAAACACTTCACCAAGGGAATAAGATGGGTGGCACAAAAAACAATGTTTTCTTTATACATAGATATTTTTCATCATGTCTTCGGCTTTGCCCCAGAAGGGAATGTCGTAGGCCTGCAGCTCTCCTAGACCCTTTCTATTACCAAGATAATCGTAACCAATGGCTTCAGGGTGGGAGAATACTACACAGGGGCATTTGGAAGTAAATTGCTTTATTTTTTGAGTGGTTACTCCTAAATATTTTTCGTATTTTCCCGGTTCACTAAAAAATCTGAGTGGAATTTTTGATTCATCTGGAAACTTGGCAAATCTTTCTTCGAGGGCACTTATAAGTAATTCGCGTGGCGCAATGAGAGTGGAGTTACTAATTCTATATTTTATGGAGAAGATGGCTGGCTTGCTCCAAGAGTAGATGGACCAGCGTGCCATGTCGTAGGCAAACTCGTCTAGTTTGGGACGGAAAGTAAAAAAATGTTCTTTGCTATATAAGCAGTCATCTTCTGCTAAAGCAACAAATTCTGTTGTGGCTGCTTTGGCGCCTACCAAGATTTGTTTGTAGATACTGAGGTAAGAGCGAGGAAAATCAACAATAATGTTTTGTCCATAATCCATAGGTTTTTGAGAAACGGAGATTAGTGGCAGGTTTTCTTTGGCTTTCCAAAGTATTTCTCTTACCTTGGTAGCAAAAGGTTCTTTTAGGACGTTTGCGGTGTAGTAGATTACAGTCAGGTTGTCGTTCATTTTTTTATGTAGAGCCAGCTGGGGTGCTTGTCTGCAGCGATGACGAACCATGGATGAATATCGTAAGACTTGCACCATCCGGTCACTGCATTGATAACATTCATGTCGTAGCGACGCCAGTTGTGGGACCAGTCTTCGAAGTCGTGTCCGTAAATTATGCCTCCCTTGCGCACTTTTTTGGACCAAAAAGCAAGGTCCATAACGGTGTATTCAAAAGAATGGTTGCCATCGATATAAACAAAGTCCAAACTTTCGTCTTTGAATTTTTTGACTACTTGGTTGCTCCAACCTTTTATTAGTTCGCAGTTGTAGTTTTTGGTTCTTTCGACGGCTTCGTTGTAGGCGTCACGGATATCATCCTTGCGATAGTCGCGGTAACCAGTGTAAAGTTCCCAGAGATCGATGCCGAAAAGTTTTAGATCGGGAATAGCTTTGAGAAGTGTTTCGGAGTAGCCGCCTCTGTAAACACCTATTTCTGCTCCAATCTTAAAATTTAATTCTTTAAAGAGTTCGGGGATGTCGGTTTCTCTGCTGATAGGAAGTGTAAAAGGAGAAGGGGTATTTAAGTCAACAGGATATTTATTGAGAAAAAATTCTAAGGTGTCCATTTGTTTTAAGCATTTAGATCTTGCTTTAGTTCTTTGGAGAATCCCCAGTGAGGTAGAGCAATTTTTGGTAATGAATTGGGAAGAATGTAGGGGAATTTTCGCAAGCTATTTGGGGTGCTGACCGTAACAACTGCAGTTTCTCCATCCCAAGTGTTTTCTTTATTACTAACAAATGTTGGTGGTGGATCAAAAGGCTTCCAATTGTTGTGGCCCTTGAGGGCTTTGGTAACTAGTTTTATCCAGTGTTTGGTGCCACAGATCATGGCGGCTTCTGTTAAGTCTTTGCGCCAAAACTTGTTTCCCAATGCCCAAACATTTTTGTATTGAAAAACTTGATTTTTTACGGGAGGAATAAAGGAGAAGTATTCTGCTGGATAGAGAGTGTCAGCTTTGGTAATGATGGCAAAATCTGTTTTTGTGGCTTTGAGACCTTTGAGTAACTGGCGCAAGAAGGAGCCTTTGCTAAGTGAAGCTTTTTCGGTGACACAAATATTTTTGCCAAATTTTATCGGCAGTCTAGAGACCGAAATAATGGGTAGTCCTGCACTGTTTTCTTTGATTATCTCTTTGACCTTATCCTCGAATTCGGGCTTTTCGATGTTGGCGGTGCAATAGATAATGGTGGTTTTTGGTTTTACTTTTTCCATAGGACGTCTTTCCAATTTAATGGCCAACCTGGCATTGGGGGAAATTTTTCTATTAGGCCAATAAAAAAATCTCTATTTTTATTTAACCAAAGATCATAAGAGTATGCATAGCTGCGGCGGTTTTCATCTCTACTTAAGTGATACATGCGTCCCCAGTGAGCTCCTTTGTGGAGGTGGGCATACCAAGTGTTTTTATTGGTAATCACTCTGCCACCATTTTTCCAAGTTGTCATGGAGATTTCTTCGGCTTCTTGTCCCCAGCCGGTATAACCTTCGGTCTGCATAAAACCTCGTTCTAAGAACCAGTCTTTGGTCATAAACCAACATGACCCTTGAAACTGAATAGTGTTGTCCAAAGGAATATCCATGTTTTTTAGAGTTCTATCGTCCCAGCGAAAACCATGCATGGCACCTTCGTAGAGAGGCTTGAACATAATGTATTCGTAGTCTATGGGAGGTCGGCTATCGCTTTGGGGTTGTAAGCACCAGTGTTCGGCATCTAGTCTATTTCTTCGCGGAATCTGAACCCAGTTTGGTTCGTGATCTTTTATTAGTTGTTCGTCGAAACCTTTGGCCATCATGCAGTGGGCATCAAGAGACATGACATATTCTCCATTGCTTTCAGAAATGGCTTTGTTAATACCATGTCTTTTTTGGGAGTAGGGTTTGGCAGAAAGTTTTACGTAGCGAACTCTGGGGTCGGTAACTATTTGTTCTGGTGGTAGATCGTAACCATCTAGAACTGGTAATACTTCTATGTCTCCAGTGGCTTTTTCCAAGACATCTTCAATAGTTCTTTTTAAAAACAACTCATGTTTGGAAGGGATAACGACTGTAAGCATTGATAACTGATATCCTACACCAAGTTATTCTTCTAAGTCTATATCTTCAAAGGTAATCGGGTTGGATTTTATTTTTGCTTTGGTAAAGTGAAATAGTCCTTGTAAGGTAAAAAATATCAAAGGGATGATAAGTAGGGCACCGGCAATAGAAAGAGAGATAGCCCATTCTAGTGGGATCATGGTGGTTCCGGAAATAAGTTGTTGTAGGGAATAGAGCTGGGCTAGAGAACCGACAATTAATAGGGAAATTACTTTGGCAAAATATTTTTTTTCAATAAAGGACAAAAAGAAAAGGGGAGTGATAAAAAGAGATATCGCCCGAATGACAACTACTACAGCTGTAAAGGGATACTTGCTAAAGACGGCGGGATTGAGAAAAGAATAGGGGGTAGGTAGCTGGGTTTGAAGGGGTGTAACAATGTTTTCTAGTAAATAGGAAAGCAAAAATAAGCCAACAATGGCGATAAAAACTTGTTCTTTAGGAAGTTTCATATGAGAGTATTATATATACAAAAGAACTCAAGGAATCAAGAACTCTAGAACTCAAGATAATGAAGATTTTTAAAAGCCAGAACTCAAGAAATCAAGAACTCTAGAACTCAAGATAATGAATTAACTGAAGACGTTGTTGAAATAGTCGTAAGGCAGACTAGCGCGTGATGTCCAGTTTGTGGAGTAGTCACTACTGCCCTTGGAGTAACGATATGCGCCATTGTCATCTTTGAGAATATACCAAGAGCCATCTTTTTTGACAAAACCATAATAAGCAGGGTTACTGGCACTATCTATAGTAGTAATGGCAAATCCGTCGGTAGGACTTTTTTCGGCTGGATCAATTTTTATTCCTTGTGAGTCTTTTAAGCCTACTACTCCAGGGCCTGTAGGAGCACTACCAAAGAATGAGGCTTGAGCGTTTTTGGTAAACAGAGCCATAAGCAAAAGGGAGAGCCCTGAGGTTCCTATTAGCCTTAAGAAGAGTCTTTTGTTGTTGTCTGGGACATCTGGAACTTCTTCTATGTCTGCGGGTGTGGCTTGGCTTTTGGTACTAGTAGTAACGGTAATCGTGGTATCGGTTTTTTCTTTTTTTATCTTTGGAGTTGCTTCTGGAACTTTGATGTTTGTTTTTTTATTTTTTTTGTAGATAAAAAATAGTTTGGTACCAAAGTAAAAAATTAGGGGAAGAAAAATTAAACTAATTAGCAAGTCTTGTGTAGTTTTGGCCGAGACTATGCCAGCAATGAGAAGTACAAGGCAGACAAAAAAACTATAAACAATTAATAAGTTGCCAGACTTCATTTGATTAAGTTTAAACTAATTCGAAAGAAGATCGCTGAGATGGCAAGGGCCAAAAGGAAAAGACTAAAAAGAAAAGAATAATCGTTTTGACTAAAGAAGGTGGCCAGGGAAAAATCACCAAAGTAGGGGTGATGAAGATTGTCTTTGTTCAAAAAACGGTGAAGGGATTTGTTTAGAATACTAAAAATGCGAACAAGAAAATAAAAAGCGACGGGTAAAAAAAGTACTAGAGTAAGTAAACTGGTTTTGCTTTGGATATTGTAGAGAGCAATGCCAATAAGGGTGAAGGTTACTAGACCGCCATAAAGGAAGAGACCGTTATCAATGGATTTGAGATTAGATTGTTTCATTGACAAATTGAACTGAAACCCAGCCGGTATTTTTGGAATTAAGTTGAATTTTGTACCAATCAGCAAGCTTTTCTAGCACTTGATATGTTTGACCTTTTTGGATTTCGCCAACAATTTTGCTGCTAGCTTTGGATTGTTCGTAGACATCTGTTTTGTTCCAGGCAGACTTGAGGGCTATAGCTGATGCTGTGGCAGTAGTTTGAGCTCCTAGAGTATAAGCAACATTTTCTGGAGACAGTAAGCCAGTTAAATCGGTATTGGAATCAGTTATCGATTTTGTTTGTTTTAGAGAAGTGATTTTGGCTACGACATCGTTATCTATCGATTTTTGAAGCAGGTCGACTTTTTTCTCTAGCTGGTCAATTTTTTTTTGGGTAGCTTGCTGACTGGAGCTGAAGCTTGCGAACTGAATTCCCTGAAAAAGCAAAACTAAAACAAAGCCACCGATGACGACGGGAAAAAGTAGGACTTTCATTTTTTGTTAAAGCCTCCAAATTGATATGAAACTAAAAGCATGATACTGACAAACAGGACTTTGCCAAATTGATTTATGGGTGAGAAGTTTGAGGTGGTAAAAATATCGACAATAATTAGAATTAGCGCGATGGAAATTAAAAATCTAATTACCTTGGTGGTAAAGCTTGGAGGAGTAACTTCGATAATGGTTTCTGCGTCTTTGATACTTGATGATGAGACTCTGTAGCTGTCTGCTTCGTCAACAAATGGATCTTCTGGCAACTTACTACCCAAGAAGTCTTCAAGAGACTTGGTGGTAATGATAAACGTGCCACGAATATGACCTCTCGCTGCTTTTATTCGGCCTTCATTTAAATACTTATAAGTAGTATTGGTAGAAAGACCCAAAATTTTCGCTGCCTGTTTGACGTTGTAGATATGATTTGGCATAAAATAATCTTAGCAAAAAAAGTGGGTGAATTACTCTGAATCTTTTTTGCCTTCTTCTTTGTATGCTTTGCGAAATTCCTTGATTGCTTCGACTATGCCTTTGGAAAACTCGGGGATTTTTTTACCTCCGAATAGAACGGCTAGCACTAAAGCGATTACAATGATTTCTGCGGTGCCTATATTTCCGAACATTTTATTTATCTCCTTTCATAAGGTAAGGATACTATAAAGTTGAATTATTTTCCTATGGTGATTTGAATTTTGGGAGTTGTGTCTTCTGTTGAGCTTGTGATGGTAGCTGCAGGAAACTCTTTTTTGAACTCTGCCTCTACTAGGTCTTTTTGAGAAGCCAAACTTTTTGAGAGAACAATAGTAGTTCCTGTTTGGTCAGGGGCGTTACCTAGAGAGTCGACTTTGTAGCCCATGCCTTCAACTTGTTTTCCCACTTTTGCAGCTTCACCGGTTTTTCCTGAGCCGTTTGAAACTTTGACAGTAATGTCTGACTTGGCAATGGTTGGAGCAGGGGTAGCTGTAGGTGTTAATTCTGGGGTGGGTGCTGAGGTAGGCGCTGGCGCACTTGCCTTTGATAAAGAAAAGTTGAAGTTCGGGGAAAATAAATAGAAATAGCCAAGAGTAAATGTGATGGCGATTATTAGAAGACCAGTGATTGTTCCCATTAAAAAGTAAAAGCTGTTCTTTTTTTCTTGGACAGGAATTTCTTCCACTATTGGAGCGCTATCAATTTTTAACTCTGCGTTTTTGTCTATTTTGGGAATGGAAATGTCTGGAATTTGTTTTTGGTCAGTCACCAAACTGGTTACTACAGGGGCTGCTTCTGAGGTCTTGGTTACTGAAGTAGTTTCTTCTGAGGCAAAACCTTCTGGAAGTACGGTTGGGGTTTTTTCTTTGATTGAAGACTGGGCAGTTTTCTTTTTCATAAAAAATTTAACTTGCTGTTGGGACTGTGTCCCTGGTGTAGCCGGCCAAAATTTCTTTGACCATGTTGACTACTTGCTTGGGGTCGTTTTCTGACTTGATAATGTATTTGACGGCACCTTTGCTAAGAGCCGATTCTGCATCTTGGTTGCCCGCTAAGTTTGTGAGCATAATGACAGGAATGGTTTTTATTTCTGGATCTAGTTTCATTTTTTCCAGAACTTCTAAGCCGTTCATTTTTGGCATCATAATGTCTAGTAGTACAAGAGTGGGTTTGTTTTTTCTGACTTTATCGAGTCCTTCTTCTCCGTCGTGAGCTAGATCAACTTCAAAACCTTCAAACTTAAAAATTTTTTGATACATGCGACTCATGAGTGGATCGTCTTCGACTATTAAAATATTTGCCATATGAGCTTAGTTTACATTTAAGTATTGGTTATGTCTACTTTTGTGTATTTAAGTGATCTGATTTGTGAGGTATCTTGCAATATAGTAAGAGGGGAATACTGACAAAGCAATTAAACCAATGGTAATGAGAAAAGTAAGCTCAATGGATTTGCCTGCGGTTTCGTAAATACTTTCAGCGGGTCTGCCTGCTGTTAGCATTCCCAAGACATCGTTATTAATGTCTTTGATGGGGTGAAAAACAGCGAAGTATGAAGTATTTAGAATGGAAACAGTACCCGAGTAATTATTTCCAAGAGTAAGAACAGTGTCGTTTATTTTTTTGTTGGCACTTTTGACACCTATTGGTCTGGTGGTTCCAGAAAGATCTGAAATGGTGGTAGCAGAGAGTTTGTCACTACCGTAAACACTTATTTCTAGTCCAGTCTGTTTTTTGATGCCGTCCAGAAAGTTGTTATCAATAGTAAGGGCAACGATAGAAGCTCCAATTATTTTTCCGTCAGAAATAATAGGACTGCTGGACTGGACCAAAATTTTTGGAGCCAAGACAGATTCTTGGGAGGTGATTGAAGAAAGGCTTTCACCGATAAGCGTTTTTTTGACAAGTGAACTGCTTGATAATGAGTCTCCTGTCCTATCTCTGTCTTCACCTCGTGCCAGAACCTGACCTGAGTCGTCGATAATTACTACACTGCTTAATTTGTTTGTCAAAAGTAAGGTTTCGGCAGCAGGGTTAAGAATACTTTTGTCCTTAAGTTTTAATGCTTCGATAATTTTGGGATTTTGGGAAATAATTGAAGCTGCAGATTGGGCTTCGGATTTTTTGGCGTCTAGCGCAAAAGACAAAACGGAGACGTCGGTGTTTAGTCTGGTTAAGGTTTCTTGGCTTAAGTTGTTAAGTAAAAGGTAAGTGAAAGAAATGGTGGTGATAAGGAAGATGGCTAAAGTAGTGGTGGTAAAAATTATGAAGAGTTGAGTGTTGATCCTTTTGAGAAGATAAGAGAAGGCCCATTGAATAAGTATTCCGGCACCTATTAAAAGTAAAATATGTGCTGCAATCCAAATAGGTCCAAAGGCAGAAACTAGTTTGTAAATATCAATATTTGGGGACGAATTAAATAGACTTAAGAGACTGAGAACTTCGTAAAGTGAAAATACAAAAAAGGCGAGAGAGACTTTTTTGGTATGGTTTTCTAGCCCCACTGTGGCTCTGCGGAGATAAAGCCAAGAGACCAAGGCGGCGAGGATAGGGGAGACAAAAAAAGCAGTTGAAAAGCTAAAGAAACCAATTGCCATTAATTTTGGCTTGGCTATAAGTGGGTCAAAAATAAGGCCACTTAGTAAAAACAAAAAACCAAGATTTTTAAAGATGAGGGAAATATTTTCGACATAGTTTGACCCTAGTACTGCAAGTCTAAGTCCTGTAGATTCTATCAATGAGGAATGAATAAGAAAAGAAATGGATAGAAATAGAAAGCCGATTATTTTGAGAAATTCTTTGAAGTTTTTACTTTCTATCCAAGCGTCTAGATATAACCAAAAAATGGAAAAAAAGGCAAGTGAGGCGAAGAGGTTTGCTGAGAAGTGGAAGTTTTGAAGTAGGAATTGAGACCACATTTACTTTAGAATTTCTTGTAATAAACTGCTTTTGGATATGTAACCATCTTGAACTGATTTAATAATACCTTTTTTGTCTAGAAAAATGTGGGCAGGGAGGGATTTTAGATAAAGTGGCAGAACAAAAATGCCGTCTGGGTCGGCCACAATATCAAAACCATAGCCTCCTGTTTTTTTGAAGATGTCGGCTTTGGAGCTAGATTCTTGAAGGTCAACAGCAATGACGTTTAGGCCGTTGTTTTCCTTTTTTAAAAAGTCTAGTTCCTTAATTTGGTCAGAAGATATTGGGTCCCAGCTCGTAAAAAAAGTGATCAATGTAGGTCTACCTAAAATTGATAAGTTGGAAAAGCTTTTGCTTTCGGTACCCAGGTCAAAGTCGGGAAGGGGTTTGCCTAAAAGACTAGATGTTGAATCCGTGCTTGAATTTATTTCGGCTGCTGAGTAATTTACAATTTTTGACCACCACAAATTCCAAAAACTAGAATTACTCATGGTAAAGACCTGATTTATTGGTGTTGGAGTATTTATCTCAAAAATATTAGTTCTCAGCTTGCTTTTGTTTCTCGCCTCAACTTGCAGATAGTATTTTCCTGGTGGCAGAATAAAACGATAATTTCCAAACTCATCTGTAAACTGAGGATTGATCTGGCTGAAAGAAGCAGATTCCCACAAAGCAAACCGATTTGTAGTTTTTTCTAAGGTGAAGACACTGACTTTGGCTTTTTGAATTATTTTATCTTTGTCGTCTACGACTCTTCCTGCGGGAAGAACTACGAGTGAGTTTAGTTCTTTTTCGGTCTCATTGCCGCCACCATCTAGAGACTTCGCCTTTAGCGAGTAATTACCTTGTGTTTTTATCAACATCTGACTGGTCCACAATCCACTTTCGGTATTCTTTTTCATGGTGAATTTTTCTGATCCAGATAGTATATCAATGGATAGAGGCCCGCCGACCGCAGACAAAATGATGTCCAGAGGCATGCCTGAAATTGTGTAGATTTGGCCACTAATGTTGGGGTGCAGTATGAGAGACCCGTTTAGATATATGACTCCGCCCACCATAGGAGGAAGACGATCGATAATTAAGGTGTAAGGTTTGCTTATCCCTGTGTTGCCACTAAGATCTTTGGCTCTTACCTTGATTGTGTAGTTGCCATCGTCTTTGATATTGGGAAAAAAACTAAAATCAGTTTTTTTGGTGTTTGGAGTTGCTATGTCGCTCACTGGTAACCAGTTTTTACCACCATCGATAGAATATTCAATGCTAGAGATTCCGGCGTTTACGACTCCTGCGTCTGTTGCTTTGCCGGTAATTTCGCCTGACTCTTTTAAGGTTTTGGAGAAATCTGAAGTTAGAACAATTACAGGAGGAGTTGTGTCGCTTAATATTTTTGTTATAGTATTTTGGATGGTGTTGGTGACGGTGTTTGTAACGGTATTGGTGACTGTGGTGGTAGTAGTGATAGTGACGTCAGCAGCAGAGGTTGTAAATGTGGCGTCGTTAGTGGTGGTGGTTCCTCCAGTTCCGGTGACTTGAATTTGGTAGTGGTAAGTAGTGCTGGCTGAAAGCCCGCTTAAAGTGGCAGAGTGAGAGGTGTTTGAAGCAGTGGTGGTGGAAGATCCGTAGCTTGATGTAGTTCCAAAGCTGACCACTCCAGTTGCATCAGTGTCGGTATTCCAGGTTAATGTCGCTGAGCTATTACCTACTGCCAAGTTTGTACTTTGGATACTAGGTGCCACCGGAGGAGTGCTGGTTATTTCTATGTTTAAGTCGGAACAATTTTCAATAGGGTCCCCATTAGAGTTTGGAGAAGTGAACCAAGTTAGTCCCATGGCTCTATCGTCTGAGGTGTGTAAGTTGAGATTCAGGTGGGCGGATTCGTTGGGAAGAATTGATCCTCCACTATAAATGTAACTATCTCCAGGCTCTTCCAGGGTCCAGCCTGCTTCTTGAAGTGTCTGTGAGTTTACCGTTAGTACTGAGCTGTAGTTATTAGGAATTTTGAACCAGGTTATTGGTTCTGCGCCAGTATTATTTAATAAAACTTCTATGTTTACATCTGAATTGGGAGCTAGGTAAAAGCTAGAAGAAGTTACAGAACAGGTTGCAAAGGTGTTGCCGGCAGCAACAAACAAAAACAGAAAACACCAAAAAATAATTCTTTTGACAACGACCATTAATTAATAATAACAAAAAATCCCGCCTAAACGGGACTAATTGTGAGACTCTCGGGCATCATTTATCTTTGATAACGTCTTTGAGTTCTTTTGCGGCTTCTTTCATCTCTTTGCCTGATTCTCCAATATTTTTACCTAACTTTGGAAGAAGTTTTCCTCCAAAGAGAACTACGAGAACTAGTGCAATGACAAGAATTTCTGGCCAACCGATGTTTTTAAACATGTTCTTTTGTTATTAATTGATAATCTTATTCTTTTTCCTCCTTAGAGGCTTTGCGGAATTCTCTAATTGCGTCGCTTATTCCTTTTACAAATTCGGGTAGCTTCTTGGCGCCGAAAAGAACAAGTACGACTAGGGCGATGAGGATAATTTCTGTTATTCCTATATTCATTCTCGGTGGTCACCCCCTTCCGCGTTTTCTCCTGAGGGAGTCTTGTTTTCTTTAATTAAATCTTCTGATTTTAAGTCGGACATGGCGTTTTCTATTTCTTTTTTGGCTTTTTTTAACTCTTTTCCAGATTCTCCCAAGCCTCTTGCAATTTCTGGAAGTTTGCTACCCCCAAAAAGAAAAAGTAAAACTACTAAGATGATGATTATTTCTCCAGAGCCTAAATTTGTAAACATATAAGTATAAATTTATTGGTTTAATAGTAACGCAAGTTCAAATAGAAATAAAGGGGCAATTGTAAGAATAGAAAGAGAGATGATGTCGTTGGGTGGTAAAAAGGCAGCCATAATAATAATTGCAGCGTAAACTATTTTTCTGTTTTTGGCAATGGTGGCCTTGCTAATAAGATTGAGCCTTATTAAAACTGACACAATTACTGGTAATTCAAAAATTAATCCTAGGCAAACACCCATAATAATAGTTTGGGAGAAAAATTGACTAATGTCCCAGATATTGCCTACATTAAAACTGCTAGCCGTTTCGGAAAAAATTGAGATGACAAATTGCATAACGTAGATACCAAATCCAAAGCCGATAACAAACAGAATGAAAGCAAAAGGAACCATGTTGATGATTTGCTTGAACTCTTTGGGTGCTAAGGCTGGTTTGAGGAAACTAAGGATAAAGTAAATAAACAAGGGAACAGCAACCACGACTCCGGTGGCGAGCCCAGTGTTTATTGCTAGGTCAAAGAACTGGTATGGTGAAGTAAGAACCATGGTTATACCTTTGAAGCTAAAAAAACCAAGGATGGTGGAAAGAATTTTTTGATAGTAGATAAAACCAAAGATGCCAGATCCAAAAACTATACCTGTAAGTATTAATAATTTTTTTTGAATTTCCTTAAGATACGGTAAATACCTGGCCGTTAAAGCATCAATAGAGTTTGGATCACCTTCTGTAGACACAGTATTAATATATCAGGGAAATTAGATGTCTTGGGAGCTAATTGAGTCTGAGACATTTACTGAACTTAAGATTAGTGGTAAAGAAATTACACCCATGGCGTATAGATATCCTGAAATTGCAAAAAGACCGTCAACAAAATTACCATTCCAATAAGTTTCGAGAATATTCTGATAAGTAAAAAGACTGTCACCTATAGTAAGGACAAAAAAAGCAGAAGTGAAGTAGAGAAGAGCTGGTTTGAAACGACCTTCTGCGCTTCTGATGCTGGATAAATAAATTGATACTAATAAGGAATCGAATAGTGGATAAGCGATATCTAAAATCTTGGCTGACAAGGTAGAAGTTTCTGGGATACTGTTTGCTGTAACAAATGTGTGACTAATGGTAAAAATAACAGCAAAAATTGCAAAAATTTCCATAAATTTTGAAAAATTAAAATCGATTTTTAAAGATTTAAAAATACCGGCAGCAATAAATAAATTAAATATATAAAAGATAATCCAAAAAAAGTCTGCGACACTTGGGTAGGGCGCTTCTGAGTGAAGCATGACGTTGTAGTAAGCCCAGGTAAACTGGGCAAGAAAAAAAAGACTGGTGGATATAAAGACCTGATTGTATAGGTATTTGTTTTGCGGAATTGTTTTTGCTAAGCGAAGGCTTACGATTCCAGACATTAAAAAAGATAGTCCGTAGCTGATGTTATATAAGTAGTTAAATGGGGTGGTGTGAGTGGGTTCTAGGTATAAAGCAGCACACCAAATAATATTAACAAAAAGTAAAAAAAAGATTGTTGTTATTGCCATTTTTTCTTTATTAATTTCAGTGTATCATGAATCAATGTGGGAGAGATTTTCTCGTTCAATTTATGACAGATTAGACATAATTGTATTAACAGTTTCGTTGCTTGTTTCGTTTGGTGTCTGGCAATATATGGTGAAGAACGACAGCCTACAAAACAGTCAATTAATTGAGTACGAAAATAAGCTTAAGTTGAGTTTGAATAATTTAACTGAGAACATGTTTATTTATGTAACTGGAGTTAAGGGGTTTTATGAGTCTTCAGAGAATGTTGCAGATAGCGAATTATCAAATTTTGTTTCTACTGTTTCGGAAAATAACTGGACGAAAAACCTTTTGAGAGTGCGTTATGTGGACAGGGTGCCAAATCAAGACTTGGGTAAGTACGTAAAGGAAATGGAGTCTGAGCACCCTAGTTTTAAACCAAAAATTGACTTGAATTATCCAGAGCAGTTTATTGTTTCTCAGGTGGTTGATTCAGAAGGTAAAGTATTTGACCCAACGGGTCTTAACTTGGTAGGCGATGAAAAAAGAAGATTGGCTATTCTAGAGGCGATTAATTTGAAGTCTCCAGTAATGACCTCTGTGGACAGTGTTATTGATGTCGATGGTTATACCGGACCTGGACTAATTTTTATTGTGCCAGTTTTAAAAAAAGGTGAGGTGGTTGGATTTGTTAACGCAATAATAAAAGTGGATAAAGTAATTGAAGAGATGCAAAGTATATTGGGGTCTGACGCGTATTTGCTGAGCTGGGATGGAGATAGCAAAATTTTTGGGAGGGACACTGCTAGTTCCAAACTTATCAAAAAGGAGTTGAGGTTGGAAATCTTAAATTCGGCTGAGTGGAAAATTATAATTGGAGTACCTGCAAAAATTAATAATGATATTAATTTGGTATTGGGTTTGGGAGTAATAATTAGTTTTTTGCTTTACGTAATGGTTTATGGCTTGGCTTCTGCAGGTGTACGTGGTGAGAAGATTGCTGAACAGCTAACGTCCAAATTGTTTCGTTACAAACTAGCGCTGGACTCTGCCAATAGCCATATTGTAATTTCAGATATAAATGGTGTTGTGATATATGCAAATAATGCTGCATCAAAGCTAACCGGGTACAGTAAAGAGGAGATAATAGGTAAAACTCCTAGATTGTGGGGAGGCCAAATGCCAAAGGAGTTTTATGCGGAATTTTGGAAAAAAATTAAAACAGAAAAGCAAGTTTTTTCTGGAGACTTCAAAAATAGACGCAAAAATGGAGAAAATTATATTGCTCAATCTACAGTGTCGCCCATTGTTGATGAAAGAGGGGAGTTGGTTGGTTTTGTAGGTGTAGAAGAAGATGTAACCGAAGAAAGAAAGTTGTTGAAGCAGAATAATGAGTCAATGGAAAAGCTAAACAAATTTAATCAATTAATGGTGGGTAGGGAGCTAAAAATGATGGAGCTAAAAAAAGAGTTATCACATCTAAAAAATGAGAATGAAAAATAAGTTTAAAGTAGCACTAAGATCTAAAGTAATTTGGTTAAATATAGTTCTGCTTGGAGTATTTGCTTCTATTCTAATATTTTTTGTTTACAAGTTGGCCGTAAATGAACTCACAAATTCAAAGAGAGAAACTACTAGAGTGGTTATTGAAGGTCAGGCTAAAGTAATTGATTTTGCTTTGTCTAGACCAGTAAGTGCTGTAAGAGAACTGGCAAACACCGAGTTGGTCAAAAAATATTTTATGGGTTCCAAAAAATCAGGAGAGACGGATTTGGTTGATTTTTTTAAGTCTGTGTCTCTGGCTAGAGAATACTCAAATGTCTATTTGATGGATATGGAGGGCAATGTAGTTGTCTCGGTTGACCCTAGTTTTTTGAATAATAACTTTGCCTACAGAGACTACTTTAATAAGGCGAGAGGGGGTAATACTCATATGCAGATCGCTTTTGGAACCGTGACAAAGAAACCTGGGTATTATTTTTCAGCTCCAGTAGTTGTTGAAAATACAGTTGCTGGTGTGGTAGTTATAAAACTAGATGTTGGCTTTATTAATACTTTATTTGATAATTCGCCGACCAAAAAAATCGGACACTATTTTTTGACGGATGAGAATGGCGTGATTATAAGCACTGATAAAGAGATTGAGGCTTATCAAAGTTTGGGTAAAATTGGTGAAGAGAAATTGGCTAAGATTCGTGAAGAACGTAGATATGAAGGTTTTGGACTTAAACCTTTGCAATACCAAATAGTTCAAGATGTTATAGATAATTACTCTGCTTCAGCAAGTATAGATTATATGGATTTTGAAGATGGAGAAGAAGGGGAAGGAGAGATGGAGTTGTTGCAGGTTCAAAAAATTGGAGATACACCTTTTTTTCTGGTTACAGAGAGTGGTACGGAGTCGATATTTGGCCAGATAAATAATATTTTATGGCCGATTGTTTTTTTGATTGGCGGTGGAGTTTTGTTGGGGCTTTTGGTGCAATTTTTCTTTTTGGCTAAACTCTTTAAACCACTCAGTGTTTTGGATGAACATTCTAGTAGGGTGTCTAAAGGGGAAACTGTTGAATTTACCACCTTAAAGACATCTGACGAAATTGAGTCTTTGTCGGAAAGTATTGGAATTATGGTTAAGTCGCTACGAGAAGCAAAAAGGAACTCAGATGAAGAGGTGCGTAGAAAAACTGAGCTTCTTTCTAGGAATTTGGAAGAGCTGAGTAGGATTAATTCTGAACAAAATCAAAGTCAGGCGGCCATGTTAAATGTTTTGGAAGACAGTAAAATTCTGGAAAATCAGCTAGCAGAAGAAAAGAAAAATGTAGAGAAGAAAGTCGTAGAGAGAACGAAAGAGTTATCAGAGGAGCAAGCAAGGCTGAAGTCTTCCATTTTGGCTTTGCCCCAAGCCTTTGTGATTGTGGATAAGAGCTTAAATTTTGTATCTCAAAACGGGAAACTTGAGGATTTCTTTGGGAAAACTGAAAAAAGTTGGGATTTAAAAATAATAGATTCGTTTTTGGGCGCAGACTTTTCTCTGATTGAAAAAGTAAAAGAGTCCATAGAGACTCTCAAGGTATTTGATATTCCGGAGCTGGCTCACGGATTTAAGTTTTTACGTGTTTACATTGCTCCTGTTTTGGATAATGAGAAGTCTATAGGCGCAATTATGATTTTGCAGGATGTAACTGAAGAGAAGATTTTGAATCGAAGCAAAGATGAATTTTTCTCTATTGCTAGCCACGAGCTAAGAACTCCGCTGACGGCTATAAGAGGAAACTCGGAGATGATAATTGAAAACTATGTGAATGAAATAAAGAATCCTGATGTTAAAGAAATGGTAGAAGATATCCACGAAGGCAGTTTGAGACTTATTGAGATTGTTAACGACTTTTTGAACATTAGTCGATTGGAAATGAAAAAGATTGAGTTTAAGAACGAGAAAATTGATTTGAAAAAAGTTATCGAAGAGACAATAGGGGAGTTAAAAAACACAGATATAAAAACAGATAAGTATCTGAACTTTGAGGCTCCAGAGGGTGAGATGATGGCTATTTGTGATAAGGATAAAATTAAACAGGTAGTAATAAATTTAATTGGTAACGGCCTTAAATTCACGGAAAAGGGTGGAGTGACGGTAAAGATTAAAAGTAGCGATGAGGGCTTTGACGTGTCATTTGTTGATACTGGTAGAGGTATTCCTGCTGATCAGCAGAAGCTTTTGTTCCGCAAGTTCCAGCAAGCCGGAAGTAGTTTGTACACTAGAGACACTACCAAGGGGACGGGGCTTGGGCTTTATATATCGAAACTGTTAATGGAAGGTATGGGAGGATCTATCTGGCTAGAGTCTTCGGAGCCAGATAAGGGAAGCACTTTTACCTTCAGGGTTAAGAAGGCGTAAAAAAACTCTCACCACAAGGGCGAGAGTTTAATTAGTGCCGAGGACAGGATTTTCCGAGGATCGGTACCCGCAGTAGCGTGTCCTCACCGGGCCTCACCAAAACCGTTACGGGTTTGGTTCCGGCAGTTCGAATCTTGTCTATCATGTCAAAAAAATCCCGCTCCATAAAGGATCGGGATATTTTTAGTGCCGAGGACAAGATTCGAACTTGTGTAGGCTTGCGCCGCGAGTTTTACAGACTCGTGTATTTGTCCACTCTACCACCTCGGCAAGATAAAGTACTCAAAAACTCAAGAACTCAAAAACTCAAGATAAGGTATTTATCTGTTTTTTTGTGTTGTGAGCGTTCGGAGCCGTCATTGGGGGTCGAACCCAACACCTCGTTCTTACCAAGAACGCGCTCTGCCAGCTGAGCTATGACGGCGTACAAACTATATTTTACCCTAGAAAGATCATTTTCTGCAGCCTATTTGAGATTTTAATTCTCTCTTTTGTTATATTGAAGTTATGGCGAAAAAAACTCACTTAATAGTTGGTATGTCACTAGTTGTTTTTGGAGTGTTACTCTCTGGCTGTGAGCTTGGGAAAAGTACTAGTACCCCTCAAGATACAAGCATATCAGAGAGGCCTGGGGTAACCCTAATAGGTAAACTGACTTCTACAGGTGAGAAGTATTTTGTAAAGTCAGAAACAAAGACTACAGAGGTTACCAGTAGAAAGCTAGACCTTAAGAGTAGGGTGGGTAGTGACGTAGAAGTTTATGGCGAGTTTAGTGGAACGACTTTGTACGTGGATGAGATGAAATAGATAAAAACTCAAGAACTCAAGGAATCAAGAACTCAAGAACTCAAAATAAGGGATTATATGTTGGGGGATTTGTAGAGGACTTCTTTGGTTACACTGTTGATTTGGACAATGAATTTTTTACCGGCTGGGTCCAAAGTGATTTGCCAGATAGTGTTAGCTCCGGACATAATGAACTGGGCGTTTACAGGATAACCTGTGCAGCTCACAGTACAAAGTTTGGTAGCAACATCGTAAGCAGCCTTAAAATCGATTCCTAGCTTGTTTCCCAATACGAGGTCGTTTAGGGATGGGATGTTGTTGTCTGGATTGACATAGATAGCATTGTCGTTGATCTCTGATTCGTTTTTGGAGTTAATGGAAACGTAAAAATATTTTTTGGTGGTCAAGTCTTTGCGGAAGAAATATTTTATAACTGAGTTTTCTTTGTCTGTGGCGTTTTCAGCTTTTACCAAAATTAGTTGAGCGTTTGGCTCTTTGTTGATACCTACTTTAAGAGCTTGAGGTGCAAGAGCTAAAGGGATAAATTCTTTGGAGAAAGAAATGCTGGGAGAAGCAATTGGGGTAGGAGTGATGGTGGCTTCTTCGGTAGATTCCTTGGCTGGGGTAGGCGTGGGGATTTCGATGACTGTAGGGGTGGGAGAAGGTGTGATTATGGTTTTTTGTTGTTCTAAAGTTTTGGTGATGTCTGTAAGTTGTTTTTTGAGAGCAGCTGACTGAGAATACAAAAATACAGAACCAGAAATACCAACACCGGCAACTAGTAAAAGAACAATGGTGAGCAAAGATCCATTTGATGAAGGTGCTACTGGAGCGGTGGTGGCCATAACGGGTTCATTTTGGGGAGTACTTGGTGTGAAGTAGTTATTGTTTGCTGGTGAAGTTTCAATCTTTGGAGTGTCTTCGATTTTTTCTGGCTCAGATGTTTTTACTTCGGGAAAAAAGTCTTCTACGGGACTGTTGGCGGTAGAGGGGATTTCGTCGGGAGTTGGTTCGAAGGCTGGAGGAGTGTACGTGGAAGAACTAGCTGTTTCAGCTGGTGGTGTAAAGTTTGGGGTGGTGGGTAGTGTTGGGGCGGGAGAAATTGGGTCAGGAGTTGTAGGATTTGGAGATAAAGATGGTGGTTTGGGGAAGTTGCCGAGATCGTCGTTCATTGTATTTTAAGTATGGCAAAAATTTGAGGGTGTGTCAAGGGAATTGAGTTTTGATAAAAAAACAAGCCTCGTCTAAATTCGAGGCTTGAGTGAGACCAATTTCTAAAGAATCTTCTTTGATAATGAGACTGCAAAATGCAATTGCGTCCAGATCATCAATTGTCACTACTGAAAACTTTTCCCAAGCAGTGATTACCGCCGGAAAGGTAGCGTCGTGAATGACGCCAAGGTACAAAATCCGAGATGGCTCACCAAATTCAGTCCTTTTTTCAGAAAGGTAAATGGTCATCTTTTCTTCGTCGTTAGTATAAATACTTGCAAAGCAACTTGGCCTAAATATTTCGATAAATTGATTTGGGCTAACTGTCTTATTTAAGATACCAATTAATACTTCGACAACTACACTTCTTGAATCGAAAACTACAATGTTCGATTCTTCAGTGCCAATTACAAGGGTGGCGGTGCCATTTTTGACTGAATATTGAGTGATGGCGTTTGGTCCTTGTAGATAGATTTCTACATTTCCTTCGTACAACAAAATATTTTCCATAGACCTCCTATTAGGGTGCAGATATATTATCTTATAGGGTTATTAGCCTGTCAAGTATGAATTAGGTAGTTTCTTGTGCTTTTGTCAATAATTAGTGTCATTCCAGACTCTCGAACAAGTCTTTCTAGGTATGGTTTGGTGTGGGCGAAGTGAAAACGAGGGGTGTTTTGAAAGGGAATATGAAGTGTTCTTAGATTCAAGGTTTTGAGTTTTAAGCCTATACTTTGCGTGGAAAAATGATGTTTGAGTATCTTTGGTTGCCAGAGATTCCAGGCGGTAATGAGGACTTTGCCGTTTGGTTTGAGGTGTTTTTTGATTTGCTTGAGCAGAAAGAGATGCTCTTTGTGGTCTTGTAGATGGTGGATGACGGCAATACAAAAGATATAGTCGAACTTTGGTAAGTTGTTCCAAGCGTTTTCTTCGGTGATATTTCCTTCTGCAAAGTTATTGTTTGGATGGAGTTCTTTTGCCATTTGGAGAAGCGAGTCAGACTGGTCAACGCCTAGATATTTTATGTTTTTGGGAAGTCCTAGTAACAATCTGCCGTTGCCACAGCCCAGATCTAGGACGCTAGCATTTTCTGGGACATTACCCAGGAAGGGTTTTAAGTCTGGCCAAATATAGCTTCTGGAGGCAGAAAATTGAGTTGCGATTTTATTGTAGGTAGGTTTTGTGGATGTTGGCACTAAATTATTATATATTGAGATAAGTTTGTCCTATTGGACACTGTTATGGGGCTAGTGTGTTAAAATAGCTAAGCAGATTAAATTACACATGGAGGACTTATGGAGAAAGTATTGCTTATGGGAACTGCCGAGGGGAAATATTTAAATGTTCACTACGAAGTGCGGGGAAAGCAATTGATGTTGAATTACGAGATTATTATTTCCAATTTGATGAAAAAGAAGATTGAAGAGGCAATTTGTTTCTGTTTTCAAATGAAAGCCTTCTCTCTTGATGACATGATTGGCGTGGTGGGGGAAATGGTGCCTGCTGATTGGGTTGCTGAACGGGTTCAAGCAGTAACAGACTATTTGGATAGAGGTGCTCGGCTTTTGGTTTAGGCTTTTGACCGTCTTCTCAAGGGAGGACGGTTTTTTTGTTGGTTCAGGCGTTAAAATGTATGGAATGACTTTGGCTGATTTAATTAGGCGTGATGAGGAAAAAATGACTCCCGAAAATGCGGAGGATTTTCGCCATGTCTGGGCAAAAGAACTGAAGTCTATGCCCAAAAACTCTGAGATATCAAAATGCCTTACGGACCCAGACTTAATTGAAATTTTCAAAACAAGATCAATTCGAACTGAGTCTGGAGTGGCACCGTTTGCAGTAATGATGAAGCCCCACTATTGCCCAGGAAACTGCGTATATTGTCCTTTGGAAGAGGGAATGCCCAAGTCTTACTTATCTGACGAGCCAGCAGCTCAGCGAGCCAAGCAGCTAAACTTTGATTCCCAAAAACAAGTAGAGATGAGGCTTAAGCAACTAGAACTTACAGGCCACATTACCGACAAAATTGATTTAATTGTTATTGGTGGAACTTTTTCGGCTTATCCAGATGAATATAAAAAAGAATTTTTTAAGGGAATGTACGACGGTATAAATGGCGAAGTTTCCGAAAGCTTAGAAGATGCAATTATGAAAAATGAGACAGCCAAAAATAGAATTGTGGGTATTTCTGTAGAGACTAGGCCAGACTGGGTCACGGAAGAAGAAGTAAAGCTTTGGCGAAAAATGGGAGTGACAAAAGTGCAGCTTGGAGTTCAGGCTTTTGATGAAAAGATTTTGAAGAAAATTGAGAGAGGCCATTCGCTCGACGCAGTTGCAGAAGCCACAAGAATGTGTAGAAATGCAGGATTGAAGATTTGTTTTCACTTCATGCCAAATTTACCAGGAAGTGATCCTGAGAAAGACATAGAGATGGCAAAAATAATGTTTACTGACTCTCGTTTTGGTCCTGACTATATAAAAGTTTATCCTGCTATGGTTATCCCTGGAACTGAGCTTTTTAAAATGTGGGAGAGAGGGGAGTATGAGAGCTATGGCGACTTGGAGCTTAGAAGAGTTCTGAAAGCAGTAAAAGCCTTGACTCCGAAGTGGTGTCGAATAGATAGATTGGTGAGAGACATTAGTAAAAAATGGGTTAGTAGCGGGTCATTGGCCACTAATATGCGTCAGATGATTCAGGAGGATCTGAAGAAAGAGAAGGTTTTTTGTAAATGTATTCGTTGTAGGGAAGTAAGAGGCGGGGTTTATGACGCAAGCGTGGAGCTTTTGGTAGATGAGCGAGAAACTCTTGGTGGCAAAGAACTGTTTTTGAGTTTTGAGTCTAAAGAGAATTTGTTCTCAATGCTTCGGTTACGATTGCCAGAAAAGGGAGAGAAAATGTTGTTTGAGGAGCTAGAAAATTCGGCGATTGTGAGAGAGGTGCATACGTATGGACAAGTAAAAGAACTCAAGAACTCAAGAACTCAAGAACTCGAGACAGATAAAGAACAAGAAAAGAGTCAACATAGGGGGTTGGGGAAGAGATTGCTTGTAGAGGCTGAGAAAATAGCCTTGGAGCGAGGGTACAAGAGAATGGCAATAATCTCGGCTGTGGGCACAAGGGAGTACTACCGCAAGCTTGGGTATGAACTTGTTGGGGAGTATATGGTGAAGGATCTATCTTGACACTTAGTCCTATAATGGTAGAATATACAGGTACCTAAATAACCTATTGAGGAGTATACGAAATGCTTGGAATTATTTTTGCAAACCCTGATTTGAATTCGGCGGCTCAAAAAACGTTGAATGTGGAAAACTGGAATCTGTTTGTGCAAGCTTTAAATAACTGCTGTGTAGATCTCGGTGGTCGCCGTATCATTAAAAATGAGTACGATATGACAGATAAAGAATTTTTCAGTGTTTTTTCAGCTGATTTGTCACTGTATGTTTCAGGCAACAATTTACTTGAGGCCTTGGCAATTACTGTAATGATCTCGTTTGCAGTATCAACCAGTGTGATTGCTGAATTTTCAATTGCTAAAATTCTTGAAGAGTACTTTGAGCTTAAGTATGCTTTAGATAGTAAGAGGTTGAAATAATCTTGAAGTCAGGGGTTTAACCCCTGACTTTTTTGTGGTTTGAATTGATGTTAAAATTGGGCTATATGAAAAGACTTCTTTTTGGCTTGCTTGGGATAATTTTTGCATTTTTGATTGGGGTTAAGGCTAGTTATGCTAATGAGGGAGTTGTTAACCTGCGTGGAAATGGTGCCGGGAGCTGTTTTGCTGCTTCTGTATACGTAGACGGTAACTATAGAATAGTTATGACTTGTAGAGATTTGAGAATTGCCTTGTCAGCAGAGAAAAATAGATATGTAGCTTGGATAGAGGGAGAAGATGGAAAACAGAAAAGAATTGGTGAAGTAGAAAAAGGCAAGCTTTCTACAATTTCGGACATGAAGTTTGTGAAGCTGTTTGTGACTTCTGAAGAAGATAGTTATGGCAACAAGCCATCCATGGATGTTATGGTTGCTGGCACTATTGAGCCTATTGATTTTGGAAAAGAAATTGTAGCTCCGGTGATTATTACCCCTACCCCTACACAAGAAAAAGAAGTTACGGTGACAAAAACAAAGGTTACTGCTACTCCAAAAGTTACAGTAACGGGCACAACTTCTACCACTTCTAGTACTGGCCTAGGATCTGCTTTGTCGACCATATTCAAAGTTGCTTTATTTGGATTTGGATTGTTGCTGGTAGTTGTTGGAGTCTTTAGCTTTTTGCAGAGAAGACGCAGTTTGTAGGTTTCACAATTCGAAGTATCCAAAATCCGTGCTCAGGTCCCACTTCGCAGTAGCTTGCGGGGTCCGCTTGCGCGCGGTTTTGAACACTTCTGCATTGTCTTCTTTTGGTTGCAAACATCATAACAAAACACAGTCTACGCAATATTTTTCTTTATTGTGCTAAAAAACTGCCCTACTATTATTTTTGGTTTTTATGGGAGGAGGAGGTTGAGGAAGAAACGGATGGCTGGGGTCATCAGGGCACTGACTGGTGCTTCACCACCAAAGATGGGGAAGATCATAAAGATCAGAATCAGTGTTCCATAGCGGTTCATGATGGATTGAAACTCATAAGCTAAGTCTCTTGGCAGTATTCCAAAGAGGATTTTTTGGCCATCTAGTGGACCGACCGGGATTAAATTAAATACAGCGAGAGCAATGTTTGTAGTGATCAGGGGAACGATAAAAAATGAGTACATATCTGGAACAAGGCGAATGAGAATGGCACCAATTGAGGCAAGAATAATATTACTTAAGGGTCCGGCGACAGAGATAAGAGCTGAGTCTTTGCGTGGATTTTGAAGATTTTGAGGATCAAAAGGTGTTGGTTTGCCCCAACCGTAGGCAAATGCACCTCCTGATAGGAGCATGAGTGAAAGGGGAAGGACCACAGTACCTATTGGGTCGATGTGGGCTAATGGATTCAAAGTTACTCTTCCGTAGGCTCTGGCAGTGGGGTCACCAAGCTTGTCGGCTGTATATGCATGGGCAAATTCGTGAACTCCGATAGCGATAATTAAGTAAACAAAAGAGATGAGAATGGCAAGTAAGCTTAACATTGTTTCATTATAACCTTTCTATGGTAAAATTAGCCTCATGAAACAAGCAGAAAAAGGTAAATATGGTTGCAACGTGTGCGGAAAAGGTGTTCAGCACGCAAATTCAGTTAGTTTTTCCAAGAGAAGAACAAAAATTGTCCGCAAGCCTAATTTACACACCCACCACATAGTAATTGAGGGATCAAAGGTAAAGATTAAGGTCTGCACTTCTTGCAAGAGAGCTCTTCGAGTAGATTATCGAAAGACACAATCAAAAGCTTCTTTGGCTATTGCTTAAGCTGTCATTTTTTTGAAATAAAAAACTCCCCTGAATTAGGGGAGTTTTAGGTATTACTTTTTGGGAAATGCTTTTCCGATAAATTCTCCGGCAATTTCTAGGAAACTGCTCACAAACCAAACAGAAAATACAGACAAAGCTATGGAAACGATGGAAGGGATCAATCGTAAATGGCTGTCTTCGAAGTTAAAGATAAGGTTGTAGATGAAATAAAATGTGTAGCTTATGCTGGCAATTACGAGAAACGTGTAATCTGCTTCAGACTCCAAGGTGTACTGTTCCTGAGATCTTGATGAAAGTCGAATAAGGGTTCGATGCCAGTGACCGTGTACAAAAGAGTTGCGGATGGTGGGCAGGATAAGTAAAACTGCAATTAATAAATATGTCAAAGTCCTTAAATTTCCATAATAGGCATTGTAAGAAAGAAATAATGCTATCGAAAGTATTCCTGAGGACAGTATCCGATAGATTTTGGACGGCTCTACTTCAATAACTCTTTTTCTTCGTTTTGCTGGGTCCGCGTAATCATCTTGAAAATCATCGATTGAATCACTAAGTTGAAAGTTTGGATTGGGGTTGGGGCAGCCACAAAATACGCATCTTACATGCCTTCTGGATACAGGTTTGTCTTTGGGTAAAACAGTTCCGCATTTAACGCAAGTCAAAAAATCATCCATTTAAAGGTTCTCCTAAGATAGTTTTGGTGTATTTTAGAGCATTCAAGCTAAAAATGCAAATTATGGGATATGCATCTTGCTTAAGAATATTGACTCCAGGATATTGGATTTTTGCCTGGAACCTGAACAGTGTCTATGTTAAAGAGTCCGAGAGGATTAATACTAGTTTTAATGATTTTAATTTCCTGATTATTGTAAATTGTCCAAGCACCTGGGTCGGGGTTGTTGGAGCGTATAAGATTGTGGATTTCCTGTCTGTATTCTAAATTGGTGTTGGCGTTCAAAGCCTTATCAATTATTTCCCAGTCTATATAGGCGTTTTGTCTGGTTTTTGTTTTGAATGATGGTGTGGTTGTTGCTAGGGCTTCGTCTTGAGGGATTGCTTCCAAACCGCCATCGAGATAGACCACAAAATCGTGAAGAAGGATTTGTTTGGCTGACTCTGTTAGTTTTTTGTTCAAAGTCTCGCAGTTATCGTCTAAGTCGATTTTTACTTTTTGTTGGGCAATGATATTGCCAGCGTCTAGCTTGGCAGCCATTTCCATAAGAGTTACACCAGATTCCTCGTCACCGTTTTTGAGGGCTTCAGAGATACAAAGCGAGCCTCGGTATTTGGGGAGAAGGGAAAAGTGGATGTTGAGAGTGGCTAGGTTGGGGGTTTTGAGCCAGCTTTCGGTAAAGTACTGTCCGTAGGCTACCACCAGAAAAATATCGGGTTTTAAGAGTCTCAGATGGGCCAAATTGGCTTCGTCTAGCTTTTCTGGCTTGTACACAGGCAGGTCATACTTTTCGGCGGCTAAGGCCAAAGGGGAGGGGGTAACAATTTGCTTTCTGCCTACCGGTCTGTCTGGGGTTGTAACTACAGCCACAATGTTGACTATTTTGGCCTCAAATAGGGCATCGAAGATGTCAGCTGTGAACTGCGCAGAACCGAAGTAGACAATATTTTTGAGCATATATCATTTTAGCACAGACTTATAGTATAATAGGCGAAGATTTACCTTGATATTATATTTTTCCGGAGGAACTATGAAGAAGTTTTTTGCGATGTTGTGGAATTTGGTTTTACCACCTTGGGTGTTCGGCTTTTTACTTATTTTGGCGTTGGCGTCATTTGATCTGTTTAACTTTGCAGTTACGGAGTATTCTTTGAAAGACATGTTGGGCGATCTTAGAATTTTTGATATTTTATGGGCAACAATTTTTGCAGTTGCATTTTGCTGTATTGATTTTTTTGCAGTTGCTCACTTGTTTACTACTATTAAAAACAGAAGTGACCTTGTGACAGCATCGTTTATTTTGGGGATCTGGTTTATAGCTTCTTTTTTTAACGCGGTTTTGGTTTGGTGGGGGATATTTTTAAAAACCCAAAATCTAACAGTTTCATTAATTCTCGCAATTTTAATCTACATAGTGAGATTGTTGATTGCAAGCATTTTTGTGATTGTAGGGAATAAGACCTTTACAGTGAAGCCTATTAGTTTGGCTTTAATGTTTGAAAAATAATTTATACACAAAAGTCTATCTTAAGGATAGACTTTTTTTGTTTTCAATCAGATTTTTTCTATTGGAACGAGACCTTTGGCGGTTTCTTTAAGGATTGTTCCGTTTTGTTTGAGAATATGATCTGTAAAAAGAATACCATCCAAGTGATCGTTTTCGTGCTGAACGTAGGAGGACTCAACGTCTTCAAACTTTCTTTTTTTGGTTATTAGTTCTCCGTTTACTGGAGTTTGGTACTCTAGTTCTACCCAGTATGGTCTGTCGACAAAGCCCCAGATTTTGGGTAAGGAGAGGCAGCCTTCTAGCCAGCGTTCTTTGGACTTTTTGTAGACATCTGAGAGCATGGCTTCGCTTAGGCTGATGATCTTGGGGTTGATAAAGACTTCTGGCTTGCCGTTTATGGTGACAAGGAATAGTCTTTTGTCCAAGCCTACCTGAGTTGCAGCTAGTCCGACACCTTCTGGGTCTGTAGCTGATTTCAGCGTAGAAATGAGCTCGGAGATTTGTTTTTCGAGTTTTTTGTCGTACTTAAGTACCGGTTTTGCAACCTTGCGTAAAAATGGGTCTGGGGTGGTAAGAATCTTCATCAACTCTATTTTATCATTATCCTGTAGTATAATAAAGCTATCTTATAACCTGGAGGAAGTTAGTATGCGCATTAAAATTGTTCCTACGATGGCGTATTTGTTTGTTTGTGTTTTGGTTATCAATCTTGTTGATTTGGTGGCAAAGACAGTAAGTCTTTCGATGGTTTTCAATATGGTATTACTTGCATTGGTCATGACAGGAATGGTTTTTTCGCTTGCTGGTGTATTTGGCAAAATTCAATATCAAAAAGCAATTAACTTGAATAGGTTTTTTATGAATTTTGGGTTTTTGGTCGTGATTGTCTTGCTTGTAATACAAGCTTCTAGCATTGGCAAGGTAACAAGTGCGGAATTCTTAAAAGTTTCTGGCATTTTTATGTTGGGTGTGTGGAGCGTAGTTTTGTATAACGCAGAATTGATCGCTTCAAGTTTTTATTTGGGCATGGTAAAACCGAAGTCGGAATAGTAATTAGAATGGTCCTCAATTCATTGGGGGCTATTTTTTTTGGGTTTTGGCACTAGGGGTGGCGAGGGTAGTGAGTTGATCCTTGGCTCCTTGGTGATTGGGGTAAAGCTCTAGGACTTTGTTAAAAGCTCTGGTTGCTTCTTCTTTGTTACCTAAGGTTTTGTAAATAATGCCTAGGTTTTGGTAGTTGGCTGGGTCAGTAGGGGAGAGCTCAATAATTTTGAGCAAGGTGTTTGATACAGAATTATTAAACTTGGGGTCTACGACTGCCAGGGCTATTTCGGTTCTGGCTTTGTTTTTGTAGAGGTTGAGATTGTATGGATTCATGGCAACAGCCTTTTGGGTGTTTGCGATGGCACCATCTACATACTGTTTTAAGTAATTCTCTGCTTTTTGTCTTATTTCTGGTTCTGCAGTGGCAATTGTTCCCATCTGTGGCCAGATTATTTGAGAGACTATGAGAGACTGTATTTGACCAAGCTGACTAATGTAAACTGGTTCGGAAGGATTTAGTTTTACTGCTATCTGATTAGCTTCCAAATTACTTTTGCCCTTGTTGTAATAAATATCAGCAAGCCAAATATTGCGAACTTTGTTTAGTGAGAAAAGGGAAAGAATAATGAGTACAGAGATAGGTAAGAAGTTGTCTTTGAAATTTAAATTAAATATTGAATTTTTTAGATTGTCAGATAAGGATACGGCTATGGCTGGGAAGAGAAAAAAGAAAAGTCCAATGTTAACGACGGAAAAGCCAAAGTAGTTGGTGATGAGGATAGAAACAACCCCTAGCAATAATGGGGTTGAGATATCAGATGACAGATCTCGGTTATCAGATTTTTTGGAGAATATTTTTAAGATAGAGAAGATGAGGAAAAGATAAGTTAAGAGGCCAAAGAAGCCGGTGGTACCCAAAAAGTTTAGATATTCGTTGTGGGCTTTGTTGTACAGAAAATCTGTTTCGGAAGTGAAGTTGTGAGCCACAGGGCGTACACTGTAATAGGCATAGCCAAAAGTTTCAACACCAGAACCAAAAAAGGGATATTTTTTGCCCAGTGCAATAGCACCGTCCCAAACAACTCGGCGAATGACCATAGAGTCAGAACCGCCATTGCCTCTAGCAACATTATCGATTTTGGCGATGTCTAGAGTATTTGAATAAAAAGGATTGGTGTTGTTAAGGGATTTAAGCGTCCGAAGTGCGACCTGGCTAGTGCGGGGAATAAAAAATACTGCAATTATTAAGGGAATAAGCGCTAGGGAATAGATTAATTTGTTGGCTCTTTTGAGAAGATAAATTACAAAAAGCAAAAGGACGACGGCGGTGGCTCCAAGACCTGACTGGGATTTGGTGTAGATAATGGTGAGAAGAAAGAGAGCAGAAAGTGAGAAGTAAATAGTGCGAGAGTAGAGACTTTTGTTTGTGAAAGAAAGATAAAGGGGAATTGGGAGAATGGCAATGAGATAGGCGGAGAGCCAGTTGGGCTGTCCTAGGGTAGAAAAAACTCTGTTTTGAACATCTTGTACCCAGAATTTTTTGTCGATACCAAAATGTTCTAGTACGCCATAAATTGCAGTAATGCTTGCGGTGGCGAGAATAGTTTTGATGATGGAAAAAATGCCTTTGGCATCTCCGGCAAAGTGAGTTGCAAAAGCATAATAGAGAATAATGTAACTAATGGTGGACATCAGTCCGCCATGAAAGCGCGAGTAATAACCCCAAAGACTAGTGTGAGGATTGATGGAGAGAATCGTGGAGATTAGTTGCGAGAGAAAAAAGAGGAGAATGGGAATGTCTAATGGGGTTTTGGCTAGCTCAAATTTTTTGTTTTTGATACTGAGCATTAGCCAGCCAGTAGCAATAATGGTGGTCATGAGATAAACAAAAATCATTTTGTTGAACTCAAAAACTTCGGAGGTAAAGGGCCAGAGTAAAAGGGGAGTGACGAAAAATAAAATGTGGAAGCAGATTTTGATGAATTGGTTGTTCTGGTTTGGAGAAGATTTTTCTGCCTTGGCTAATGAATTTTTCGACATGAAGATAGTTTAGCAGAGAAGAAATATAAAAAGAAAAACTCCGGGGATTAACCCGGAGTTCGATTTAGAAAGGTCGGCACATTACCGCAGCTTCAGGTCGACTATACCTTTTGGGTTTTGCCCAAATGGTTGCGACCGCGCTCGTAATGTGCCTTGTGCTCCTGGCAGGACTTGAACCTGCGACCATTTGCTTCGTAGGCAAACGCTCTAATCCACTGAGCTACAGGGGCTGGGTCAAATATGTTAAAGATAAGTTTAGTGCCCTCGGCAGGACTCGAACCTGCAGTCTTCTGATCCGAAGTCAGGCGATCTGATCCATTGATCTACGAGGGCCTGATAAACTTACTGATAACCTGTAATATACCATAGATGTGGCTATTTGTCAAGCGGAAATAAAACAGCCTGTGCTTAATTGCACAGGCTGTGCTGGGCTCTATTTTACAGGCTGAGCGGCCTGGAGGAAGGTCGGGGTATCGGTGATGGAATTACAGTCGATACCTGAGGTGAATGAGATTCCCCGATCACGTTCACTTTGGTTTGTGTGCGGGTCCTCATCCCAGTTCTTCTCCGACATATCATAGCTTCCACCCCAGGGTCCTTTCAGGGGGACTCCTGGTTGCTGACGATAATACCAGAGAATATAGCCACCATCTTTAAAGGTGGCATCAGCTACCCAGATGGCTACACGAAGTACAGTTTCAACGCCATTTAGAGTTTGCTTTGTGACCCCACACTTTGTTCGCGGGTCAGGCCCTTGTCCGCCAAAGTAGGCGGCCATCAACTTAATAAAGGCGTCGATGTTTTTTCGAGCCTTAGTGCCCTCGATGTCTGGGCTGTGTTCGCGGTTGGAATGCTTGCGGGTTTCATTGTAATACTGACCCGTAATTGCACCTGCTGCATAGGAAGCCGCCAGAAGAATGACAACTTTGACACCGTTCCAAAGCGTGGCGGTTCCCACGATGACTGCGTCATCGACGAAGCCAGGAGTGAGATTTGCAAACCCCAAGGTAGACATAAAGATAAGATCGTCGCCTCCAATGGTTCCGTCTCCACACCACCAGACTTCTTTGAAATCGATTTCGGAGAAGTCTTCGAGATCCGTGACAAGGAGTTCCGGATTCATCACGGCTGCTCTTGCGACGCATTCATCATATTTCATGCCCAATTTTGGGCTTGAAAAGACGAAGGTATCCCCGCCGTCACGAACTACTGAATCTGTGGGAGAATCTGGTTGAATTACTCGAGCAGATCCCCCGCAGGCGGTGAGCAGAATGCTGGCGATCACAGTGATCGCGATTACTATTTGAAATGATTTTCGAGACATTTTGCACCTCCAAGTGCGGGCGGCCTGATCGCAGGCGGCTATTTTTTGGTTTGAGAATTTTAATGAGCCGACGAAGCTCAGTAATGTGTGAACTATATCACAAACAGGCTCATTTGTCAAGTTATAGGTCTATTTAGGTTGGTAAGGTGGGGTTATTTATGGGTTCCTGCCTACCCCCGGATCCAGGTCCGGGGCTAAAGGCAAAAATCGGAATGACAGGTCTGGGGACTGGAAGCCGGATCGGGTCCGGCATGACAGGTTTGTGGTTTAGGGTCGATACGGGGGTCGACCCCTACAGGTTTTGCAATTACGCCTAATTGGCGAAAACGTGCTTTTCGACCTTGGTGAGGCGGGATGAGGTCACGGCTGTCTCTAACCGTAGGTCTTTTAGCTCGGTCATTATTTCGTCCTTAAAATTCAAATTTTGGCTTTTGAGCTCTTTTACAGCTTCTTCTAGCTGATATTCAACTTTGTCACTTAGTTGTTCGGTCTGAAACTTAAATTGCTGTTGGACTTGTTTATAAAGATTTTTTTCTGAATTTAAGAATTCTGTCCTAATTAGGTTTGTTAAATCTTCAGTAAGTTTAAGAAAGTCCTTCTTTTGGTCTGTAGCTAGTTTTAGGAAATCTTTTTTGGTGACTGGTTCCATAAAATAATAATAGCAAAAACATGGAAGTAGTGATTGCTTAAAGCTGACCCATTGAGTATTATTTAGAGGCATTATGAAGTTGAACTTAGAAAATCATGTTTGAGAAGCTGTGGAGAATGGCAACACTGGATGTTGGTATTGATCTTGGCACGGCCAATGTGGTGGTCCACGTAAAAGGAAAAGGAGTTGTTATTCGTCAGCCGTCGGTAGTAGCAAGACATATAAAGACAAAAGAAATTTTGGCAATGGGTGAGGAAGCAAAAAAAATGATGGGTAAGAACCCTGCCAATATTGAAGTGGTGAGACCACTGAGAGATGGAGTTATTGCAGATTTTGACGCAGCAGAAGCAATGCTCAAACATTATATTGTTGAAGTTCATGAGCTATATAAAGGATTGGGTTTCAAAATTCCTCGTCCCAGAGTAGCTATTGGAATTCCTAGTGGGGTAACAGAAGTAGAAAGAAGGGCTGTACAGGAAGCAGCGCTAGAAGCAGGAGCTAGGGCAGTTTTTCTTATTGAAGAGCCAATGGCAGCAGCAATAGGGGCAGGTCTTCCAGTTCAAAAGGCTGAAGGGCAACTTATTTGTGACATTGGTGGTGGAACAAGTGAGATAGGAGTTATTTCTTTGGGTGGATTGGTTTTGAATAGAAGTTTGAGAGTGGCAGGGGATGAGCTAACTGAATCAATTATTAACTTCGTTAGACTAAAGTACAGCTTGCTACTAGGTGAGAGTACCGCAGAAGAAATAAAAATTGCGATTGGTTCTGCTTATCCTCAGAAAAAAGAAAAAGAAGGAAATCCTTTGACTATTGTAGTTCGTGGCAGAAGTTTGGAGAATGGTTTACCAAAATCTTTGAAACTAGATAGTATCGAAATTCGAGAAGCTTTGATGCCGATAGTTAATCAGGTTATGCAAGAGATTGCTTTGATAATAGAAGAGACACCGCCAGACTTAGTTTCGGATATTTTGGAAAAGGGAATGGTAATGGCCGGTGGTGGATCACTTATTCGCGGCATAGATAAGCTGATTAGTGAGCAAGTAGGTATGCCGGTGTGGGTTACGGAAAACCCTTTGGAAGCGGTAGTGAGGGGATGTGCCAAGGTTCTTGAGGATGACAAGCTTTTGGAGAAGGTAAGAGTTGTAGGGGGGTTGAGATAATAAAGAACTCAAGGAATCAAGAACTCAAGATGAGGAATTTATTTATATAGATGCCACAGTTCGAGTACGAAATTCGAATGACAATTACGGTTTAACGATAATGACCACGTTGTCGGGGGAGTTTTGGAGAGATTCGTAGTTACTCATTTCGGCTTTTTGAATTGGTTCTTGTGGTGTGGTGAGAAGTTTGGTGATTTTGCCGATTAATAAATTTGGGGGAATAAATTCAGAAGGGTCAGACAAAACAAAGTCACCAAGAATTAACGGTGTTTGGCTGGGGACGTTTACTATTTGGCTTATTCCATTGGCGTGTTTAAAAACACCTTTTGGTCCCAGTGCACCCCGTATGGCAATAGCTGGAAAAAGTTCATCTTCTAGAGAGATGATAGAAATATTATTGTCAGTTATTTCTGTTACTAGACCTAGCAAGATATTTCCAGAAACAATAGGCATGCCTGGCTTAATTTCATTCAGTGGTTGTGAAGAGGTGGCCATAGTTTTGCCTGAGGACTGGGAGATTTTTACAGGTACTACTTTTTGATAGTTGCCTTTGAGTTGAGTTTCGGTTTTGGTATCTT
Source organism: uncultured Pseudomonadales bacterium (assembly GCA_964439805.1). GTDB lineage: Bacteria > Patescibacteriota > Microgenomatia > UBA1400 > MFAQ01 > MFAQ01. Next base: position 955 of record CAYTOI010000006.1, on the reverse strand, counting down.
TGATAGCTTGTTTTAAGGTTTCATTTTCCCAGACTAGGTGGGCAATGAGAACTTTTTGTTCTCTGTTTTGGCGGCTGACGTCGGACAGTCCTTTGAAGTAATGAACATTATTTTGGACACTTTGGTGAGCTGAACCTACTGGAAGTGTGATGGGGCTAAAGATAAAATTTACTGACTGATTTAGAAAAATACCCAACTTGAGATTACTAAGAGTAAATAGTAGTATGGAGACCAGTAAAGGTGGAAGAAATACTAATTTTGAATTGTTCATAAACTAATGCAAACCAAGAATATCATAAAACAAATAGTTTTATTTATTATTTCTTTGGTGGTGGCAGAAGGAATTTTTGGAGTTAGTTTGTTTTGGCCATTTTTGTTACTTTTGAAAGATAAGAAGTGGGCGTTTTGGCTGGCTTTTGTGACGGGTTTGTTTCTCAGTAGTATTTATAATCACAAAATTGGACTGATGAGTTTGTTTTTGGTAGCAGTAATGACGCTTTTGTATTTGTTTATGAATAATAGTAGAGGGTTTAACAAATGGGTGATGGTGGTGTCGGTTGTCGTTAGTGCGGTATTTGATTTGGCATTTGGATTACCTTGGACGGTTTGGGAAATACTTATTATTGCTTTGGTAAGTGCTTGGGCGGGAAACGCGTTTGAATCTACAGAAACTATCAAATTAAATTATTGATGAAAGTAAGTAGACACAATATTCTCTACTGGATTAACTTTGTTCTGGTTTTGGTTTTTGCACTGGGATTTTCGCGGGTGACCTTTGTGACTTTGGTGATGGGTAGCCACTATAGAGACTTGGCCGAAAACAACACCATAAAAAGAGAAAAAATTAAACAAGTAAGAGGAAATATTTACGATCGAAATAATAAACAGCTTGCAATAAATATTGAGAACGAGGGTAGAACGGTGAGGTTTTATCCTTTTGGAGAAGTGACGGCGG